>NZ_CP113977.2:3969946-4275326 GCF_026870175.2 Flavobacterium aestivum | reverse complement strand
GTGTAGAAAAATCAAAACCATTAGATAGTATATTGTCTATTTTTGGAAAACCACTTATATTCACAGGAGCTGTTACATCATTTTGAATGCTTATATTGTCAATGGCAAAAGACGGTCGGGAACCTGTTCCTGAATTTTGTTTGGAAATCCACCTGATTTGAACAATACTTTGATTTTCGCATTCAGCAGGTAAAATGACTTTTATAGGTTGTGAGTTTACTTCGGCAGTTGTAGTAGAAATTTGTTTGAAGGTATTGCTTACATAAACGGTAGATGTGAGTGTTGTAAAAGGAGCAGTAGTGCCTACTCGATATTGCAAAGCCATTTCGGATATTCGGGTGTTACTAGTACCGTCATAAGGATTACGTATTACCATAGCATCATATTGTACTACGATTCCAGTTTTTCCAGTTGTTGTAAAAGCAAATCCTAGAGTTAAGTCTAATGAACTTGTAGTCAGAAAACCAATTTTTCCATTGTAGTTATGGATGTTGCCACTTGTAGTAGCTGCAGTACTACTTGGTGTTAAAGCTTTGTCCGCAATGAGGGTAGCGCTAGTATTGTAATTACTTGGAGTAGGGATAGGTGTTGTACCTACTGTCCATCCTTGAAAACCGGCAGGATAGATATTGCTAGTTGCTGTCAGTGCATCAAAATTTTCTGAAAAAGGTAAATTTTGTATTGCTGGATGTGTTTGTCCCGAAAGAGAAAAAGAAAAGCAAAAAAATAGAGTTAAAAAAGATACTAAATGACATGTTGGGTAGATGTTTTTCATTTGTTAAAAAAAGTTGAGTTTTTAGAAATCAAATCTACAGGCTTTTAAGTTAAGTAAGTATTATGAAATCAAAAAGTTATTGTATTGTGTTTTTAAGGATATAGCAATATATCACTTGTAAAATGTGCTTTTTTTATGGGATTCGTGATTTATATGCTGATTTTGGTATGTATGTGTATTGATTTTTGATTTTGAAAAAATAAAATAGTTAGGTTAAAAAGGAATGTTTTCTACTGTTTTAAGTATTGAAAAAAAGAGATATTTAGACAGGAATCATTTGTTCTAAAATTATTTTATCTCACTTTCTTTATATTTTTTTATTGTAGTTCTATAATTCAGAATTCAAAATTGTAGTTTAGCCCCATAATTGATTTTTCATATTTATGCACCATCATTTCATCATCCATAAACCCTACGGTTATTTAAGTCAGTTTATTTACGAATTGAAGCGCAAGAAAAAACTTTTGGGGGAATTATATGATTTTCCTGTAGGGACAATGGCTATCGGTAGGCTTGATGAAGACTCCGAAGGATTACTGTTATTGACCACTGATGGAAAAATGAGTGAAATCATTAGGAGCAAAAAAGTCGATAAAGAATACTATGTACAAGTCGATGGTATTATTACTCCAGAAGCCATAGAACAATTGAAAAGAGGTGTCGAAATTGGTTTTAATGGTACAAAGTATATCACCAAACCCTGCGAAGCTTTTATTGTAAACGAGATTCCAAATTTTGGAGCAAGAGGAAAAAAGATTCGAGATGAACGTCACGGTCCTACTTCTTGGGCTTCTATTACGGTCAATGAAGGAAAGTTTAGACAAGTGCGTAAAATGACAGCGGCTGTTGGTTTTCCTACATTAAGATTGGTAAGAGTCCGAATAGGAAATGTATATTTGAATGAATTACAAGCTGGGGAAGTTCTAGAAGTAAAAAGTTTTTTATAATTGAAATATTTAAAAATGAAATCGAAAATCTTAGTTTTTGCACTGTTGTTATTATCAAGTTACGGATATTCCCAAAAAGTAATTTCTCAAGAATTATATGAAGGGAAAATAGACGGAAAAATAGAAATCTCCCTGTACCTAAAAGTTGCTGAAAATGGTTGTCCAACGATATATTCTGATGGAATATACAAGTATAAATCCAATAAGAATAAAGAATGGATTTTGTTTGATATAACGTTCTCAGAATCTCAGAATCAATTTACGATGGTAGAACATTTTAATACCGGAGTTTTTCTTTTGAAAAGAGAAAACAATCAATTGAAAGGTTTGTGGATTTCACCAGATGGGAAAAAACAGCTAAAAGTAGATTTAAAGAAAATAAAAGTAAGTGCTAAACAAATTGAGAGTTTAGAAAATGCACTTGAGAATGAAAACTATCAGGCTAATGATTGTTAGACCTTGATAAAAAACAACAAAAATAGTTATGTTAAATATTGTTCTCGTAGAACCCGAAATACCAAATAATACCGGAAATATTGGCCGTTTGTGTGTAGGCACCGAAAGCCGTTTGCATTTAATACATCCTTTTGGGTTTGTTATCAATGATAAGAATCTGAAGCGCTCCGGACTAGATTATTGGGTACACCTTGATGTTACCGAATATCAAAATGTTGCCGAGTGGATGTCTCAAATCCCAGATCAATCCAGAGTTTTCCTGATGAGTTCCCATGCAAAAAAGTCTTATTTAGAGAATCAATTTCAGGATGGTGATTGGTTAGTTTTTGGCAAGGAAAGTGTAGGTTTAAGTGGCGAAGTTTTGGCATTATTCGAAAATCATCTGACCATTCCTATGTCACCCTTAATTAGAAGTTTTAATATTGCCAATTCGGTTGCTTTTGTTGTAGGCGAAGCGAAGAGACAGATTGGATTAGGTGTTTAATTTGAAGTGGTTGAAATCTATTTGCTGCAAAAAACAATCTATTATTTTAAAGAGAATTTTTATATATTTGAGATAGACATTATATTCCTGTCTTAAATCTCTTTTTATGATAGATAACGTTTCCTTACGGAGTACTATTTTCAAACATCTCGACGGTTTAGTAACATCTCCAGTTGCATATTCCCTTTATAAAAAAGGGGTGTTAGCCCATATTTTAGACAAAAAAGAGGTACGCCTTTCAGAACTGACCTCAATATTCAAATCTAATGAAGGTTATCTCAATGTAGGTCTGCGTGTTTTGGCTTCTCAAGGTTTCGTTGATTATCATATAAATACAAGCACTGACGAGATTATCATTGCTATAAATGAGAAAAGCGAAATTGCTTTTTCTCTTTTTCCGTTATATAAAGATGTGGTGGATTTATTGAAATTTTCGATGGATTTTCATCCCAGATTATTTGAAGAAGCTCCTTTTGAACGTTTGAAATTTATTTTCGAAAAATACAAAGACAATTATGGAATTCTGTTCTCTGAGGATTCTTTGACCAATACTATTCAGCATCAAATCTTAAAACATATCGAGGGTTTTTTGGTTGGTCCAACAATAGTGCGTCTCGGTATGAGTGGCATGTTTCACAAATATTTTATGGAAATCTCTTTCCGTCCGGAAGAGTTTCATAAATCTCCTGAAAATTTCAAAATCATCCTTGATTTTTTGGTTTATTTAGAATGGTTTACCGAGAAAAAAGGCAATTATCAATTTACGGAAAAAGGTTTGTTTTTCGCCAAAAGAGCTTCTGCTTATGGCGTAACAGTTTCGTATTTGCCAACTTTTAGTAAAATAGATGAATTAATTTTTGGGAATCCTTCTGTTTTAAGAATCGTTGGGGATGGTGAAACAGAAATCCATGTAGATCGTGAGATGAATGTGTGGGGAAGTGGTGGAGCGCATGACACTTATTTTAAAGTGGTTGACGAAATTATTATCAAACTCTTTAATTTGCCTATAGAAGAACAACCAAAAGGAATACTTGATATGGGCTGCGGAAACGGTGCTTTCTTAGAGCACATTTTTGATGTAATTGACCGCCAAACTTTAAGAGGAAAAATGCTAAATACTCATCCTTTATTTTTGGTGGGGGTAGATTATAATGAAACAGCTCTTAAAGTGACTCGTGCCAATTTGATTAAAGCAGATAT
Source organism: Flavobacterium aestivum (assembly GCF_026870175.2). NCBI lineage: Bacteria > Pseudomonadati > Bacteroidota > Flavobacteriia > Flavobacteriales > Flavobacteriaceae > Flavobacterium > Flavobacterium aestivum. Next base: position 4,271,464 of record NZ_CP113977.2, on the reverse strand, counting down.
TTGGGCTAAAGTAATTTGGGGAGACATCGGTAGACCCGATTTGCTAGCCGATGATTTGTCTGAAAATTATAATATCGATTTAAAGGATCTGTTGAATGTAAGGACTTTTCTGGATCATAACCGAATTTGGGAAACGCCAAAACAAATCTCCGAAGGAAGAATAAGTAGTTCAACTGGAGCATTTGCACACAGAGGAGTACGTATTAATAATAATTTGGTCGAAGATAATTTATTGGAACATTTTAAGAAATGGTCGCCTTATGTACATAAATTTGGATTACTCATTATTGAATTACACACAATAGCACCACATTTAACAGCCGCAAATTTGGGTAAAACAGCTGCTACGGCCTATGATGCCACACACGGATTTTCGGATCAATATATTGTTGAGATTGATGTCTTACATAAAATTGCTGCTGAGGCGGGATTATTTCTGGATCTTAACTATTTTAAAAAATTTCCAGATTCAGACATTGCTACAGTGAGCATTAATTTATTGAAAGGAATTTAAAAGCCAGTATTTCAGTGTTCAGTTTTTAGTATTCACTCCTGTAACGGATAATGGGGCGGACTGTTGGGCTATGAAATTAATATAAGACTTTACAATTTTATTTGCGGTTTTTTCTAATGAAGGTTTTACGTCTTTATAATCGTCTTTGAGTTTTCCTTCAGGAGTAAAAAAATCAGCTATAGTAGTTTTCAAAGGTACTCTACCGGTATAAATTTCTTTTACAATAAACGTAAGTGTATATTTTTGGTCTTCTCTAAATACAATTTTGAGACTATATTTGATATCAAAATTATATTTTACAGCTATATTCCAATAGGAATAAGCATTTTCATAGACAGCTTCTATTGTTAAGGAATTTTCAGTCACGTCAAAAACATCTGAACCATCTTTATTGTAATAGGGAGCCCATTCTTTAGACTGCTCTAATAGTTTATTAATCGGTCGATTGGGCGTTTCTATTTCAAGAGGAGCAAAACCTTTAGGTGTCATTTCCAACTTTGTTTGTGCCAAACTTATGGTCATTCCAAAAAACAAAATAATTCCAAGTAAGTGTTTCATCTTTAAGATTTTACGACTCTTACAAAGATAAACAACTTATTATAGATTTTTGAAAGTAAATTTTCCTTTTTCTTTGTCGAAAAAAAGATTTTCGTCCTTAAATATATTGTCGAAAATTCCCTTTGATATCAAATTACAAGGCTCATCTTGAACCACAGTTTCGGGAGTCATAATAATCATTTCGTCACACAATTGGATAGCCATATCAATATCATGAGTCGAAAATAAAATACATTTTCCAGTTTCGTGTGATAGTTTTTTTAAGAGTTTCAGTAACGAAACTTTGTGTAATAAATCCAGATGTGTAGTAGGTTCATCGAGAATAATCAAAGGAGTATCTTGAGCCAATGCCCTTGCGATTAAAACTTTTTGTAATTGTCCATCACTTATTTCATAATGTTTTTTTTGGGATAAATGTTCGATCTGGGTTTGCGCTATTGCATCTTGAACAATTTGAATATCAGCATCTGATAAAGTGCCAATCCAATTAGTGTAGGGCTGACGTCCCAAAGCGACTAATTCGAAAACGGTTAAATTACTAGGAGGTAATTTTTCCGTCAAAACCATACTTAAATTTTGGGCTAAAGCCAATGGTTCGTAGCTGGATATTTTTTTATCATTCAGTAAAACAGTTCCGTGCAAAGGTTTTTGGATCCCAGTAATAGTGCGTAATAAAGTTGATTTTCCAATACCATTCGCCCCAATTAAAGCAATCAGTTTTCCTGTTTGAAAATTTAGGTTGAGGTTTTCAGCAATGGTAGTAATTCCTTTTTTGGAAGTGTAACCAATGCTTAAATTTTGAGTGGAGAGGATATTACTCATTTTGAGGGATTCTAAAATTCTTATTTAAAAACTGCATGATAAAAATATTACACCATAGATTTATTGCAATAGGTTGCTTTCTCAAAATCCCTAATGTTAATAGATAAAATGGGAACCTCAGGAAACATCACTTTTAATTGACTAATTATTTTGTGAGAGAGATTACTTTTTTGATCAGTTGTTCGGCCTTCCATTATGTTGGCAAAAATATGAATAAAATCATCTTCAGTATTCCCAATGTTGTAATATTGAAAAGGATTGATACGAACTTTGATATCTCCTTGGTCAAAAAGACCAGTGGATTCAGCAGTGTCATAAACGGCTTGCATAATTTCTTTAGGAGATTTTAGACTCAATATATTTTCAGAACAATCAATTACAAAATGCGGCATATTTTTTCTATTTAAAATTATAAATCTATAAACTACTATTATGGTTAAATGGACTACTTAAAATTCTTCTTTCGAACCAATAACCAAATAACTACGGGTGCTCCCAATATAGACGTGATGGCATTAATAGGCAGCGTAACTTCCATTCCTGGCATTTGGGAAACCACATCGCAAATCAACATAATGGCTGCTCCAAAAAGTAAAGTGCTCCAAAATAATACGCTATGGTTACTGGTTTGGAATACTAATTTGGCAATATGAGGAACCGCCAGTCCAATAAAAGCGATTGGACCTGCATAAGCCGTTATGCCTCCTGCCAAAATACTTGTTGCCAGAATGATAATAAGACGGGCTTTATTAAAATTTAACCCCATACTTTTGGCATAATTTTCACCCAGTAATAATGCATTCAAGGGTTTGATGCTTAGTAGACTGAGAAATAAACCCAATAACACACAAATCGATAAAATTAGAATGGATGGCCAAGATAAGTTGCCCAAATTTCCCATAGACCAAAAAGTAAATTTCTGTAATTGTTCAGCCGAACTGAAATAGGTAAGAACCCCAACAACGGCGCTGGTAAAACTACCAAACATAAGTCCAACTATCAAAATAGCCATAGTGTCCCGTAAGCGTTGCGAAACCAATAAGACCAATAATAATACGGAGGTACTGCCTAGAGTAGATGCTAAAACGATTCCGTAGGGAGATAATAAAATTCCACTCAAAAAAGAGGGCAATATACTTGCTCCCAATATTACAAAGGCAACGCCCAAACTTGCACCCGAGCTAAGGCCCAAAACATAAGGACCAGCAAGCGGATTCCGAAATAAAGTTTGCATTAATAATCCGCTTATAGACAATCCCATTCCAACTAAAACAGCGGTAATAGCTTTAGGCAAACGATAATTAATTATAATGTATTCCCAAGTAGATTTACTGGATTGACCACCGGTCAAACTAGTGTAGACTTCTTTGAAAGGGATAGTAATCGATCCCAAACTAATGTTTACAAAAAATAAGATGATGAGCCCCAAAAAGAGCAATGAGAATAAGATTGTATTTCGTTTTTGATTGTTCAAACCCCTTTTTTTAGAAAAAGACCTAACTCGTTTCAATAACGAATTAGGTCAGTCAATTTGTATTTAATTCAATTTTTTAGCAAAAGTAAAAGTATAGTCAGGAAGCAATTCAGGATGAAAAATTTTGATGTAATCTTTCAACACTAAATCAGGTCGGGCAGGAGAAAGTTCATAAAAAACAGTACCACCGGTAGCTCCTAATTTTCCTTCAAAAGTATAAATGTTTTTATTGGTAAAAGCATCAAACTGGCTATAATGTGGGTTGGCATTTTCTAATTCAGATAAAGATTTGAAGGAACCAGTTGCAATCCAAAAATTAGCTGTTTTTGCTTTGTCTAATATGTTTTCAAAAGATAATCCAAGGCTTCCCGTACCTTCAAGTGTTGCCCAAAGATAATTTGCTTTGGCATCTTTCATGAATTGGGCAACCCAGCTGCTACCTCTGGCTACAAACCATTGATCTTGGTACATTGAGCCATACAATACGGTAGAAGTTGGTTTTTTGGCAGCAACCAATGCTATAGCATTATTGTATTCTTTTACAATATCTTCAAATAAAATATCAGCCTCTTTTTCTTTACCAAACAAAGCACCATAGAGTTTTAACCACTCCGCTTTTCCAAGAGGGGATTGTTCCATCCAATCAGCTTGGATTAATACATTTAAGCCGCTTTTCTGTAAATTTTCAAGAGTAGGATTGTTGTTGTCAATTCCAAAAGTCACAATGAGTTCCGGAGCTAATTCGATAAGCTGTTCGATGTTGAGTTTTTCGTTTTGTCCAACATTTTTAACATGACCAGCATCAATTAATGCTCTGGTTTTTTCGGATGAAATATAATCTGTATGTGGGAATCCAACAAGTGATTTTTCTACACCCAGCATTTCCAGAAAAGGTACATTTGTGGTCGAAGTCACAACAATAGATTGTAGTGGAACGGGAATTTGATTGTATTTTTTTAAGCTATCAGGAACAATTCCGTTTTTCTCCTTTAGAATATAAGTAAAATTTTTAACAGCATCTGGCCAAGGATTTGACACAGTTACTACAGTATAACCTTTGTGTTTATAAATGGCTAAACTTTTGGCATATCGAATGCTATTTGCAGTGCTAGCGTCATTTGTTATGTCTTTTGTTTCATTTTTTTTGCATCCAATAAATGAAAATAGAACGATGAATAAGAGAACTTTGTAGAACGAAAATTTCATATTATAATTTTTTCAATAACGACAAAGGTATATTAAATTATAAATTTCTTGTTTAATTTTTGCAGTAAAAAATGAGACAAATACTATCTTTACAAAATGAATGCTATAAAAGTAAAACATTGTTCTAGTTGTAAAACACCTTTTAATTGTGGAGATACATTAGATGGTGAAAAATGCTGGTGCAATGATTTTCCTCCCATTTTCAATCCTTATGATATAGCTGATTGTCTTTGTCCTACTTGTTTTGCAACAGCTTGTTCAACAAAAATTGATGAATTTGTAGCTACTGTAACTCCCGAAACTGCAAAAGGAAATAAAGCTTCATTATTGCCTGAAGCCACCAATATAATAGAAGGAATAGATTATTATTTAGAGGATGGTAACTATGTTTTTAAAGCTTGGTTTCATCTCAAACGAGGGCATTGTTGCAAAAACGATTGTCGTCATTGTCCATATTGATAAAAAGAAGAGCATAATTTAGTAACAACATAATTTGCAGACTATGATAGAAAATTTGCCTCCCTTCGTTTCGATAATTTTCTTGATAACCACATTGGTTACTTTAGCACTTTTTTATTGGGTTATCAATAGTTCAAGTACAGAAACTATAAGAAAAAAAGCGAGTATTATTTTATTTGGTTCGATAATTTGGTTGTTTATTCAAGCCGTTTTGACCTTTAATAATTTTTACAATTCTAATGTAAATTTATTTCCGCCTAAAATTGCATTATTTGGAGTTTTACCTCTCATTATTACTATTGTGCTATTGTTTGCCAAAGCAAGAGGAAGGAAATTTATAGATAGTTTACCTTTGGCAAAAATTACTTATTTGCACATGCTAAGGATTCCGGTTGAGATAGTTTTGTTTTGTTTATTTCTTAACAAAGCGGTTCCGGAAGTAATGACTTTTGCTGGGAGAAATTTTGATATAATAGCGGGATTAACCGCACCTCTTATTGCCTATTACGGATTTAAGAAAAGAGCCTTGAATAGAAAAATTATTTTATTCTGGAATTTCATTTGTCTAGGCCTTTTAGTGAATATTGTAGTAATTGCAATATTGTCAATACCTTCGCCAATGCAAAAGTTTGGATTTGACCAACCCAATATAGCAGTCTTGAATTTCCCGTTCAGTTGGTTGCCTACTTTTATAGTTCCAATTGTTTTCTTTGGACATTTAGTGTCCATCAGACAATTGTTAAAAAAATAATTTATTACCTAATTAGAGTCATAATCCTTAGGGGAGAAGTTTAAAATAAAAAAATGATATACTTAATAACGGGCGGAGAGCGTTCAGGAAAAAGCAGTTATGCCGAAAATTTGGCCAAAGATTTATCTAAAAATCCAATGTATGTGGCAACAGCCAGAAAATGGGATGAAGATTTTCAAAAACGCGTAGATCGTCATCAAAAAGATCGTGATGAACGTTGGGTAAACATAGAAAAAGAAAAACATTTAAGCGAAATTGATTTTTCCGGAAAAGTAGCAATTGTAGATTGTGTGACGCTTTGGTTAACCAATTTCTTTGTAGATACCAAGAATGATGTTGCTTTAAGTTTAGAGCAAGCCAAAGCCGAATTGGATGCGATTGCTCAACAGGAAAATACGAAAATCATTATTGTCACCAATGAAATAGGAATGGGAGTTCATGCTGATACTCACATCGGAAGAAAATTCACAGAACTTCAAGGTTGGATGAATCAATACATAGCTCAGAAAGCCGAAACTGTTGTGTTAATGGTTTCTGGAATTCCTGTGAAAATAAAAGGATAGATTTTATAAAAATAAGTTTCTAAATTTGGGCGTTCCCACAAGGGTCGGGCTATTCGCTGTATTCCCGATAATAAAAACTACGGCTAAAAAGCCTTGTTTTTATAAATCGGGAGATGCCGCTACTATCCCTAACGCAAAAATACCACATAGTAATGACCTTAGATGAAATTATAAAATCCCGTCGGGATACGCGCCATTTTACAAATGATGCAATACCGGATGAAGTGATTCAAAAAGCGCTACAGGCAGGACATTATGCCCCCTCAGTAGGATTGACAGATGCAACAAAATATTATATAATCAAGTCTGCTGAGATAAAAAAAGCAGTAAAAGACTTGTTCTTGGATTATGATAAAAAGGCATCAAACTCAACGGATGATGAGCAGCAAAAAGCACAATACAAATCTTTAAAATTAGAAGCGATTGAGGAAGCACCACTCGGATTGGTGATTGGTTACGATCGTTCGGTTTTGAATAATTTTACTATTGGAACAGTTGGTAGCAATGAAGCAATAAAGTTTAGTGCGGTATGCGCAGCCCAAAACATTTGGCTATCATTGACAGAGCAGGGATATTCCATGGGATGGGTTTCAATCCTGAATTATTATCAATTCAAACAACTTTTGGGATTACCTGAACATATTGAGCCTTTAGGATATTTTTGTGTAGGCAAACCAGCTACGGATTACGATAATCAACCCATGTTGCAACAATTAAATTGGAAACAAAAACAAGAAAATCCAATTATTGAGGAGATTTTAATCTCAACTCCTCCAAACTCAGTTCCAGACTCATTGCGAGGAACGAAGCAATCACACACCAATGATTCTATAATAGTTAAAGAACTTCAACAAAAAATAGATAATAAAACAAAGCCAACAGGTTCATTAGGAGTGTTAGAAAGTTTGGCGAAACAAATAGGAATCGTTTTTCAAACTTTAGAACCCAAAATAACAAAGCCAAATATAGTTGTTTTTGCTGCCGACCACGGAATTGCCAATCATGGAGTTAGTGCTTACCCACAAGATGTTACCCGACAAATGGTCACTAATTTTTTAGAAGGAGGAGCAGCTATCAATGTGTTTTGTAAACAAAACGATATTGCGTTAACCATTGTAGATGCTGGAGTAAATTATGATTTCCCAACAAATACTAATTTATTTTCGGCCAAAATAGGGAAGGGAACTCAATCGTTTTTGCAGAATCCTGCAATGACCCAAACTGAATTAGACTTGTGCTTTACGAAAGGAAAAGAAATAGTCAATTCTATTTTTGAAACGGAATGCAATTGTATCGGTTTTGGCGAGATGGGAATAGGAAATACTTCTACGGCTTCGGTTTTGATGAGCATACTCCTAGAATTACCAATTGAGGATTGTGTCGGAAAAGGAACTGGTGTTGTAGACGAAAAGTTAATTCAGAAACAAAATATTCTAAAAAAAGCACTCAAAAATTATAGTGGTCCAAATGATTTGCAAAGCAAGCTAGCTTATTTCGGAGGATTCGAAATTATGCAAATGGCAGGCGGAATGCTTCAAGCCAAGCAAAACAATATGCTCATTTTGGTTGATGGATTTATTTGTACAGTAGCATTTTTAATAGCTTATAAAATGAATCCTTCGGTAAAAGAGAATGCTATATTCTGTCATTCATCTGCAGAACAAGGACATCAAAAAATACTGGATTATTTAAATGTTCAAGCATTGCTGCAGCTTGATTTGCGATTGGGAGAAGGTACAGGTTGTGCTGTGGCATTTCCAATTATCCAATCGGCGGTATGTTTCCTGAATGAAATGGCTAGTTTTGAATCTGCTGGCGTTAGCGGTTCGTAAATCAAATAAAAAAAATGAAAAGACAATTACATATATTTTTTACGGCATTGATGTTTTATACCCGAATTCCGTGTCCTAAAAACATCGATCATAATCCTGATTATTTAAACAAGGCATCTCGTTATTTTCCTTTAATTGGTTGGATTGTTGGGGGGATTTCTTTTTTTGTTTATTATTTGTCAAGTATTTTATTTACCAATGAAATTGCAGTAATTCTGGCAATCATTGCTGGAATTCTAACCACAGGAGCTTTTCATGAAGATGGATTTGCTGATGTTTGTGATGGTTTTGGAGGAGGTTGGACCAAAGAAAAAATCCTTTTGATAATGAAAGACAGCGCTATTGGTGCGTATGGAAGCATTGGTTTGGTTTTACTTTTTTTATTGAAATTTGAAGCAATTTTTAATTTGATTTCAAAATCAGAAATCATTAATCTAAAATCGCCAATCTACAATATCCTGCTCTTTGTTTCCGCTCACTCAATAAGCCGTTTGGCTGCAGTCTCTATAGTTTTTACACATGAATACTCAAGAGAAGATGCCTCTAGTAAGAGCAAACCAATTGCCCAAAAATTTACTTGGAAAGAAGTAGTTGGAGCTATGCTATTTGGATTATTACCACTCGTGATTCTGTCTTTTTTTCAATGGCAACTGTTATTGGCTTTAGTGCCGGTTTTTATCGCTAGGTTTTTTCTTGCCCGTTATTTTCAAAAATGGATTGACGGTTATACAGGAGATTGCTTGGGAGCAACGCAGCAAGTTTGTGAAGTGATTTTTTATCTGTCAATTATTGGAATATGGAAGTTTATTTAGTACGCCACACCGAAACAGTTTGCGAAAAAGGAATTTGCTACGGTCAGAGTGATGTTGGTATTATCGAGCCTTGCAATGCTGTTTTTGAATCTATTGTAGAGCAATTGCCACAAGATGCCATTTTGTATTCCAGCCCATTGCAACGCTGTGTTATTTTGGCTGAATATATCAAAGAAAACACTCAAATTAGTTCAGTAATTGAAGATTCAAGATTGATGGAAATGAATTTTGGAGATTGGGAATTAAAAAGTTGGGATGCTATTCCGCAAGAAGTTCTAAATCCCTGGATGGAAGATTTTGTAAATATACGCGTTCCTAACGGAGAATCATTTGTTGATTTGAATGACCGAGTTTTAGATTTCTGGAAAAATAGATTAACAAGTGGGAGTGAAAAACCAGTGATTATCGTAGCGCATGCTGGAGTTATTCGTAGTTTTTTATGTAAAATAAATGATTTATCACTAAAAGATGCTTTTCAGAATAAAGTTAATTTTGGTGATACGATTAAAATAGAAATTTTATAAGTTATTGCTTAAAAATGCTTTAAAGTAGTTAAATACTGATTATTTTTTATTTTTTTTTCTAAAAACTGTATAAATTTGATTTTTCAATATTTTTAACTTTATATTTGCACCCGAATTAAGGTTGTGTTTTACATTTATGAAACACATTAAAAGGGAATTAGGTTCAAAACCTAAGCTGTTCCCGCAACTGTAAGCTATCAAGCTTGTTGTTATCTACAAAACCACTGTTTTAAATTGTAGATTTTAGAATTCAGATTTCTTAGATTAAGTCTAAAATCTAAACTCAAAAAATCTAAACTCAAAAATGGGAAGGTAAACAACAAGACGCAAGCCAGGAGACCTGCCTTTTTTCTTAACGAATATCGAACTTTCGGGAAAAAGGGTTCAGAAATTATGACTTTTAGAAAACTATTATCTTGTCTTTTTGTTTTAATGTGCCAATTGATTTCGGCGCAAAATGATTCTATAACCAATTTAAAGGAAGTTGTAGTTGCTGACCGTACTTTATATTCAAGCAATAAATCACAATCGATCCAGGTACTTAATGATTCGGTTATTAGAAAAAATCAAGCTTCACTCACCAATTTATTAAATTATAACAGTGTATTGTATTTTAAGGAATACGGACGCGGTATGTTGTCAACTGTTTCTTTTAGAGGAACTACAGCTTCACAGACAGCCGTAGTTTGGAACGGAATAAATGTCAATTCACAACTCAACGGAAGTGCCGATTTCAATACATTCACTGCTCCTGATTTTAGTAGCATAAGTGTCAAAGCAGGAGGAGGAAGTGTTAGTTATGGGAGCGGAGCTATAGGAGGAACTGTCCATCTAAACAATAATTTGGTTTTCAAAAACAAATTCGAAAATGACTTGCGATTGGATTATGGTAGTTTTAATACCATTGGTGCTAATTACAAACTAGCGTTTTCGAACAAAAAATGGAGTACACAAGTTGGTTTTTCCCGAAATAGCTCAGACAACGATTACGATTATTTAGGACTTTATACTTGGCAAGGTGTTCAACGAAAAAATGAAAACGGACAATATGCAACTACGAATTTGTCTGCCAATGTGGGATATAAAATTAACCCTAATGCAGTCCTTACCTTTTACAGTCAATCTTCAAACACAGATAGGCATCTTTCATTAGTTTCTGAATCCGATTCAAAAACGAAATACGTTAATACTTTTAGTCGAAATCTTTTAGAATACAATACAAGCAAAAATCGTTTCAGTAGCAACTATAAATTGGCATATCTCACAGAACAGTATCAATATTTTGCAGATATAGAAAGTAAGCTTTTTAGTTTTGGAAAATCGGAATCGCTTATCGCTAAAATGGATTTTGGTTATCAATTGATAGAATCCATTAAATTAAATGGGATTTTAGATTACAATCGTACAAAGGGTTTCGGTACCAGTTTTGGTGATAATACGAGACAAATAGGAGGAATAGCAATCAAAGCGGTAGAGCAACATAATGAAAAATGGCAAAACGAATTGGGCTTTAGAAAAGAAATAAGCTCAGATTATGATAGTCCATTTTTGTTTTCATTGGGTTCATCCTATGTTTTTAATTCTTTTTATAATCTAAAAGTAAATCTTTCTCGAAACTTTAGGATTCCAACGTTTAATGATTTGTATTGGGAATCAGGTGGAAATCCCGATTTAAAACCAGAGAGTTCTTATCAGGCAGAGGTTGGAAATGTTTTTAAATATAAAAAATTCACCTTATCAGAAACTGTTTATTTTATAAAAATAAACGATATGATTCGTTGGATTCCTGGAAAAGGCGATAATTGGTCTCCAGAAAACACGGATCGCGTAAATACGTATGGAGCAGAAACAATCTTGGGTTGGTCTAATACGTATGGCAAAAATAATTTTGCTGTCAATGGAACTTATGCATACACAGTTTCAAAAAATATAGATACAAATAAGCAATTGTTCTTTGTTCCTTATCATAAAGCAACAGCCTCATTTGCTTATTCTCGTAGTAATTTCTCAGCTAATTGTCAGTTTTTGTACAATGGATTCGTGTATACTCGATCTGATAATGATCCAAATGAAATTATAGAAGGTTATCCCGTGTCAAACGTTGGTTTTGATTATGATTTTGGGTTGTTAAACTCATCAAAATTAGGCTTTCAAGTTTTGAATGTTTTTAACCAAAAATATGAAAGTCTAGAAGATAGACCAATGCCAGGACGTAATTTTAATATGTATATAATCCTTAAATTTTAAATAATTATGAAGTTTAGTAAGTTGTTTTTTGTAGCTCTTGTGAGCGTTTCAGTATTCGTTTCGTGTACGAATGATGATGATAAAGTAGATTCTGGTGATTACAATGAAGGTGTTTTAGTTCTTAATGAAGGTAGTTCAGGACAGGGATCGGTTTCTTATATTAGTAATGATTTGAATGCTTTCACTCAAGATGCTTACACTACCGTAAATGGATCTGACTTACTGGGTAAATTTGTGCAATCTATATTCTTTTATGGAGACAGAGCTTATATAATAGCTGGAGGTTCTAATAAAATTACGATTGTAAATAGAAATACTTTTAAGATTCTTGCTAAAATAGAAACAGGACTTATAACTCCAAGATACGGTGTGGTAAAAGATGGTAAAGCATATGTAACAAATGCTAATACTTATGCAAATTTTGGAGATCCAGCTGATGCAGTTGGAAATACGGATGATTTTATAGCAGTTATCGATTTAGCAAGTAATAAGGTAGAATCTAAAATAGAATTGAAAGCTACAGCTAATAGAATTGTACTAGAAAACGGAAAATTATATGTAACTGAGCCTTATAACAATGATAAATTATTAGTGGTAAACACAAGTACAAAAACTTTGGAAGCTCCAATAAACATTGGTTCAGATGCTGATGGTATGGAAGTAAAAGATGGAACTTTGTATGTTATGAGAAGCCCATACGGAGTATCTAGCGAAATAGTAAAAGTGAAATTATCAGATAATAGTTTGAGCAAAATTACTTTTCCTGCAGATTTACAAGGGGCTAAAAATATTGATATAGAGCAAAATAAAATTTATTATACAGTTGGAACCTCAGTTTACGGAATGGATCTTGCTGCCACCGAGGCTTCAAAAACGCCTATATTAAACTATACATCTACTTCTAAATATGGTAAAATGTATGGATTTGCAGTAAAAAACAACCGTATTTTTATTGCTGATGGTGGAGATTTTTCGGCAAATAGTAAAGCATATGTTTATTCACTTACTGGAACTTTAGAAAAAGAGTTTACAGTTGGTGTTGGACCAAACGGGTTTTATTTTAATGATTAATTTTTAGGTTTGTTTATGAAAAGAAAAAGGCTTTCAGTGATGAAAGCCTTTTTTGATTATGATTTTTTTTTATTTTAATTCTGATAGGAAGGATATTATATTTTTGGCAATTTTATTTTGTTCTTCATCATCTGTCAAGTATTTTTTATCGTTGGGATTACTTAAATAGCCAAGTTCAATAAGTACGGCTGGCGAATCTGATTTTTTTAGAATATTGTAAGGAGCTTTTTTTACATCAGATACTTTTAGTGTGGTGTTTTTTGTAAATTCTTGATTTAATTTGTTCGCTATTTCGTTTGATTTTTCAAAAAAAGAAGAATCATTAGATACATAAAAATCGACACCTGATTTTTGATGGTCAGAACTAGAATTTACATGTAAAGATAAAATTAAGTCCGGTTTGACAGAGTTTATATAATTTGTTCTTTTGTCTAATGTTATAAATTCATCCGAAGTTCGAGTAAACAAAATAGTAATGTCTTTGTTTTCATTCAAAGACTTCACTTTTTCTGCAATTTGAGATACAATTACTTTTTCATAAGTGTCATTTGAAGTTGCTCCAAAATCATATCCTCCGTGTCCAGCATCGATAACTACTGTAATTGGTTTAGACTCGTTTACAATGGGTTTAATAAAGGCTGACGAAATAAGCGCAATAATAGCTAGAAATAATAGAGATGTCTTTTTCATGAGTTTTCTTTGTTAAAAAGTTATAACATGAAAACGCATTTATTTGTAGTATTATTGTGTCAAAAAAGGCTTTTTATTCCAAGGATTTTAAAAGCCCAGCTGGTACTTTGTCAACATACATTTGGTTTTGGACTCCATTAATTGATTTTGAATCTTCAAAATAAGAGAATTCTTTTCCTTTACTGGTTTTAACCATTTTGGCAGTTCCGGTAATTTTTCCAATTGCTGTACTTAATAAAGGCTCAGTACTAGTTCCCAATACACCTAAATCGGCTAAGTTTTCTTTTAAAGAATAAGTTGGTGTTAAACCATTAAAGTAATCTCCAAAATCATTTGCATTTACAATTTTTAGAACAATTGGTTGCATGGCATAACGGTGATTTGGGTTTCTATTTTCTTTTCCAAAAGTAGGGGAATCATAAATGGTAATAGATCCAACATTTTTTCCAGTAGTAATGTCTCCAATTTGAACTACATCAATATAAGGTTTTAAACCGTTTATAACCAACTCACTTGCTGAAGCCGTACTTTTTGTAGTTAAAATGTAAATCTTGGTAAGATTTAAACTGTTTATTGGTGTACCTTGAATATTGTTTGTAAATATATTGTTTAATGCTTCAGGATCTTCAGACTCGAAATAAGCATTGATTTTGGCATTCCATTTTTGTTTAGAAAATATTTTGTCGGTAAATTGTCCAGTAATCATACTAGCCAAACGTGTCGCTGTCTGAACAGAACCACCACCGTTGTATCTTAAATCCAGAACTAAATCAGTAATGCCTTGTGATTTTAATGTAGCAAAAGCATCATTCAATTGTGAGTCATAGTTTGGATAAAATCCATTGTACATAAGGTATCCTATTTTATGACCACTAGCTTCAATTACATTGTTTACTAAAATTGGATTTTCAGAAAGCTCCGTTTTTGTTAAGGTTACTGATTTTCCGTTAGGTGTAATTTGACCATTGTTATAATCAGCTAAATTTAAGGTATAATTTTCTGAATTTAATAATAAGGTTTGGTAATTACTTGCAGTAAGTTGCGTTCCATTTACAGCATAAAAGATATCACCGCGCTTAATAGCCTTGGTTGATGCATCAGAATTAGGTATAATATAACGTACCCAACCAAAGATTTCTTCAGGATTTGATGATTTACGGTATAGACCAAAATCAACACCGTCATTTTTTGTTGTACCTTGCAGCATACCTTCTAATTCGCGATAATCACTTACAATCCAGCTGAATCGATCAATAGATTTACTCACTCTTAGTGCGTCAAATAAAGCTTCTGGTGTTGGATAACCTCTTAAAAAAGCATTTAAATCGGCTTGATTCGCAAATCGATTATCAGCTAAATCAGGGACATCGGCTTGCCATAAATAATATAAATTAAGACCTTTCCATATGAAATCATTGACTTCTAAGTTCTCAGGAGCCGCAACATCATCCATATCTTCGCAACTCTGTAAAGTAAAAAAGGCTATGAATAATAAAAGTATAATTTTGAAAGATGTCTTCATATTATTAAATTATTTGTAGGTATAGAACGCAAAAATACTAACTTTAGTTTAATTTAAATTTTTTTTGTAACAAATATAATTGTGATTCGTCTTGATTATATAACCGAATTAATATAACCACCTATATGAACCAAAATGAATTCGTGAATTTAATCAATCCATTCAAAGACAAGCTCTTTCGTTTGGCAAAGCGATTGCTAGTAAGTACAGAGGAAGCTGAAGATGCAACTCAGGAAATTTTGGTGAAATTATGGAGTAAAAATGGAAATTTAGATTCGTATAATAGTGTTGAAGCAATGGCAATGACCATGACTAAAAATTATTGTTTAGATCAGTTAAAATCAAAAAGAGCCAGTAATCTTAAAATTGTGCATAATAATTTTACGGATAAGGAGCCAAGTTTGGATAAAAAGGTTGAAGACAATGATAGTTTGAATTGGGTAGAAAAAATTATCGATCAATTGCCAGAACAACAACGACTAATTATTCAGTTAAGAGACATAGAACAATGCGAGTTTTCAGAAATCGCAAAAATAGTGGAGATGAATGAAACTGCCGTGCGAGTGGCACTTTCAAGAGCAAGAAAAACAATTAGAGAATACATGTTAAAAACACACAGTTATGGAGTTCAGTAAAATGGAAGCACTTTTAGAAAAATACTTTGAAGGAGAGACGAGTATTGCAGAAGAAAACGAGTTAAAAGAATATTTTTCTTCTTCAAATGTAGCGGAACATTTAGAACAATACCGCCCCTTATTTGGGTATTTTGGAGAAGCAAAGAAAGAGAAGCTTACAAATAATGTAATGCTAATTTCTAAAAAACGAAAAGTAGCATGGTTGTCGCTTGCGGCTTCGGTTGTTGTTATGTTAGGAATTGGGACCTACACTTATTTTAATGCAAATACGGTGAAGGAAAATAAAGAGTTGGGAACTTATGATAATCCGGAAGAAGCTCTTGCAGCAACCCAAAAAGCATTAGCAATGTTATCCAATCATGTAAATGTAGGGATAGAGAGCGTTCAATACATTCAAATGTATGAAGTAACCAAAAATAAAGCATTTGTTGAATAAAAATAAAGCGAGAATGATTCTAGAGTATTTAAGCCGAGTAGTTGAATTTAAATTTTAAAAATAATCATTAAATCAAAATAAAATGAAGAAGTTAATAATCACATTAGTAATAGTATTAGTATCAAGTCCGTTTTTTGCCCAATCAGCATTCGATAAGTTTGACGGTCAAGATGATGTAACATCAATTGTAGTCAATAAAAAAATGTTCGAATTGATGAGTAAAGTAAAAGTAGATACATCAGATAAAGAGGCTCAACAATACATGAATCTGATCAAGAAATTGGATAATTTGAAAGTGTTTACAACACAAAGTACAAGAGTTGAAGGCGAAATGAAAGCTACAGCGGATAAATATATAAAAACTGCTGGTTTAGAAGAGCTGATGCGTGTAAATGATAAAGGAAGAAACATCAAAATTATGGTGAAATCTGGCGCCAAAGACAGTCAGATTAAAGAACTGTTAATGTTTATTGATGGAGGAAAGGCAGATGATACTGTTCTAATGTCATTGACAGGTGATTTCGATTTGAACGAGATTTCTGTACTTACAGATAAAATGAGAATTCCAGGTGGAGATGATTTGAAAAAAGCAACTAAAGGTAAAAAGTAAAATGAGATCTCTATTATTTGTTACTGTATTGTTAATCGGTTTGGTTTTTGGAAGTTGTAATTCAGAGCCTACTTTGCAAAAGTATTTTGTTGAAAATACGGAGAAGAAAGATTTTATAGCCTTTGATATTTCATCAAGTATTTTGAATATTGATAAAGCCAAGTTGTCAGCGGCTCAGGCGGATGCTTTGAATTCTTTTGATAAAATGAATGTTTTGGCTTTCAAATTGAATGATAAAAACAAAGCACAATTTGAAGCAGAGCGTGCTAAAGTTAATTTGATTTTAAAAGATAGTATCTATCAACAACTGATGAAGTTTGGTTCTGGCAAAGAAGGAGCTTCAGTAAGCTATGTCGGAGCTGATGATCATATTAATGAGTTTGTATTTTTTGTCAATAAAAAAGATGCGGGTTTTGCTATTGTTAGAGTCTTGGGTAAAGACATGAATCCTACTAATATCATGAATGTGGTTTCAGTTTTGAAAGACTCCAAAATTGATTTGGCACAATTAAAACCATTGCAGGAGTTAATAAAGAAATAAGGTTTAGTCTTAATTGTATGAAAAAAGCGTTTCGATAACTTTCGAAACGCTTTTTTATTAAGGTTATTTTAATTTTAAATGAATCTAGAATTTCATCGTTTTATAACGTTCAATGCTTTTGGAGGAAATTTGAGACAAACTATATTTTTCGAATAATTTATCAAAGTATAGTTTTGATTTTTTGAAATTTTGGCAATCGAAATAATAATTTCCCAAATACTCATACATTTCAACGGATTCGTATCCTTTACTAGTAATTCTTTCGTATGTTTTATGGACGTCAACCAGTACATATTTTTGTTTGTTAACAGAATCATAGTGTACTTTTTGTGCTTTGGTATTTAATATTGATAAAAACATAAAGGAGAATGTGAAAAAGGGCAATAAATTAACTTTTGTAGGTTGTGTAGGTTTCTTCATATTTATATTATTTAAGGGGTTGTTAATTAATAAAATATATAAAAACAAATTTACATTTTTTATTTAGAATATTAGTACTAAAATATTTCATTTTCAATGATTTATGTGTTAATTAGTGCTAATTTTAAGGCTTTGACTCTAGGGAATTTTTGGTTTAATAAGATTAGTTGTACTTCTTGTCTTTGCTCGAACCTAAAAGGAGTTTTTTTGGTGAGTTTTTAGATTGTAATACATTGAGGTAACAGTAATTTAATACTATAGTTCTGAATTGTTATTAGAATCACTCTTTACTTATGATTCTTAACTTGTACTCTGGATTTGGGAATGGAGGTAATTAACTTATTTAAAAATAATAAACGGCTTTAAATAAGGTTAAAATTGTGACCATGGTGGGATTTGAACTTGTACGTTCCTGTTAGTAACGTCTTTTCAGGGTGATAAGTCTATCGATTCTCAATGTGGTTTTAAAAAATAAAAGGTTGAGTAATAAATTACTCAACCTTTTGTGACCCGACTGGGGCTCGAACCCAGGACCCCATCATTAAAAGTGATGTGCTCTACCGACTGAGCTATCGAGTCTATGACTTTATATAGATATGTATGGATCAAAAATATTAGTGACCACGGTGGGATTTGAACCCACACGCCCTTGCGAGCACCACCCCCTCAAGATGGCGAGTCTACCGTTTCTCCACGTGGCCTTAAAAAAAAAGGTCAAGTAATGAATTACTCAACCTTATTGTGACCCGACTGGGGCTCGAACCCAGGACCCCATCATTAAAAGTGATGTGCTCTACCGACTGAGCTATCGAGTCATTGATTCAAGGAAGGATATGTGTTAATCACAAATTAGTGACCCGACTGGGGCTCGAACCCAGGACCCCATCATTAAAAGTGATGTGCTCTACCGACTGAGCTATCGAGTCATATTCTTTCCTTGAACGCGGGTGCAAATATAAGGACTTTTTTTTGAAGTTTCCAAGCTATTTTATTATAAATTTGTCTTTTTTTAGTAAAAAAACTTAACGCCTTAATACGTAGGCTCTTATTCAAATGAAAAAAATTATATTATTAGGGTATATGGGTTGTGGCAAGTCTACAATAGCCAATAAACTTTCTGGAATGATTGAAATTCCATATGTTGATTTAGATGAATATATCGAAAAGAAGACAAAATTGACCATAAAAGAGATTTTTGAAGTTCATGGAGAAATCTATTTTAGAAAATTAGAGCATACTTTTTTTATAGAATTATTGAATATGCCCGAAAAAAGCATAATCGGTCTAGGAGGTGGTACACCTTGTTATGCTAATAATCATGAATTATTAAAAGGTGATGGGGTGACTTCTATTTATCTTAAGGCATCAATAGATACTTTATTTAATAGATTAGTGGCTAATAAGAGCAAGAGACCGCTTATAGCAGATAAAAGCGAAGAGGAAATGAGAGAATTTATCGCCAAACACCTTTTTGATAGAAGTTTTTATTATAACCACGCACAATATAAGGTGAGTGTAGACGATAAATCAATTGAGGAAACTGTGAATGATATTTTGAATCTATTAACTTAGGCTGGCATAACTGTCGCCATTAGATTCAAAAACAACATCGACATGTTCTAATAAGGAAGTAGAAAGTGATATTCCTTTAAAATCGGCTTTAATAGGGAATTTTTTGTGGTTTCTGTCTACAAGAACAACTGTTTTAAACTTTTTTAAAGGAACATCCAAAAAATGTCTTACACCATATATTAATGTAGTACCAGAGCTTAAAACATCATCTACAAGTACCAAGCCTTTATTGCTGTATTGTTCTTTTGTTAAAGAAGTGGTTATAGGTTGTTCTGGATTGTGTTTATTGATATGAACTTCACAAAGTGAAATCTTGATGGGTGAAATGGTAGTTAATACCTGTGCAATCTTTTCGGCAAAAGTATAGCCATTAGAAGTTATTCCAGCAATTACAACCTCATCTTCCTCTACAAATGTTTCGTAGATTTGGTAAGCAATTCTCTTGATGGTGTGTTCTATCTGTTGGTTGGTAAGTATGATATTTTTGCTCATGGGGTATTTTGTGTTATTTTTTCAAAGATAAAAAAGTTAGACTAATATCGAATCATTAATTAGAGGGTCTAAGTCATAAACCTAAATATCTTGGTCTATTTCATCGTTATCTGTTTTTATTTCATTTCCAAATTCATCAATATCTCTTCGGTCTTTTTTGGTAGGCCTTCCGGTTCCTGTTTTTCTATAATGCTCTTTTGATAATTTTAGTAATTCTAAGTGAGCATAGGCCTCGGGAGGAGTTTCGTTTTTTTGATACATATCAACAAGTTTGGCGCCTACACGATTATCAGGAATGTCAAGGACGGTTATGATTTGTGTAATTTGATCTTTTCTAAAAGTGATTTTATCTGTAGGAAAAACTTCTTTCGAAGGTTTGGCAATAATACCATTTACGGTAATGTGATTTTTTTTGCAAGCCTCGGTTACCATGTTTCTGGTTTTGTAATACCGAACACACCATAAATATTTGTCTATTCTCATGAATTTTCTAAAATCAAAGTTAAATACTTTACAAAAGTAAATCATTAATGTATATTTGCGACCTAAACCGCACCTATAATGAGCAAAATTAAGTTTTATTTTATTTTATTGATAGCAACTATTGCGATAGTTTCTTGTTCTAAGGATAAGAATGATGATGAGTTTGAACCCCTAAGAGATTATACTACACAATATGCTACAGAAAGTGTTGCTATAGAGGATTATTTGAAAACAAATTATATTAGCGAAATAGTTAATCATCCTGGTTTTCCAGATGATCAAGATGTGACAATAAAAAAAATCACTGATGCTGCAACGCAGCCTTCCTTGTGGTCTTATTTGAATAGTCCTACTCTGCCAAGATTAACTAGTAGAGAAGTGGTTAAGCATGAGGTTCATTATAAAATTTATACTTTGGTAATTAGG
Source organism: Flavobacterium aestivum (assembly GCF_026870175.2). Classification (NCBI taxonomy): domain Bacteria; kingdom Pseudomonadati; phylum Bacteroidota; class Flavobacteriia; order Flavobacteriales; family Flavobacteriaceae; genus Flavobacterium; species Flavobacterium aestivum. The sequence continues at coordinate 4,250,804 of NZ_CP113977.2, read as the reverse complement.
GAAGGTATAAAAGGAGGGACTACTGCATCTGGTGGAGAGTATCCTAGTAATGTAGATGCTGTTTTTGCAGGCTATAAAGGAACTTTGTTGGATGGGACGGTATTTGATTCTTCAAATAATGGACAGAAACAGTACAATCTTGATGGTTTTGCGGCTCATGATGGCGGGATTCCTGTTATTAGTGGTTGGTCTGAGTGTTTTCCGCAATTTAAGACAGGTTGGGTTTCTTCTGATGCGAGTGGAACGATAAAGTATAATGATTTTGGAGTGGGGGTAATGATTCTCCCTTCAGATTTTGGATATTATGGTAATGCTCAAACAGATATTCCGGTCTATTCACCTTTGGTTTTTAGTGTAAAATTGTATGCATTAAAAAGATTTGATCACGATTCAGACGGTATTCTTTCTTTTCAGGAAGATATAGATGGAGATAGGTATTTGAATATTTTAGCGACGGGTGTGTCAAATCCAGATGATACTGATGGTGATGGAGCTCCGGATTTCTTAGATTTTGATGATGACGGCGATAATTACGCAACAAGAGGTGAGGTTAAAGATGCTAATGGGAAATATTATGAGTTTGATAAAATACCGGATTGTTCAGGTGATCAGACTACTGTAGGTAGATTGAAAAGGCATTTAGATAAAAATTGTATTAAAATGAATCAATAATAGAAATCCCATTCGTATGAATGGGATTTTTTTTGTCCAATGTCTTGTCTTGAAATAGCGATACACAAAAAGTAGCGTTATGAAACACCTTCAAGAAAATCACTATGTAAAGCGCATAGAGAACTACACGATGCTTTAAAATGTGAGATTGCCTCGTTACTAAAGACTTTGTGGTGTCTTGTGGTGTCGAAGAAATCTCACTAAGAAAAGTAAATACATAAAAAAATCCCATCTCATTTTTTACAACGAGATGGGATTTTGTATTATGGTGAAAGATTATTTTCTTTTGATTACTTTTTCTACAGCTTCAACAATTGCTTGATTGTTTAGCTTGTATTTTTCCATTAATTGCTCAGGTGTTCCAGATTCTCCAAAGCTATCATTTACAGCTACAAACTCTTGTGGAGCAGGAGTGTTTAATGCTAAAACTCTAGAAACGCTTTCTCCAAGACCTCCAAGGATGTTGTGCTCTTCAGCAGTAACGACACATTTGGTTTTTGCTAATGATTTTAAAATAGCTTCTTCGTCTAGTGGTTTAATTGTATGGATGTTGATTACTTCGGCAGAAATTCCTTTTGCTTCTAAAGCTTCAGCAGCGATTAAGGCTTCCCAAACTAAATGTCCTGTAGCAACAATCGTTACATCAGTACCTTCGTTTAAAAGGATTGCTTTTCCAATTACGAATGGCTCATCAGCTGGAGTGAAATTAGGTACAACCGGACGACCAAAACGCAAGTAAGCTGGACCATGATGATCTGCAAGAGCTATTGTTGCAGCTTTAGTTTGATTGTAATCACAAGTATTGATTACTGTCATTCCTGGTAGCATTTTCATTAATCCGATATCTTCTAAGATTTGGTGTGTTGCTCCGTCTTCTCCAAGAGTTAATCCAGCGTGAGAAGCACAAATTTTTACATTTTTATCAGAATAAGCTACAGATTGACGAATTTGATCGTAAACTCTTCCTGTAGAAAAGTTAGCGAAAGTTCCAGTAAATGGAATTTTTCCTCCAATTGTTAATCCTGCTGCGATTCCGATCATGTTTGCTTCTGCAATACCAATTTGGAAAAAACGCTCTGGATGATTTTTCTTGAAATCATCAAATTTTAATGATCCTATTAAATCAGCACAAAGTGCCACTACGTTTTCGTTTTTTTGACCTAATTCAGTCATTCCCGCTCCAAAACCCGAACGAGTATCTTTACTTCCTGTATTTGTATATTTTTTCATTTTTCTTTTAAAGTTGAAAGATTAAAAAATTGAAAGATTAAAAATTCTGTAATCAGAAATAATTAATTCGACAATCTTAATTCTTAGTAGTCTAGTTCGCCTCCAGTATTATAGTTTTGAGCTAGAGCATTTTCAAGTTGAGCATCATTCGGCGCTTTACCGTGCCATGCATGAGTGTTCATCATAAAATCTACACCATTACCCATTTCGGTATGTAGTAATACACAAACTGGTTTTCCTTTTCCGGTTCTTGATTTTGCATCGGTCATACCAGCAATAATCGCCTCAAGGTCGTTTCCTTCTGTGATTTCTAGAACGTCCCAATCAAAAGCTTCAAATTTTGCACGGATACTTCCCATACATAAAACTTCGTCAGTAGTTCCGTCAATTTGTTTTCCGTTAACGTCGATAGTTGCAATAAGGTTGTCTACATTTTTAGCAGAAGCATACATAATAGCTTCCCAGTTTTGACCCTCTTGTAATTCACCATCACCATGAAGGGTGTAAACGATATGGTTGTCACCGTTTAGCTTTTTAGCCTGTGCAGCACCAATTCCTACAGATAATCCTTGTCCTAATGATCCAGAAGCCATACGAACACCAGGTAATCCTTCGTGTGTAGTTGGGTGTCCTTGCAAACGAGAGTTTAATAATCTGAAAGTTGCCAATTCCTTTATTGGGAAATAACCGCTTCTTGCCAAAACGCTGTAAAATACAGGTGAAATGTGACCATTTGAAAGGAAGAAAATATCTTCTCCAATTCCGTCCATGTCAAATCCTTTTTTGCGATCCATAAGGTTTTGGTACAATGCTACTAGAAATTCTGTACATCCTAGAGATCCTCCTGGGTGACCTGAATTGACAGCATGAACCATTCGAAGAATATCTCTTCTTACTTGGATAGTTAAATCGTTTAATTGTTGTGTGTTAGGCTTCATTTTGTGTGTAAAAGTTAAACTGCTGCAAAAGTAATTGTTTTTTACCGTAAGACAAATGATTTCAATAGCAATTTCGATAATATTTTCAAGAATTAACTGAAATTAAAAACCTAAATACATTCATTTTTCAATTGGCAATTTGGTTTTTCAAATCAATTGGGTGCGCTACTATAAGAAAAAAGGGCTGACTAATCTTATCGCTTAGTCGCCCCTTGTTTCTCATTTTTGAATAGCTAATTATTATTCATCAAGTGCTATATTTATTACAATTTGCTTTGCAGGCTTCTCCATCCATCACCATTATGTACATCAGTATAGCCATGTGTTTTTAGGATGTTTTTTGCTCTTGCACTTCTCATTCCTGAAGCACAACAAGTGATAATGGGTTTGTTTTTGTCTTTTAATTGAGATAAACTATTTTTTAAAATATCTACAGGGATATTTATAGAACCTTCTATATGTCCGCTGGCATATTCTACCTTGCTTCTTACATCTAGGATAACACCTCCTTGCTTTACAAGTTCAGAATAATCTACAGTAGATCCAAAACCGAATATTTTTTTTAGTTTATTTATCATTTTGTTTTTTTATTTGGATTGATAATAATTGACATCCAGCCATGAACCTCCATTGTGGCAGTCAATTTCTTTTTGCGAAAGATAATGCTGGGCTTGTCCACTTCGGTTTCCGGAAGCGCAACAAAGAACTAATGGTGATTTTAGGTTTTGTATTTCTTCAAATCGGTCCTGAACTTCGTTTAGTGGGATATTAATTGATCCAACAACATGTCCTCCGCTGAATTCTTCTCGAGTTCGTACGTCTACAATCGTGCATTGTTTCTCTTTTATTATATTTTCTAAAGTCATAGTGTTTATTTTTAAGGGTAATTTTTTGTAATACAAAATTACAACAGAAATTGTGGTCGTACAGTAACTTTTGTTACATATAGGGTATTAGCGGATATCCTAACTGCAATTGAGAATGGGATACTACCTGTTTATTGTCAAAACAAAACATTTTTGGATTTAGTAATTATCTAATTTTTAAATTAGACTATCTTTGCCGACTGATAAAAAGTCTATATGAAGTTTGATTTACTAAAAACAGACCCGCAATCGAAAGCTCGTGCGGGAAGTATTACTACTGATCACGGTGTTATTGAAACACCTATTTTTATGCCTGTTGGAACCGCCGCTTCAGTAAAGGGGGTGCATCAAAGGGAATTGAAAGAAGAAATAAACCCAGATATTATACTTGGGAATACCTATCATTTGTATTTGCGTCCACAAACCGAAATCATTGAAAAAGCGGGTGGATTGCATAAATTTATGAATTGGGATCGTAATATTTTGACGGATTCTGGAGGATATCAAGTGTATTCTCTTTCGGCAAACAGAAAAATAAAAGAAGAAGGAGTGAAGTTTAAATCACATATTGATGGTTCTTATCATGTGTTTACTCCAGAAAATGTTATGGAAATTCAGCGTACCATAGGTGCCGATATTATCATGGCTTTTGATGAGTGTACACCTTATCCTTGCGATTATCGTTATGCACAACGCTCAATGCACATGACGCACCGTTGGTTGGATCGTTGTATCAATCATTTGGAGAAACTACCTTTTAAATATGGTTACGAGCAAACGTTTTTCCCAATTGTACAAGGGAGTACTTATAAAGATTTAAGAAGACAATCAGCAGAATATATAGCCAATTCCGGTCAACAAGGTAATGCGATTGGTGGACTTTCGGTAGGAGAGCCTGCAGAAGAAATGTATGCTATGACCGAAGTAGTTTGTGAAATTCTACCTGAGGATAAGCCTCGTTATTTGATGGGAGTGGGAACTCCAATTAATATTTTGGAGAATATAGCACTAGGAATCGATATGTTCGATTGTGTGATGCCTACACGTAACGCTAGAAATGGTATGTTGTTTACGGCCAACGGAACGATCAATATCAAGAATAAAAAATGGGAAGCTGATTTTTCTCCAATTGATGAAATGGGACACACTTTTGTAGACACTGAATATTCTAAAGCATATTTACGTCATTTATTTGCTGCCAATGAATATTTAGGAAAGCAAATTGCAACTATACATAATCTTGGTTTTTATATGTGGTTGGTTCGCGAAGCCAGAATGCATATCTTGGCTGGGGATTTTAAGCCATGGAAAGAAATGATGGTGAAAAATATGAGTCAAAGATTGTAAAATAATTATGAGTTATTAATTATGAGCTACAAGCTAACTCATAATTAATAACTCATAATTCATAATTCATAAAATATGCTAACAATAATAGACAGATACATTTTAAAAAGATATTTAGCCACTTTTGCGGTGATGCTTTTGTTATTTGCTCCTATTGGGATGATTATTGATATATCCGAAAAGATCAATAAGATGATTGAAAATAAAGTGCCGATTTTGAAAATCGCTATTTATTACTATCATTTTACGATTTATTTTATGAATAATCTCTTTCCGATATTTTTGTTTATATCGGTAATTTGGTTCACCTCAAAATTGGCAAATGACACAGAGATTATTGCAATTTTAAGCTCTGGTATTTCGTTTACTAGATTTATGAGACCTTATATTATTGGGGCTTCCATTATTTCCATTTTAGTATTACTAATGGGTTTTTGGGTTATTCCTGTTTCAAGTGAGGGGTACAATAATTTCAGGTACACTTATCTGAGGAACGATGGTAAGGCGCTCATGCGGGGTGATAATACGGATGTTTATAGACAAATAAGTGATAACGAGTTTATTTATGTAAACAGTTTTAATAATGAGTCTCAAATGGCTTTTAATTTTTCTTTGGAAAGATTCAAAAAAGAAAAATTAGAATATAAAATTACAGCTAGCAGAATCAAATGGAATCCTAAAGAAAAGAATTATTCTTTATACGACTATACCAAACGAATAGTTGGTCCTGAAGGAGATGTGATAGAAAAAGAACCTGAGAAGAAGATGAAATTTAATTTTGATCTTGAGGATTTGGCGCCAGTGGTTTATATAGCCGAAACATTAAGTTTAGGGGATTTGAAAGCTTTTATCGATAAGGAAAGAAAACGTGGTTCATCTAATATCAATGTCTATTTGGTTGTATTGTATAAAAAATTCAGCGTACCTGTTTCGGCATTTATACTTACAATAATTGCTGTCTCAGTATCTTCAATGAAGAGAAGAGGAGGGATGGGAGTCAATTTGGCTATTGGAATTGCAGTAGCATTTTCATTTGTCTTTTTTGATAAAATATTTGGTGTATTGGCTGAAAAATCATCGTTTTCGCCTCTTTTGGCAGTTTGGTTACCTAATATAGTTTTTGGAATTTTAGCAATTTATTTATTACGAAATGCAAAACGATAATTTAAAGAGTTACCTTAATTTACATTTCATTGTCTTTATTTGGGGTTTTACGGCTATTTTAGGGGCTTTAATTACTGTGCAATCAGATTTTTTGGTTTGGTATAGAATGTCGTTTGCTTCAATTTTTTTAGCAGCCTTTATCGCAATTAGAAAGAAATCATTTCGGTTAAGCTCCAAATCATTTTTTAAATTAGTTGTAGTCGGGTTGATAATTGCTTTGCATTGGGTATTTTTTTTCGAAGCTATAAAAAATTCGACTGTTTCAATAACTTTATCAGTTTTCTCGCTGGGAGCATTTTTTGCATCACTTTTAGAGCCTTTATTTTTTGGACGAAAAGTCCTTTGGTATGAAGTGTTTTTTGGGCTAATTATTATTGCTGGATTAGGTTTAATTATGCAAGTTGAGATTAATTATTTAAACGGAATGTTGTTAGCATTGGTCTCGATAATATTAGGTGTTTTGTTTACTTTAATGAACGGAAAGTTAATAGTAGATCATGATCCATCCGTTATATCTTTTTATGAGTTTCTGGCAGGATCAGCATTTATTTCGATTTATTTTTTATTTCAAGGTAAATTCACAGCAGATTTTTTTGTACTAACAACAAAAAACTGGATTTTAATTTTGATTCTGGCTTCTATTTGTACTGCTTATGCTTTTACTGCTTCAGTAGAAGTAATGAGACGACTTTCTCCTTATACAGTGATGCTGACTACTAATTTAGAGCCTGTTTACGGAATTATATTAGCCTTTTTTATTATCGGAGGAAAAGAAAAAATGAGTACAGCATTCTACATTGGTGCTGTTATAATTGTGATAACAGTTATATTGAACGGAGTAATTAAACACTATAGAAAAGAAGATCAATTAGAGTAAAAATTGATATTATTTTATACTTAAATAAAAAAACAAGTATAGAACGATATTAAGTTTTATATTTGCAGTTCCAAAACGAAAAATTAAAACAATAATAAAACCGCACAAATGCTATGGAATATTTAGATTTTGAGCTTCCAATAAAAGAACTTGAAGAACAATTAGATAAATGCGTTGTTATTGGTCTAGAATCAGATGTTGATGTTACAAATACCTGTAAGCAAATCAGTAAGAAATTAGAAGAAACCAAAAAGCAAATTTATAAAAACTTAACAGCTTGGCAACGTGTACAGTTATCAAGACATCCTAGTAGACCTTATACATTAGATCATATCAAAGGATTGTGTAAAGAGACTTTTCTTGAGCTACATGGCGATAGAGGTTTTAAAGATGACAAAGCCATGATTGGTGGTTTAGGTAAAATAGGAGGGCAGTCTTTTATGATTATTGGTCAGCAAAAAGGATTCAATACAAAGACTCGTCAATATAGAAATTTTGGAATGGCTAATCCAGAAGGATACAGAAAGGCTTTGCGTTTGATGAAAATGGCAGAGAAATTTGGTATTCCGATAGTTACTTTAATTGATACTCCGGGTGCTTATCCTGGATTAGAAGCTGAAGAACGTGGTCAAGGAGAAGCTATTGCTAGAAATATATTCGAAATGGTACTTCTTAAAGTGCCAATTATTACTATCATTGTTGGAGAAGGTGCTTCGGGAGGAGCATTAGGAATAGGTGTTGGAGATCGTGTTTATATGCTTGAAAATACTTGGTATTCTGTAATTTCTCCAGAGTCATGTTCTTCTATTTTATGGAAAAGCTGGGACTATAAAGAGAAAGCAGCAGAAGCTTTAAAGTTGACTTCTGCCGATATGAAAAAACAAAAATTAGTTGATGATATTATTCCAGAACCACTAGGAGGAGCTCATTATGATAGAGAAGCTACTTTTACTACAGTTGAACAATATATCATGAAAGGATATAATGAACTCAAAGATTTATCAACAGAGGATTTAATTGCTCAAAGGATGGATAAATACTGTAAAATGGGTGAGTTTAAAGAGTAAAATCCTACTTTATTAATCTTAATCCGAAGCCTTATAGTTTCGGATTTTTTTTTGGTTATAAACAAAAAACAAGTACTTATAAACAATCAATTGTAATAACTCAATAATTGTTTTTTTAGAATTTTAGTTATTTTCGTTACATGGAAAACTTCAAGAATATAAGTCCAGTTAAAGTGGATAAAACAACTATAATAAACCTTGAAAAAGGAAAATTACCCCCACAAGTACCAGACTTGGAAGAGGCAGTACTTGGTGCAATGATGATTGATAAAAAAGGAGTAGATGAGGTAATTGATATCCTGCAACCAGATGCTTTTTATAAAGAAGCGCACAAACATATCTTTGAAGCCATTGTTCAGTTGTTTACAGATACACAGCCAATCGATTTGTTGACTGTATCTGCTCAACTCCGAAAAAATGGGAAATTAGACTTAGCTGGAGGTGATTTTTATTTGATTCAGCTTACGCAAAAGATTTCTTCATCAGCTCATATCGAGTTTCACTCTAGAATTATTCTGCAAAAGTTTATTCAACGCAGTTTGATTCGAATTTCATCTGAAATTATTGAAGATTCCTATGATGAAACTACGGATGTATTTGATTTATTAGATAAAGCCGAATCTAAGCTATACGAAGTTACACAAGGAAATATCAAGAGAAGTTCTGAAACAGCACAAAGTTTAGTGTTGCAAGCCAAGAAAAGAATTGAAGAAATTGCTGGACAGGAAGGATTAAGTGGAGTTGCAACAGGTTTTGATAAATTAGACAAACTAACTTCGGGTTGGCAACCAAGTGATTTAATTATTATTGCGGCGAGACCTGCGATGGGAAAAACGGCTTTTGTATTGTCTATGACCAGAAATATTGCCATCGATTTTAACCAGCCGGTTGCTTTGTTTTCCCTTGAGATGGCATCGGTACAGTTGATTACCCGTTTGATTTCTTCCGAGACAGGATTGTCATCAGAGAAGCTACGTACCGGAAAATTAGAAAAACACGAGTGGGAACAGCTTAGTACCAAAGTTAAGAACCTTGAAAAAGCTCCTATTTTTATTGATGATACCCCTTCTTTGTCCATTTTTGATTTACGTGCAAAGGCAAGGCGTTTAGTATCACAACACGGAATAAAAATTATTATTATTGATTATTTGCAGTTAATGACGGCTGGAGGTAATGGAAAAGGAGGAGGAAATAGAGAGCAGGAGATATCTACTATCTCTCGAAATTTAAAAGCATTAGCAAAGGAATTAAATGTTCCTGTAATTGCACTTTCTCAATTGTCGCGTGCCGTTGAAACCCGTGGTTCCAGTAAAAGACCTTTACTTTCGGATCTTCGTGAATCTGGAGCGATTGAGCAAGATGCTGATATCGTTTCATTTTTATACCGCCCTGAATATTATAAAATTGATGAATGGGATGATGATGAAGCATCACCAACAGCTGGTCAGGCCGAAATTATGATTGCTAAGCACAGAAATGGGGGTATAGAAAATGTTCGTTTGAAATTTATTGGTCATTTAGGTAGATTTGATAATCTCGAAGATTATAGCGGAGGTTATGATGATTTGCCTTCAAGTATGAATCATGACGAAAGTTCGTTTATTACCAAAAATCTGCCATCAGCAAACGAGGCATTTGGAAGTAATTTTAATGATGATGACGATGATGGTGATGTACCTTTTTAAAATGTAATTTGAATTAGATTTTAATATATTAAGGGAGTTAAAAAAAATATAGGATAAGTAAAGAAAGAGGCTACTTCAAATTAATTTTGATGTAGCCTCTTTTAGGATAAAAACAGAATACAAAAATTGTTTTTTGTATTCTGCTAAATTTATACCTTCAAATAAAATTAAAAATTCCAACCTAATGTTGCTCCAAAAGCTACAGGTCGAATTTCTGCATTTTTATCTGTACTATACAGCCCATTGGCTTCTCTATTTGAAACCGATGTAGGATTGTAACCTATATAAGATTCATTTTTGTCTTGATCAAGTATTGAACCATATCCATTTTCAAGAAACATTGCAGCATACAAAGCATTTTTTGCCCCCATTTCAAATGTGAAACCTAACTCAAAAGAACTCATTATCACTCCCTTTGTTTTATACTCTCCTGATGCAGAATAATTGCTTTGTACACCAAAACCATATTCTGGTAAATCATCAATTTTTAAATTGACATCTGGATAATAACCAGTACCATTTACATAATCTGCAGTGGCTTCTATTTTATAATTTACAGGTAAAAAGTATTTAGCTCCTGCTCTAAAATTAAAATCGATTCCTTTATTAATATTGGTCTTGTACTGCAAGAAAAGTGGAATTTGTAGGGCATGTAGAGTTTGCTTTTCTTTATAATTACTTGTGGTAGTAGTATAAACGAATGCTGAGCCTGTAATATCAACTTCATTAGTTGTAAGAGTTGATGATGGATTATTTAAAAAAACGTCTTGCTTATATTGAGCAAATTCTAATCCAGTCCCAATTCCTATATGATTTGTCAAAGAATAGATATAACCTGCTTTTACAGCACCACCGAGTCTATGTCCTGCCGAGGTACCTTTAACATCACTTTGAATATTTCCTATTCCTGTTTGGACTCCTACATAGAACTGAGCGGTTATTCCTTGGGAAATTAAAATTATAGCGATAGCTATTACATTTTTTATATTATATTTCATATTTATATTTTTAATATTAGAATAATCCATCCTCATTTATAGTAAATGAGGATTTCATACTCTTAAATTATTTAATTTTTAACTAGAAGGTTTTTTGTGAAATATTTGCCATTTGCCAAGGTCATTTTTACAATATAAACGCCTTCAACAGTAGGAGCTTTTAAAGTTACTATATTCTCACTAGTAATTTTATCTTCCATTAATAATCCTCCAATGCTATATACTTTAATATGTGCATTCTGTAATTTTGAGGAAGACACATTAGTAACAAGTTGATAGCTTGAATTTGTTTTAGCTGGATTTGGAACAATTTTTATATATTCTTCTTCTACTGTTGGAGAAAAAGTCAATGGACAAGTGTTAACTAATGTACCATCTAATTTTGTAGCTATAGCATAATAAGTACCATTCAAAGCCCCATTTTCTTTAAAATATTGAGTGGTTTGATTTGGGACTAAAACGCCATTTTTATACCAACTGTAAGCTTTAAAACTCTTAGAGCTATTATCAAAGAAAAGAATATTTTCAAAATGTTTTTTAATAAAATTTGGTTGACTATTTACAAATGGTAACACTACTACTGGGGCAGGATTGTAATTATTGTCTCCTGCTTGAGATGCTGTAATGGTTGCTTGCCCATAGTTCTGAAAAATCAGCAATTTATCTGAAACTGTTCCAACATTAGTATCAGAAGAAGTATAAGTTATTGCTAAACCACTACTAGAAGTAGCCGTTAAGATAACTGTAGACTCTCCATCACAACCTAATACTAAAGTTTGATCCCAAGAAATTATCTGATCTGCCTTAGTAATATTAAAATTTGAACCTACATATGTACTTGTATAATTTGAACCAGCACTCAATGTTCCTTGTTCAATTACATATGTTCCTACATTCTCTCCTGCTACTCTTGTTAAAGCTCCGGTAAATGTATCTCCGCTTACTAAACCTGGTGAAACTGAATAAGTATAAACAGGATTAGTAGTTCCGTAAATTTTCGTTTGAGAAGCATTTGCAGTAATTGTAATTGACTTGGCTGTGATACCAAAGTCCTTACTAACATAAGTAATGGTATAATTTGAGCCAGCGCTCAATGTTCCTTGCTTAATAGTATACATTCCTACATTCTCACCTACTATTCTTGTTAAAGCTCCTGTAAATGTATCTCCACTTACTAAACTTGGTGAAACTGAATAAGTAAAAACAGAATCAGCTGTTCCATAAATTTTCGCTTGAGAAGCATCTGCTATAACTGTAATTGGCTTGGCCGTGATAGCAAAATCCTTACTAGCATAAGTAATAGTGTAATTTGAACCAGCGCTCAATGTTCCTTGTTCAATTGCATATGTCCCTACATTCTCTCCAGCTACTCTTGTTAAAGCTCCAGTACATGTATCACCACTTACTAAACCTGGTAGAACTGAATAAGTAAAAACAGAATCAGCGGTTCCATAAACTTTTGTTTGGGAAGCATCTGCTGAAACTGTAATTGGCTTAGTTGTGATAGTAAAGTCAGCACCAACATAAGTAATTGTATAATTTGAGCCAGCACTCAATGTTCCATTTGTAATAGCATAAGCACCTACATCTTCTCCTGCTACTCTTGTTAAAGCTCCAGTAAATGTATCTCCACTTTCTAAACTTGGTGAAACTGAATAAGCAAAAACAGGGTCAGTTGTTCCATAAATTTTCGTTTGAGAAGCATCAGTTGTAACTGTAATTGGCTTGGGTGTAATAGAAAAGTCAGCACTAACATAAGTTATTAAATATTTGGATCCTGCTGAAAGTGAACCTTGATTTATAGCATAATTACCGATGTTTTCACCTGTAACTCTAACTAAACTACCTGAAAAACTATCCCCAGATAACAAACTTGGTGTTGCCGTATAAGTTAAAACAGGATCGCTTTGTCCATAGACTTTGGTTTGAGAGGCTGTTGCTGTGACGGTAATTGGTATTTGATTTAACTTTAATATAAAATTATATGTTGTAGTACAACTGTTTCCATCTGTAACCGTAACTGTAAAATTACTATCGGCAATCTGAGATGAAGTTCCTACTATATCACCATTTGAAGATAGGGTAAAGCCTGAAGGCAAACTACCTGCAGTAACTGCGTAGGTTTTAACTCCTGTGCCTCCTGTTACGACAATACTTTGGTTATATGATGAATTATAATCATAGTCGGGTAAAGTTGCTGTTATTAAGCTAAATGCCGTAGGTTGAGTAATAGTAAAGCTTTTAGTTATTGAACAACTATTGGCATCTGTAATGGTACAAACATAAGCCCCGGCAGTTAATCCCGTTGCGGTGTCAGCTGTTCCACCAGAAGGAGACCAAGAATAGGTTAAAGCACCAGTTCCGCCAGAAGCTGTTACTGAAGCTACACCATTATTCCCACCGTTACATGATAGATTCGTTTGGGAAGTTGTTGCTGTAATTGCTGTTGGCTCCGTTATTGTAAAATTACGAGTAGCTGTACAGCTATTTGCATCAGTTACGGTTACTGTATAACTTCCTGCCGCCAGTCCTGTTGCTGTTGCTGCTGTTCCGCCAGAAGGAGACCAAGAATAAGTGTATCCTGGAGTTCCGCCAGAAGGAGAAACTGATGCGACACCATTTGTTCCGCCGTTACAAGATACGTTCGTTTGAGATCCTGTAGCAGTGCTGATTGCTGTTGGTTGTGTAATCGTATAGTTTTGAGTTGCCGTACATCCGTTAGCATCTGTTACGGTTACGGTATAGCTTCCTGCTGCCAGTCCTGTTGCTGTAGCTGCCGTTCCACCAGAAGGCGACCATGAATATATATATCCTGGAGTTCCACCAGAAGGAGAAACTGATGCGACTCCATTTGTTCCGCCGTTACAAGATACGTTTGTTTGTGACCCTGTAGCAGTGCTGATCACTGTTGGTTGCGTAATCGTATAGTTTCTAGTTGCTGTACAACCGTTTGCGTCAGATACAGTTATTGTGTAACTCCCTGCTGCCAGTCCTGTTGCTGTAGCAGCCGTTCCACCAGAAGGTGACCAAGAATAGCTATATCCCGGAGTCCCACCAGAAGGAGAAATTGATGCGACTCCATTTGCTCCACTGTTACAAGATACGTTCGTTTGAGATCCTGTAGCAGTGCTGATTGTTGTTGGTTGTGTAATAGTGTAGTTACGAGTTGCTGTACATCCATTTGCGTCAGTTACAGTTACGGTATAACTTCCTGCCGCCAGTCCCGTTGCAGTAGCAGCTGTTCCGCCAGAAGGCGACCAAGAATAAGTATATCCCGGAGTCCCACCAGAAGGAGTAACTGATGCAACGCCATTTGTTCCTCCGTTACAAGCCACGTTTGTTTGTGATCCTGTAGCAGTGCTGATTGCTGTTGGTTGTGTAATAGTATAGTTTCGAGTTGCAGTACAACCGTTAGCATCCGTTACGGTTACAGTGTAGCTTCCTGCTGCCAGTCCTGTTGCAGTAGCCGCTGTTCCGCCAGAAGGTGACCAAGAATAAGTGTATCCTGGAGTTCCACCAGAAGGAGTAATCGATGCGACTCCATTTGTTCCTCCGTTACAAGATACGTTTGTTTGTGATCCTGTAGCAGTGCTGATTGCTGTTGGCTGAGTAATAGTATAGTTTCGAGTTGCAGTACATCCGTTAGCATCCGTTACGGTTACAGTGTAGGTTCCTGCTGCTAGTCCTGTTGCTGTAGCAGCCGTTCCACCAGAAGGAGACCAAGAATAAGTATATCCTGGAGTTCCACCAGAAGGAGTGACTGATGCAACGCCGTTTGTCCCGCTGTTGCAAGATACGTTCGTTTGTGATCCTGTAGCAGTGCTTATTGCCGTTGGCTGTGTAATAGTATAGTTACGATTTGCAGTACATCCGTTAGCATCCGTTACGGTTACAGTGTAACTTCCTGCTGCCAGTCCCGTAGCTGTAGCCGCCGTTCCACCAGAAGGCGACCAAGAATAGGTATATCCTGGAGTTCCACCAGAAGGAGTGACTGATGCGACACCATTTGTTCCTCCGTTACAGGCTACATTCGTTTGTGATCCTGTAGCAGTGCTGATTGCAGTTGGCTGTGTAATTGTATAGTTACGAGTTGCCGTACATCCGTTAGCGTCGGTTACGGTTACAGTGTAGCTTCCAGCCGGTCGACCTGTTGTTGTTGCTGACGTTCCGCCTGAAGGCGACCAAGAGTAAGTATATGCTGGAGTTCCACCAGAAGGAGAAACCGATGCTACACCATTTGTTCCTCCGTTACAGGCCACGTTCGTTTGAGATCCTGTAGCTGTACTGATTGCTGTTGGCTGTGTAATAGTAAAATTTTTGGTGATTTGAGTTGATTCACTATCAGTTATAGTACATGTATAAGATCCTGCGGACAAACCTGTAGCAGTTGATGCTGTACCTCCTGAAGGTGACCAAGAATAGCTATAAGTGGTAACTCCGCCTGAAGCTGTTACTGAAGCAGTACCATTGGTGCCTCCGTTACAAGGCACATTGCTTTGGCTGGTTGTTGCTGATAAAGCGGCATTTGTGGTGAAAGTTAAATTACTTCCATAACTGGTACCTGCAGAGTTTATCGCGTAGGCCCTAAAATTTATTAAAGTACCGGGAAGTAATGATGATACAAGTGAGCTAAAACTTCCTGTTCCAGAACCAATAGTAACTTTATTATCGGATGTAGTAGGGTTAGCAGTTGTTGCCCAGACAATTCCCCGTTCGGTTACCGTTCCGCCACCATCTGCAGTAACATCACCTCCCAAAGTAGCTTTTACGGCACCTACACCCGTGGCTGCAGTTGTAGTGACTGTTGCTGGTAATGCAGATGACTCAAATAAACGAAAATTGTCAACAGCAATTTCTTGAGATGCAGAAGCATTAACAGAACAATTTAGTCGGATGTCTAAAGTAGTTCCAGTTGCAGGAATATTTGCTGTTAATTCTGTAAAGGTATAGCTTAATGCTGTTCCATCACCTATTAAATCATTGTCAGTATCAACACTAAAAACATTTGAAGATGTTGTTGTACTTGCATAGATTCCAATTATTTTAGTCCAAGATCCCCCATCTATTCGGTATTCAATTGCTATGAAATCTTGAAGTGGATCAAAAGAGGTACCTTGATAAGAGCCATTAAAGTCATTGTCGGCAAAAAGTCCTTTAAATGAGAGCCCCGTTTTGCCTGAAATATTGATACCAGTCCAAGTAACTTGTTGATTTGGAGTGATGGAATTATTTACACACGTTGACCCTTTGTCAATGTCCTCAGCTGCGAAAAATTTAGTGCCTTGAAATCCACTATATGTTCCGCTTTGTAGTGCAATTCCAGCTAGAGCCGTTCTAAAAAAATAGGCAGTTGCAGGTGGTCCACCGCAAGAAAATTCTGTAATTGAAGGTGTTCTTGTACCTGAACTTGGGGCTCCAGTATCTTCAAATGTGTCACTCCAAAACTGAGTTTGGGAATTTCCTTTTATATAAAAGAAACACATTAGTATTGTAAAAATAAATGTAAAGTTCTTTTTCATAATCAAATGGGTTTAAATTAGGGATTGTTTCTACATTTTAATCAAATCATTAGTTATTGTTGGTCTTAATACAGCAAACTGTTGTGCAGTCATAATGCCGTAGTCTGTACTAAGTATTTCAACTGCAATTTGTTGATTATCTTCGCATGCGATGTTAAGTGTATTAGTCATGGATACAATTGTACCAACTTGACTGTTATGAGGTTGATCTAATAAAGTTGCAGAGATTATTTTGATTTGTTCTCCGTAAAGTGATGCGTCTGCACCAGTATTCCAAGGATTACAGGCGTTAATTAATGAAATGATTTCATGGGCAGACATTCGTTTCCAATTAATATAAGTATCTGCTAACTCTGGTTTTTCATAATAATAGGATAAATTTTCATCCTGAGGTTGGCTTGGAATGATGCTTGCAAATTGTATCATATTAGCCATATTTAAGGCTACATGCGCGATACGTTCGCTTAATTTTACGGTTAGTTTGCCATAAGTATCTTCTTTCTCGATGATGATAGGATCGTTAAAAATAATATTTCCTTCATCGAATCTTGCATTCATAAAATGAGCACAAATGGCAGTTTCTGTCTCCTGATTTTTGAGCACTTCAAAAATGGGCATTGGTCCGCGATATTGTGGTAAAGGTCCAGAATGGAAGTTGATGAACTTATTCTCTCCATAAGACAAAACTGTTTCGGGAAGTAAAAAAGGGAATGAGATGCAGAATATATAATCAGGTTGGATGATATCAATCCAAGATCTCATTTCGGTGATGCTTTTTTTATTGGGAAAAGATTTAAAACCGATGTTATTGTTTTCAGATTCTTTTTCTAATGCTTCTATAATTGTGTCGTTGCTTTTACCAATGCCGATACCGCAAATAAATTTTTCATATGCGAGTAATTGCAATGTTTGAAAAGCGAATTTTCCGCCACATAGCACTAATATTTTTTTTTGTTTTTCCATATTAAATACAGACATAACTATTATGCCATGCAGATGTAGCTTTGTCTATGTCTTGGTTAATTAATCTCTCGAAGTTTTTATGTATTTCATCAATTTCACCTTCTAATTGTACTTCGCATTTCCCTTCATCGTTGGGTACAATACTTGCTTTATACAATGGTGAAATAGAAGTATTTGTTTTTGAATTAAAATAAATATTTCCTCTAGGACTTGTAAATTCAAATGAATGTAGACTTGATGCAATTTGTATTATATTATTTTGATGCTCATCAATCAATTCAAGAACTCTTAGTGCGATTGTAGCGCTTTCCCAACTTAATAGTGAAAATAAATTAGGTGTTCTTCCTGTGGCTATTATTGCTTTTTTAAAGATTTCATTTTCTTCGGACTTTATTTTTTTTGACCAAGCAGCTATACCTTTTACATTGTTATTAGGATATACGGCATTGGTAAGCATTGTTTCTTCAAATCCAAAAGGGGGTAAATAAATAGGGATATTTTCATCTCCAAATGAGTTTTTGATTCCTTCAAAATACCATTGTACAAAATCACCACTAAAAATACTTAGCAAGGCACTGTCAGGATATTGTTGTAAATGATCCTTCAAAGGTTCTACTGTAAAATCCTCTGTTTTGTATCCAGTGGCGTGGTTAAAGGAAATTTTACCACCATTATCTTCAAAACTTTTAGAAATGCTATAAGTGTGTAAATAGCCACCATCGTAGTAACCGGTAACCATTCCTGCATTTTTATAGCCATGATTCAATGCTTCTTTTGCTGTAAACCAAGCTCCTAAAGCGTTGTGTAGTGAATGATAAAAAATATTTGGACAACTAGGCCATTCATGAGGTAAGTTAGCGCCAGTATCTAAAACAATCAACATTTTATTAGCAGCAAGAAAAAGCGGACGAAGTAATTGTGCAGTGCGATGTCCTATATAGGCAATTACTAAAGAGACGTTCTCTTCTAGTAAAAGTTTTTCTGCGCTGCGATAGCATTGTTGTTTTTCTGCGCCAAACCCGATGTTTTCTGTTACTATTCTAACATCAGTTCGTCCCAATTGTTTTAATCCAGATCTAAGCCCTTCATATAGATCAAAACCTATAGTGTGATAATAAGTAGATCTTGCTAGTAAAATTCCTATTGTTTGCATATTTTTTTATTAATTAAAAGAGGAAACTTTCGATTTGAAAATTTCCTCTTTATATTATTTTAATTAATTTCTACTTGGGAATATTCCTTCTGTAGCAATAGAATAATTGATAACCAGATAAGGATTAAGTATATCTATTGGTAATCCAGATCCTGTTATATCGGTATTACCAGAAAGCTGAACACCACCGGTAAAAGTTCCAGCGGTTGGTCCATTGCCAGAGTAAGTAGCACTAGAAGCAACAGCCGGATAATTACCTTGTGCAGATACTTCATCAGCAGTTGCTGATGACGCCTGTAATTTTGCCGATAAGCCAGTCAAAGTATGAATATGCGCTGGCATATTTGTTGTTAATATCGATACGCTTGTTGTTCCTGCTTTTTCTCCAATATCATAATTTGGAAGCCCAGGACCCTGACCTTGACCAATTGGCACACGGCCTTGTAAGTCAGGTAAAGCAAATGTTGTTTGTCCGTTTCCGCCATAATAAGTTCCTAACAAAGAAAACAAGGCTGTGTTTGTACTAATTGGTAAAATTTGACCGCTACAGGTTTGGTAGCCTCTTGGAGCAAAATTAAATCCCAAAATTTTAATTTCCCCAATGAATGGTTCTGTTGACATAGTTTTTAGTTTTATGGTTAAAAAATAAATAAAAAAAAAAATTGCGAATTGGATATACGTAATTATACCTGTTTTTGTAATTATCATAAAATTAGATAATTACTCATTATTTTATAGAGAAATGCCATCAAGGGCTTTTTTCTTGTCATGAGAGAAGAAAATCGATATATGTAAGAAAAGATATTGTAATGATGAAGATATAAAAAATGAATATCGTTATAATTCAGTTTGTGTAATTTGTATTATTTCAGCTTATTAAAAGCATAGTTTTTGGCCAAATTCTGCTAACTATTGCAAACTAAAAATGATTAATTATTAATATAAGAATTATCTTAACATGATGTAATAAAAAAATGTTTTTATTAGGAAAATGACTAATTTTAAATTATATTTGTCTGTAAAATTCATATAAAATCGATGAAATGCTTATTTATTTAGTAAATACAGGATGATTACTTACAATTTTAATATCTATATTTTTAAAGAGATTAAAAATAATTTATCTAAAATGAATAAATAGTTAGTCACATTTTTAATAATGTAAGAATTATGGAAGAGGAACTAGAACTTAATAACTTAGATGATTTTCTAAAAAGTAACCAATTAGTATCAGTGATACGAACATTAGAATCAGATAGGAAACGGATTGCACATGAATTGCATGATGATATAAGTTCAAAATTGAATGTGATCTCATTGAATTGCCATCTTCTAAAAATTCCTAATTTATCTCCAAAAGAGAGTGAAGAAATTACCCAAAACATTATTGAGTACAGTTCTAAAGCGCTAAATAGTTCAAAGAAAATGGCACATAGTTTGCTCCCTCCAGTGTTGGAAAAATTTGGACTTCATGCAGGAATAGAAGAGTTATGTGCTGAATTTAGTAATGATGAATCTGTAACGGTTCAATATGAAAACAAACTAAAGTTTGATTTTGAAGAGAATGAATCTCATATACATGTCTTTAGAATTTTGCAAGAGTTACTAGCTAATTCAATACAACACGGAAAAGCAACAGCTATTTTTGTTCTTTTTGATGAAATAAATGGAAAAAAAACCTGTATTTATTCAGACAATGGGATTGGTTTAGATTTGAAGCAAGTAGAAAGTCATAATGGTCTAGGATTGAAAAATATTGTGAGCAGGGTTGCCGTCCTAGGGGGAGATATCACGATTGATTCTCAATTGAATAATGGAATTTCTGTGGTTTTTAATTTCTAAAATATGAAATCGATTAGATTTTATATTTCATAAAAAAACAAATATTATCATATGAATGAAACTATAAAAGTAATTTTAGTTGACGATGAAGTGTTATTTAGAAAAGGGATTTCTTTTTTATTAGATAAAGAAGAAAGTATAGAGGTAATTTTTGAAGCTTCTGATGGAGTAGAATTAATTGATTTTCTAAGAGGAGATAATCCAAAACCCGATATTATAATCATGGATTTGAAAATGCCATTGCTAAATGGGATAGAAGCTACCAAAATTATTAATAAAGAATTTTCAGAAGTGAAAATTATAGCTTTAACAAGTTATGACTCAAAGGCATTTATAGCAAATATGATTGACGTGGGGGCAGTTTCTTACTTGATCAAAAAAGCAACACCTCAAGAATTATTTATAACTATTAAAGAAGTGGCCAGAAGAGGTTTCTATTATTCAGATTATGTTATGAATATTATCCAAAACGATGTTATTGCAAATAAAAAATCAAAATGTAGTTTTGATACCAGTTTTATTACTTCACGAGAACTGGAGGTTTTGCAACTCATTTGCAAACAAAAAAGTACTGTTGAAATAGGTGAAAAACTATTCATTAGCCCTAGAACGGTTGAGGGGCATCGAAATAATCTATTACTTAAAACAGAGTCTAGAAATATTGCGGGATTGGTCGTTTATGCCATACAAAATGCAATAGTTTCTTTGGATATTTAATACTAGAATATTAAAAAGTTTTACTTTGCATAATTATAAAAGATAAAAAGAGTACTTTAGATTGCTTCCCATTATCTTTGTTTTAAATTAGTTTAAAAATGATACGCAAAAGACTTCTTTTTATATTTATTTTTCTTTTATCGATTTCAGTAAAAGCTTCTTTTATTTTGTTGCCAATGGATGAGACTACGCAGCAAAATCATCTTAAGGCATATGGAATTACCTATTGGTGTTTAGCCAAAAGTTATAAAGCAAGCTGGTTACTCAATTACCGCGGCGGTTCTTTTTTATTGCCTGATGCCGATGAAATTAGGAAGGAATGCCAAATTCGAGGTGTAAGTTTCGAAGTGATTTCTGATGCAGAGGAAACTGCTATTCTGAATGAAATTTCTAGTCCATCACAAAATATGGAATCTGTAATTCTTGAGAAAGCCCCAAAAATTGCAGTATATACTCCAAAAGGAAAACAACCTTGGGATGACGCCGTAACTTTAGTTTTGACGTATGCCGAAATCCCGTTTACACCTATATATGATGAAGAAGTATTAAGTGATCAACTATTACTTTATGATTGGTTGCATTCCCATCACGAAGATTATACAGGGCAATACGGAAAATTTTATGGAGCTTATAAAAATGTGCCTTGGTATATAGATCAAAAAAGAGATGCTGAGGCCCTAGCTAAAAAATTAGGCTATGAAAAAGTGTCTCAAGAAAAAGGAGCGGTCGCTAAAAAAATAAGAGATTTTGTAATAGGAGGAGGGTTTTTGTTTGCCATGTGTTCTGCAACAGATAGTTTTGATATAGCTTTGGCAGCAGATGGAGTTGATATTTGTGAGCCAATGTTTGACGGAGATCCAAGCGAAGCTAATTATCAATCGAAGCTAAATTATGGTAATACTTTTGCTTTCAAGGATTTTACTTTAGAGAGAAGACCAGAACAATATGAGTTTTCGGATATAGATATGACTTTGAAGAGAAAAATACCAATGGAGAAAGATTACTTTACTTTAATGGAATATTCAGCGAAATGGGATTTTATTCCTAGTATGCTGTGTCAAAATCATACTCAATTGATTAAAGGTTTTATGGGACAAACTACTGCATTTGATTCAGAATTGATAAAATCGAATGTTTTAGTAATGGGAACTTGTGAGCTTAATGGAGAAGCACGTTATATACATGGTGAAAAAGGAAAAGGAATGTTTACTTTTTATGGAGGGCATGATCCTGAAGATTTCCAGCATCAAGTGGGAGATCCTCCAACAGTTCTGGATTTGCATCCCAATTCTCCTGGTTATCGATTAATTTTGAATAATGTATTGTTCCCAGCTGCTAGAAAGAAAAAACAGAAGACATAAAAGAATAATTCTAATAAAAAAGAATCCCAAACTCAAGATTATAGTTTTGAGATTGGGATTTTTTTATATTATTTAATTAATGTATGGAAAATTCAAGCCAAATAGGGATGTGATCGGATATTTTTCGAGCTTCCTTTAAAGAGACAAATTTTTGATAAAATAAAATAACATCCGATTTTATGAAGTTTAAGGAACTGGTTTTGTAAAACATATTATCAAATTCTGAGGCCAAGTAACTTTCTCCTTTGCGCTTCATTTTTAGAGATGTTTTTTGATTCTTTAAAATAGGAGCATAGCCAATTTTTTTTAAAGGATCGAAAACGGAATGCGATTGAGAACAATTAAAATCACCTGTAAAAAGTAAATTCAAATTGGGATATTCTTGTGGCAAAAGCTTGAAATATTTTATCTCAGTTTCGGGCTGCATACTTTTTGTAATAGCGTGAAAAGTGACAATGGTTACGTCTTTTCCTTTTATTTCAAAAGTGGCAAAATAAGGCTCACGATCTATTTCCAAATGGTATTTTTGTTCTAGCCATGGTTTGCCTTTTAGTTTTAGGTTACTGGTTTTCCAAAGAAAAGCATAACGCTCGGTTTTATAGGCATTACTAGAAGTAGGATTGCTTATTCGATAATCCCATTTCGTTCCTTTTCGATTGAGCTCATCTGCCAATCTTGCTACAGCTTGAGTTCCCCCGTTTCCTGCCACAACTTCTTGAATGGTAACGATGTCACAATCTTTTATCGTATTTGCAATAAAGGCAATCTCTTCATCAGATTTGGATTTACCAAAATTCTCTAAATTCCATGAAAGGAGTTTGGTTTGAGAATAAAAAGTATTGAAAAAAAGTAAAAAGAGAAGACAGTATGTTTTTTTCATAGATAGGAATTAATCCCCAAATATAAAGATTGTAAATCAATTATTAGTCTTCCCAACCACAAAGTGTAAGTCCATTATTTTGGGCTTGCTTTAGAGAAATTTTTACAGTTTGGTCACTACAGGCGTTTAGCCCACGACATGATTCATTGTAATGGTATTTTTTTGCTCCAGTTTTACCGCAAACATAGACTTTAGTGTCTGTAATAGAATTTGCTGAGAGATAAAAAAAGAATAAGGTTGCAATTAGTTTCATATTTTTTGTTTTTTAGTTATTATTTAGCTTCAAGTTGGTAGTTGTTGCCTACCTCATCAATGCCTTTTAGTTTGCCATAATCAACCCATTCCACTTGTATGTCTATGTTTTTTTTATCTTTATTGATAATGATACCTGCACCATACTTACCTTTTATATTAATAGTACCCGATACGGAGTCTCCTTCTTGATCCACCCCATTTATCTCATAGTTGTATTCATAATTGCCAGAAGTTCCCGTTCGATACTCATATTGATATTTTAAATCTTTATGATACGTTTTGGCTTCTTCGGGTGTGATGGTCTTGATATCATCTGGAGTGATAACTTCTTTATAAAAGGTTTGGGTTTGTATGTTTGGTTGTTCCTTTTTGCAAGAAGTTATCAGCCAAAATGAAAGATGTATAAAAAGTAATTTTTTAATCATGCGCTTTTTATTTCAAATTTAGAGTGATCACTGTTTAAATCCTTACTGGAATCCGTAATAGTCTAATAATAAATAGTTTTTTATGTGCTTACTAAAAGGATATTCTATTAAATCTTTTTGGAGATAAAATCCTTTATTATTTTATCCATATTAGATGGCAAATCTGCATTCCTTATTTCAAATCTTTTTACTTTCATTACTTGAAACCAATTTGTCCAATAGGTTTTTATTACATCTTCTTCATAAGGATTTTTTGTGTCCGGATTAATACCTAGCACAAGAATTTCGAGATTTGATAAGTTGGTGTTAGCTTTTAGAAAACCAAATTTTTGATCAATTCTTTTAGTATTCCAAGAGGAAGTATTAAGGTTGCCACTTTTTATTAGTTCAGGAGTGAGATAAGATGTTAAGTTTCCTTCTTTCATTTGTGTGTCTTTGTAATAGATATAACCATCAGTTAATATCACTAGAATATTTCGATATTCCTTTTCTATACAATAATCATTAATTTTAGTTTTAAAGAATCGCCATATATCAGAGCCAATATAATTACCATCTTTAATAGCAAGCTTGTATATTTCTAAAGGATTTTTTGCATAGATAGTTTTGGTGTTATTTATTAGCTCTCTTGATACATTTCCTTTGTTGATTTCAATTTTTAAATCTTTGGAAATTTTGTTTATTTGAGGATTAAGTGGAGTTGGATCAAAGAATAATTGAATTTTATCTTGAGCTTGTATTACTTTTTTACTTCGGACATGTTCTGTAAATGCTTCAGAAACCGAATTAATATAACCAACATCTCTCAGGTAATATTCCATTGTTGGATTGGGATATTTCGTTGGACTGATTCTATCTGATAAATCAAGTAACAGACTGATGTTTAAATTTTCAGAAACGTCTTTTGTTTTAGCAACATTGTTGTTTTCTTCTTTTTCTTCATTTTTACAAGAAAGAGTAAGAATAGTAAATAACAGTATGATTATTAGTTCTATGTTTCGTTTCATTGTGTTTAATTTTTTGAATATACTAAGTGTTGAAAATCAGGATCAATAAGGTTTAGCTGCTTCAGGTGTTCTATCGATGTAGATTCACAGTTAGCTAATAATTCTTCTTTTTCTTTGTATGGCAATGCAATTTCAGTTCCAATTGCCTGATACCATCCCTCTTTGTATTGATGATGATAATTAAGATATTCTTTTACAGGGAAAACAAATCCGTCTATTTTGGACTGTAATTCTCGGATTGTGCCATTAATGCTTATCACTTTTTGTTTGAAATCATTTATTTTATTTGAATTCTCTAATTTAACTTTCTCTAAATTGGTTAATTCTTCTTTTTTTCCACGGATGAATACTCTAATTTTATCCATATTTTCATGTTCTTTCATCACAAAGTCAAATACTAATCCCCAGATGATATACACTACAAAACCAGCAAAAATTATCATCCAGAATTCAGCTTGTTGTAACGCAATTTTTAAATTATAAGCAGGTGAATCTGGTGTTTTATTGAAATCGTATATTTTTTTTTCAATTATATAAGCCAATAATCCATCAAATAGAAAGGTAATGGTAAATAAGGCAATCATTCTAAATGTATTTTTTATTCCCTTGCCTTTTTGAACCATATGAATTATATATCCTAGCCCCATAAATACAAAAGGGATGGTAATGACTAAAACACCTTCTAGCCAGCTCGCTTTGAAAGAATTGGTAAGAGCATTTGCGTCAAAAATAGCAGCGGTTAAGCTATCGTCTGAAAATTCTTTAAAGAATGCAGAGTAAGATGCTGATATATAGAAAACTAATAAATAAAGTGTTATAGGAAGTATTAGGATTAGACCAACATAGAATTGTGCTTTTTGTCCTTTACCCTCATCGATATATTTATTTGGATTGACTTTTACATCAACCATCTCTTGTTGGATGTTGTCTATTATGACATTAAATTCGTGTTCTTTTTGTTCATAAATAGCGATTGCTGTTTCATTTTTTTTAAGCTCAGTTCTACTTTTTTCTTGTTCCTCTTTGTAAGGTTGTTTTAATCTTTCTTGCTCTAGAATCTGTTTTCTGCATTGATCTTCAAAACTACTGAATAAGTTTTGTAAGCACGCTCTTAAAACGATGGGTTTCCCAGTAGCTTTAACGGATGCTGCAAAGCCACTTTGGTAATAAGTTATTCGGATTTGCTCTCTGTCTTCCTTATTTTCTTCGAAAGAGTTTGATTGCGGTTCTCCAACTTTTTTCAAACTAAATAATTGTTGCAGTGATTTCATAAATTAAGAATTTAATTGATTAATAATTTCTTGCTTGCCAATTTCTTTTTGGACGCAATCAATCAGGTAATTTGCTAACTCATCTATGTTTTCTTCCTGAAATTCAAATTTTTTGCAATACTTTTTTAGAGTGTTCATTTCATCAATAGTGATTTGACCATCAGCCCAAATGATTCTAGTTAAATCGTATAAATATTCAACTCTTGTATTTAGGTCACTTGGAATATTTAAATCATTATTTATTGGATTTAAGAATAATTTATCTAATTCTTCTTTTGGAATTCCTCTTTCATCAGCAAATTGATATAACATTTGAAGTTCTAAAACATCAAAGTTATCATCTGCCAAAGCCATTTGATAAAGTCTAAGAAAATGGCTTTTTAGTTCTAGTGTTATCATTTTTTTTAGTTTAGTTTTCAAATTCATAAAGGCCAACGGTCTCTAGCAACTCTTTTTCAAACAAATAAATATCATCTATGGTTTGAATAGATTGTCGTACTTCGCTTTTATCAGCATTGAAAAGGCCAATGTATTTTTTTCCGTTGTTGAGGTGTAATCGACATAAGGGTTTACGATTGTTATCGTCTAATAAAACTCCAAAATAGGATTGAGTATCACGAGAAGCAATTCTGCTAGTTGGCAGTTTGCGTCTCAAAATGGCTACTACTATGCGATAGGCTTCTAATTCTTCTTCGCTAGTGCAAATTTTACTTTCTTCTACCGTAGGTTCAATTTGTTTTTCTTGTTGTAGGGATTCTTTAGAGAGAGCAGCTTTAAGACGATCGTTTACTTTATCACTAATAAATTGATTGAACCCTTTTTGAACCAAATCTTTAAACTCTTCCATTACTTTTTCGGTTAATCGTCCAGAATAGACTTTATTGGCAAATAGTTTTGCAAATTCATTAGATGGATTAGACAGTTCGTCATTAATCTGTTTTCTGATTTCTTGTATATATTTCAATGAGCTTGCATTGCTTACAATATGATTTACATCAAAACTGGATTTTTGGAATTTTGCTATTTCATTAACCACGTTATCTTTTAGTGAAATGATGTCGAATTCTAGAAAAGGTTTTGCATCCATTTTATTTTTTTCATCCAAATCGGTAAAAAATTGATAGGTAATTCCGTTGGTTAAAAGAGCAAAACGAGTTTTGGTAACATGGAAATAGCGAAATAATTGTGAATTATGAACGGATAATTTCTCTTTCCAATTCTTGCATTCAATAATGAGGATTGGTGCTCCTTCTTGAATAATGGCATAATCAACTTTTTCTCCTTTTTTGAGACCAATGTCAGCTGTAAATTCGGGTATTACTTCGGTTGGATTAAAAGTGTCGTAGCCTAAAATATTGATAAAAGGAAGTACAAAAGCATGTTTTGTAGATTCTTCGGTTTCAATTTTATCCTTTAGCTGATTGATTTTATCTGCTAAAGATTTGAGTTGGGTAGAAAGTTCCATAGATTTTATGAATTAAGTTAAATCTTCAGTTTCTGCTATTGGTGCATCAATTTTTACTCTTTCAATTGCTGTATCTCTATCGGATACGTTTGGGTACATATTGCTGGTTCCAATTATTTGACCATTATTTTGAGACTTTAGAACAAAATAATATTTGGAATTATCGGATGTTTTTCTGTCGTAATTTTTATCCAATGGAGCATTTGTTTTTACGGACTCAATTCCGTTTTTGCAATTTTGTTTTGCAGTATACATTTCACTTTTTAAAACAATAACCTCATCTTTGGACCAAAGGTTAAAATAGAATTGATTATTGATACTTTTTTTAATTATAAATTTTGGAAACTTCATGGTTTGTTTTTTATTTGATTAATAATCGTTCTGCTATTTCGTTCTCATCAATTATAATTCTTGAAGGAAGTAGCATATTGGTTTTATTGTTTACTGGATTTTTGAAAATTTGAATAGCTACTCGGCAATTTTTATATCTAAACCAAAAAGCTTTTAATCCTTTTAAAAATCCTTGTTGTTGTGTGATTTCATAAACATAATGTGAGCATGATTTTTTAAAAACACATTTAGGTCTACTATTCTTTGGTTTGGAAAGCCAATACATCTTAATAATTAAAAGGATTAAAAATTTCATATTATTTCTCAAAAACTATCATTTGTCGAGTTGTTGTATAACCGGGTTTTGCACCTAGACCAAAACAGCCTGCATCTGGTTGTATAAATGTTGAGACACTTTCTAGTCTAATGTATTTCCAACCTTTCGAGTTGTAATTCATTATCAATTCTTCTAATTGTTGGGCCACATGCTGCGAGGTTCCTTGTTTTGAATCTATTGATGCCACGAAGGGGATTACTTTATATTCCATGGTTTTATAAATTAGCGATAATAACATCATTTACATCTATCTGAATAGCATAATCAACTCTTTTTAGTTTGCTTTTTAGTTTTGCTTTCTCTAGGTCATTTTTTATTGTATTTATCGCATCTATTCTTGTCACTCCATCTTTAAAAGTTACTTTCCATGCAGTATCTAAATTGGATATTTTTGTCCATTTTTCATCTTTTAAGACTTGATAAAAAATCTCTCTTTGTTCTTTTGTTGCCTCAGGCAGGTCTAATGTTACTAATGCTTTGTATGACATTGTTTAAAATTTTAAGTGTTAATAATAATCAAACTTAAATACATTATAAATCAATTGCTTACGGGAAACCGTAAAGGGCTTTTTTATTTGCTAATTGAGATTGAGAAGTTTTTAAAAAAAACAAAGCATCAGAAGGAACTGATGCTTTTATATATTGAATTAAATAATGAACTAGATTTTTTTGAATCTATATCTTAAAGCGCTTAGGATGGAAACGAGCATAAAAGATAACATTAGAGGAATATAGCAAATTCTGTAATCTAAAGATTTGAAATGGCATGTTACTCCCAAAAGGATGAGACTTATTATAACACCAATTATTATAATCATGGAGTTTAAATAGATGTTATTTTTGGATAAGTGTTTTACAAATAAATTTGCCTTGGGAGTTACTGTTCCCAAGCTGTTTTTCTTTTTTAAATTATATTTTGAAGCAGCAGTTTTGACAGAATTATTTGCTCGCATTGTGTTTGAAATATTGAAACAAACTTAAATTCATTAAAGAAAACTTCTTTACTGGAAACCGTAAAAGCCTATTTTTAAAGTGTAATTTATATATTAAAAGGAGTAAATTTTTTAATCCAGAAATATAAAAGTACTTTCTAGTAGATAAAAACTTTAGAATTAAACCAATCCTAAATCTTTGGCAATTGCCACAAGGTGAGTGGTGTTGTTAGCTTTGAAGTATATTTTGAGTTTGTTGATGCGTTTTTCAATAGTGCTTTTGCTGTTTGGAGTAATACCAGCCTCTTTAAATGTAGCCTCCATATTTTCCTGAGCTACGCCTTTAGAAAGATACTTCATCAATTGAATGTCATAATTGTCTATTTCATTGACAGTTTTGTCCCTAAGAATATGATTCAATTCGGGTGACAGGTAGTTTTGAGTGTCTTCATAAACGACTTCGACTGCTTTTTTAAGTTCTGCAATACTAGAACGTCCTTTCATAACAAAACCATTGATTTTATATTTGTCAAATAATGATTTTATACGATAGGATTTATCTTCAATTGAAAAAGCAATTATTTTTATTTCGGGAAACAATTGTTTTACTACTGCTATTAATTCTTCGCCAGAGTTGAGTGTGTTTTCTCTATGATCAACTTTAAACGACAAATCTGAGATTAACAGTTGATAAGGTTCATTGTCTTTGTAGGCCTTTTTAATTTTTAATAGTGCATCATCACAATATTTTGAAAATGCAATTTCTGGAACTTCAAGTTCTTCGAGTACTTGTACGGCTGCAATATCATTAAAATCGATGTCATCTACTATTAAAACTTTTTTGAACATAATCAGTAATTATTTAGGTATTGCTATTTTAGCTTTAAAACCTTTATTGGTTTCTATGTCAAAAGTAATGGTTCCATTTATGGACTGAATACGGTTTTCCACATTATGAAGGCCATTTTTTAAAATTTGTGTATTGTTCATTCCAACTCCATTATCGGCATAATCAATTTGAATGAATTTTTCATTCGAATCAAAACTAACAGCAGCAAAGGAACACTGACTGTGTTTTTTCATGTTAACCATCAGTTCTTGCAATACTCTGTATAGCGCAATTTTCTTTTCAGTTTGAATTTTTATCCAATTAATATCGCCATTGTCTTTAATAATTATTTTGATCTGATTGTTGTTGTAACCGGAAAGCATTTCTTTTAGTTCTTCTTCAAAGTTAATTCCAGTTTCAATTTCACTGTTTTCTCTCGAGATGTTTCTGGTTCTGGCATATATTTTATCGAGACTACCTAGAAGGTTTTCTTTTTTTACTGGGTTTTGTAAATCTTGGGTTTCAACAAAAGCCATTGTTTGGTAAACATCATTGGCTAATTCATCGTGAAGTTTTTTAGATATTCTAGTTTCGCTGTCATATACTGCTTTAGCTTTTTCGCGTTTCCCTTTTGTAGTTAAATAATAGTAAAGAAATAAAAGAAAGCTTGAGACCAACACAATAATAATGTAAGAAGTTAGGCTTCGGTTTTTTTCTTGCTCTAACAGCAAGTCATTCTCAGCTTTTTGGGTTTTAAGTTTTAGATTTTCGTTTTTTTCTTTAGTAGAATCATACTTGATTTTTGCAAATTGATTTTTTGCCTTTTGCCTTACTTTATTAAGACTATCGTTGATGTGGAGGTAATTTGTTGTAAATTTTTTGGATTGATTTCCGGTACTATTTTTAATTAATTGCTCTAAAGATTCTAGTCGATCATTTGCATTATTTATTTTGGTAGCCTTTGCATAGGATGCTTTTGCATAATGGTAGGACAAAACAGGATTGGTCTTGTTGTAAAAATCAGATAGGTGGTAATAGGATGTTGTTATTCCAAAATCATCTTTTATTTGTTCTCTAATTTTTAGGGCTTGATTGATATAATCCAAACCTTTTTTTGAGTTTCCTGTTTTGAAATATGAAAAGCCTAAATTGTCAAGAATTCGGGCGTAATTTTCATCATTGTCTGTAACTTTTTTTATAGATACTAATGGGGTAAGAATTGATATGGCATTTGGGTAGTCTTGCTTTTCCATGTACACAACAGCAACGTTGTTTTTAAGTATTGCTTTTTGTAATTCATCTTCAGCTAAATTAAAAGCTTGATTATAATAATAAATACTATTGTCATAATCAAAAAGATTTACATAGTTAATTCCTAAGGTATTATAAATTGCAATTTTGTATTGATTATCTGTTGTTTTGTCGAAAAACGGAATGGCTTCCGTAGCAGTACTTTCACTGCTGGTGTAATCTCCTTGGGTTTGTTGTATAGCTGCCATTTTAAGTAAAGAATAAATAATTTTGACTTTATCCTTAGATGGGTCACAAGCTAATTTCGATTTGTTATAATAAAAAAAGGCGCTGTTGTATTGTGATTTTGCAAAATATTTTTCAGCATAATCAATATAAGTTTGATAAGCAGTATTTATTTTTTTGTCTTTAAGAATTGACTGTTCTTTAGAGCAAGAACTTATTACAAGTAGTAATATTAGTAATAAATAAAAATTCGGGAAACATAACTTTTTTGCTATCATTTCCCGAAAATACTGAAATTAATTAAAACAGTATGAATGTTTTAATTGATTTTTTTAAAATTTATGGCTTAGGTGGGGTAGTTGGTATTTGACCATTCTGCCCGTCTATAGGAGCATCCGCTCTGACTTGTTGTTTACTAGTTTTTGGAGTTGTTTCCACTTCATCATTAGTACAAGAAACCATAACTACGCTTGCGATCATAAAACATGATACTAAAAATATTTTTTTCATTTTGTTTGATTTAAAAATTTGACATAGGTTTGGCCGTTCGATTTTGAAATCGAATCATTGCCGGACTAGGCGAGCCATTTAAAAACAGATTGTTTTTTTACTTGTGGGAAGTGAAGTGTGGCTAAAACAGAATAGTATTATTTATACTTCCCGAACAAACGTACTACGCTGTTTAGCAACACTTTTTTAGAATTAGTTTTGTACATTTGTTCATATCGCGAAATAGAACATGAACTAATTCTGAAGCAAAGGAATAGAGTTTCTGTTGAATGATTTCAATGGAATTCCGATAATTCCAGTAATTCCGATGTATTCCAAAAATTCCAAAAAATTCCGATCATGCTTATGGACAAAACTACTTTTGAAGAATATAAAAGTGCTATTAAAGCGCAATACCGAGCCCAGAAAACTGATAGCATTTATGGCAGTACACCAGCCCAATTGAGAGATTTATGTTTGAATATTTTTGAAAACCGTTTGACTAAATCTGATGAAAATATATTTAGGTCGTATTTTGGAGCCAAAGAAGATGAAAAATTAGGAAGAGCTATAGAAAATTTTGGTACTGGAAGATTGAAGTCGGTGATTTCATTTTTGAAAGGAGAGAAAGATTCCGGGAATAAAATTAGAGTAGAATTGGCGGCTATTGTTATAGATTTTGAGCTAAGACCTCTTAGTAAGTACAGTCAGTATAAAGGAACAACGGATATAATTAGTATTGAGATCCCCACAGGGAAAGAGCAAAATGTTACTGTTGATAGTATTGATGATTTAGAAGAGTTTACTGGAAACGAAGTAATTATTGAGGATAATATTAAGAATAAGAAACTAATCAGAAAGATAATTCCTTTTTTGACTGGTTTCTTATTCTTGTTTTTTATGATGTATACAATAAAAGATATAATCTCACCAACTAAACAATGCATGCAATGGAAAGGGAATCATTACGAAGCGGTAGATTGCACTAATGAGAAATTAGGAATTGGTCAATTGAATAATATTGTTCCTATTGATGAGAACACTATGGAGTTAAGGAAATTAGATCCAAAAGCTGCATTAGTGTTTTTTAAAAATGGTAAAGCTTTAGTTTGGTATTCTAAGAATGATGGAGAAATAGAGCTTTTTAATCAACCGGGATTTAATCCAGAAACTGATAAGCCATTAAAGGCTATTACAAATTATATTATTAAAAGTCATAGACTAAAAGAAAAGGAATAAACTTAAACACACACATAAAGTGTTGGTTCTTAAAAACTTGTTTTTTTTTGATGGTTTCTTCATAATACTAGATATTTTTGATTCCTTTTTTCAACTGACATATATCATATTTATAAAATAATATGCAAAGTATTTTTGCATAATGAAGTTTCTAAAAGTTATTTTAATTAATTTTAGTACGAATTTTGTTTATTGATTTAATCCTTTTGTCATTTTGAAAGCTATATCAAAAATTCTAGTTTCATTATTTCCATTTTTATTGTTTGGGCAAACACCTCAAACAAAAGAAGTGAATCAACAATTGCAAACTTGGGTTTCTTTGAACACGGTAACAAAATTTAGTGACCATTGGGGTATAGTAGCTGATGTTCATGTTAGGGAAAATGATTTTTTTGAAAGTAATAATTTTTATTTTTTAAGAGGCGGAATTACCTATATACCAAATTCAAGCGTTTCTCTAACGGGGGGATACGCCCATATGTGGTTGGCTCCTACCAAAGAAGGATGGTCAACCTATGCAGATGAAAATAGAATATACCAACAAGCACAATTAAATACAAAAATTGGAAAAGTGGGGGTAATTCAAAGACTGCGTAATGAGCAAAGATGGCAAGAAAAAATGGCCAACGATGAACCTACAGGCGAATGGAGATTTACAAATAGAGTGCGGTATTTGGCAAGTTTTAATATACCAGTGTCTAGTAATAAAAAGTGGCCTTCACTGGTTTTGTCCGACGAAATTTTGATTCACTTTGGGAAAGAAGTGATTTATAATACGTTTGATCAAAATAGATTATTCATAGGGATCAAACAAAACATAAATCCCAATTTGAGTTTTGATTTTGGATATATGAATGTTTATCAGCAAAAATATTCAGGTTATCAATATGATATGAATCATACCATACGATTGTTTTTTTACTTAAATACCACGATAAAGCATAATGTTTCAGAAGCACCAGCTAATTCTGGAGATGAATGATTTTTTTGGATTTTAATTCTTTTTTTTTGGATTTAAGACAAATGAGTAGATGTATTTTCTGGTTTTAAAACATAAGAATAATGAATCCTTAATAAGAATTTGATTGTATAATTATTAAAACTGTAGTAGTTTTATGTTTTTAAAATTGAAACTAATACTAGTTTTAATCTTTTAAATAGTACCTGTTTTAAAATCCGCTTACCACTAAGCTCAAGAAATAATTAGATTTATTCGTTTGGAAAAGAAATAAATAAAAGTTCCAGACAAAATATAAATGAATATTAATTTTAAAGCATATTCACAATGGATGAAAATACTGGTTATTCGATTTTGCGTAATCCACGTCTTAATAAAGGAACGGCTTTTACTCAAGAGGAAAGAGAAAAATATGGATTATTGGGGATGTTGCCAAATGCGGTTGAGACTATTGAAACGCAGATTTGTAGAATTACAGAACAACTGGAAAATTTTACAAAGCCAATAAACAAGTACATATATCTTATGCAGTTATTGGAAAACAATGAAACTCTGTTTTTCAAAACGATTACCAGTGAACCAGCTAAATTTTTGCCCTTGGTTTATACACCAACTGTAGGTGAGGCTTGTCAGAAATTTGGACAAGTGTCCAGAAGGCCAAGAGGTTTATATATATCTATAGATCAAAAAGACCATATAAAAGATATTTTGAGAAATTGGTCCGAAAAAGATGTACGATTCACTGTTGTGACAGATGGTGGCCGTATTTTAGGATTGGGGGATTTAGGTATTTTTGGATTAGGAATTCCTATAGGAAAATTAGTTTTATATACAAGTTGCGGGGGAGTTCCGCCAGAATATACATTACCTATAGTTTTGGATGTAGGTACCAATAATGAAGAGTTTCTAAATGATCCACTTTACCCAGGTTTAAAATGCAAAAGAATTCGAGGAAAAGAATTTGATGATTTTGTAGAAGCTTTTGTTATTGCAATGAATGAAGTTTTTCCAAAAATATGCATTCAATGGGAGGATTTTCCAGGAGTAGATGCTATCCGTATTTTGAATACCTACAGAAATAAAGTAAGTACTTTTAATGATGATATACAAGGAACGGCTGCTATAGCTACTGCTGGTTTTATTTCTATAAGTCGTTTGATGAAAAAATCGTTTAAAGAGCAACGGTTTTTATTTTTAGGTGCAGGTGCAGCAGCTTTTGGTATTGCTGATATGTTGGTCGAAAAATTTATACGAGATGGCTTGACAAAACAGGAAGCTTTAAGTCAAATTTGGATGTTTGATGTGAACGGCTTATTGGTGAATAGCAGAAATGATTTAGCTGAGCATCAATTGCGATTTGCGCATGATAGTGAGCCATCAGATAATTTTGCAGATGTGATACTAAAAATTAAACCTACAGCTATTGTTGGAGTAAGTACTGTGGGAGGCGCTTTTAATCAACAGGTTATCGAGAATATGAGTGCTGTAAATGAGCGACCTATTATTTTTCCGTACTCTAATCCAACGTCACATTCAGAATGTACGGCAGAGCAAGCGTATACATGGAGTAAAGGCAAGGCAATTTTTGCCAGTGGTAGTCCATTTGCCCCAGTTCAATATGAAGGGAAAACATTTACGCCTGGACAGGGGAACAATGTTTTTATTTTTCCGGCTTTGGGTTTGGCAATTTTCGCGACAGAAGCAAAAAGAGTTACAGACGATATGCTATTGACTGCAGCTGAGGCAGTAGCCGAACAAGTAACTCAAGATGATTTTGAAAAAGGATTGATTTATCCTAGTGTAAATGATATTTTGAAAGTGTCTATTGCAGTTGCGATTAAGGTAGCCGAGGAAATTTTTAACAGCGGACTGGCTAGTATAGAAAGACCTGAAAATATCAGTGATTTTATAAAAAGCAAAATGTATGTTCCGGAGTATAAATGATAAAAAAATATTCTTGGATCATTTATAAATTCGTTAATTAAAATCAGTGTTTTTGTATTTTAATATATAGAGTTCCTATTAAAACCAATTTATTAAGAAATTAAAAATTAACAAGATTATCTCATTAAATATTAAGAATTTGTTTTTAATGTGTTAGATAACAGTGCTATATGTTTGGGTTGAGTATTGAAAAAAAATGATTTTTTTATAAAATGTTAAAATATTTAGTGTTAAATTTAGTGTTAATTAAGATTTCTCTGTTTTGGATTATTGAAAAAATTAGTTGTTCGCTTTAATTTATTTTAAATTCAATTGCTATGGTAATTTTTATAAAGATATTACGAGAACATCCTGAATTGGCCGTTTTTTTGGTACTAGCATTTGGTTTTGCATTAGGTCATATCAAAATAGGTACTTTTAAAATAGGAGTTGTTTTAGGAACCTTGTTTGCAGGAGTTCTAATAGGTCAAATGGATATTGAAGTTCCTTCTATAGTAAAAGTTATTTTCTTTGATTTTTTTCTTTTCGCTACAGGCTATAAAGTAGGACCTCAATTTTTTCAAGGACTCAAGAAAAATGCATTCCCGCAATTGATGTTAACGGTAGTTATTTGTGTTTCTTGTTTATTAATATCTTTTGGAATTTCTAAATTATTGGGTTACGATGTTGGTACTTCTGCTGGACTTTTGGCAGGGTCTTTTTCAGAATCTACACTTATTGGTACAGCTTCAGAAGCCATAAATAAGCTTCCAATGTCTGAAATTGAAAAAGCACGATTAATAAATAATATACCAGTTGCTTATTCAGTAACCTATCTTATAGGTGCTACTTCCCTTGTTTTCTTTCTAACCACAATAGCTCCAAAATTATTGGGAATAAATTTAGTGGATGAAAGCGAAAAATTAAGTAAAACACTAACCGGGGAAACCGAACACGAACCGGGTATACAATCAGCTTATCAAAGATGGATAATCAGAGCCTATCAAATTACGAATGAGAAATGGATAGGAATGACTATCGCAGAATTTGAAAGCAACAACAAAGATTTAAGATTAGCCATTCAAAGAATGCGGCATAATGAAAAATTAATAGAGCCATCACCCGAAACTATAATCCATAAGGATGACATATTGGTAATTATGGCTCAGCACGGTATTATTTTAAATAGTCTTTCAATCATAGGCCCAGAAGTTTTAGATGAAGAGTTATTGAAATTCCCATTAGCTCATATGGATATTACGATAACAAATAAAGAGATTGCAGGAAAAACAATAGGTCAATTGAGAAATCATTTTGGAAATGGTTTAATGTTGGATAAGATTACCAGAGAGTATCATGAAATCCCTTTTAATTTGAATACCGTTTTGTTGCGAGGTGATGTTTTGAAAGTTACGGGTAAAATGGTTTTAATGGAGAAAGCAGCCAAAGAAATAGGATATTTAGATAGACTTAGTTCAGCCACGGACATAGTTTTTTTAGGTTTAGGGATTGTATTAGGAGGACTATTTGGGCTACTTTCGGTTACTGTTTTTGGGATATCAATTACTTTGACTACCAGTGGAGGTGCATTGGTAATGGGATTGATTTTTGGATGGTTGCATTCAAGAACCCCTATATTCGGTAGTATTCCAGAGGCAGCATTATGGATTTTTGATAATGTAGGGTTGGCCACTTTCATAGGACTCGTAGGTCTTGCAGCTGGTCCAACTTTTATATCAGGACTTAAAGAAATGGGGTTTAGTATCATTTTGGCAGGTTTAGTCGTTGCCATAGCCCCGCATATTATAGGACTATTTTTTGGAAAATATGTCCTTAAAATGAATCCAATAATTTTATTGGGCGCTCAAACAGGTGCAGGAACATCAACTATAGGACTAA
Organism: Flavobacterium aestivum; assembly: GCF_026870175.2. Classification (NCBI taxonomy): domain Bacteria; kingdom Pseudomonadati; phylum Bacteroidota; class Flavobacteriia; order Flavobacteriales; family Flavobacteriaceae; genus Flavobacterium; species Flavobacterium aestivum. The sequence goes on along the minus strand of NZ_CP113977.2, from coordinate 4,212,690 downwards.
AAGCAGTTCAAGACGCATCAGCCAGTAAATTCCCTGTATTGGGATATACAATTCCGTATGCTCTTGGGAATATACTTTTAACGGCTTGGGGACCAATTATAGTTTCTTTGATGAGCTAATCAAAAAATAATAAGTCAAATTTAAAATAGAATAAAAACAATCAAACAATCTAAGTTTATTATGGGATCAACAAGAAAAGAACACGATTTTTTAGGAGAATTAGATATTCCAGATCATTTGTATTATGGAATACAAACTTTTAGAGCTGTAGAGAATTTCAATATTACAGGGATTCCTATTTCAAAAGAACCCTTGTTTATAAAGGCTTTGGGCTATGTGAAAAAAGCTGCAGCAATGGCAAACAAAGATTGTGGCGCAATAGATGCAAAAATTGCTGAAGCAATTTGTTACGGAAGTGATCAGCTCATTGCAGGTAACTTTGATAAGGAATTTGTTAGTGATTTAATACAAGGAGGAGCGGGAACATCTGTTAATATGAATGCCAATGAAGTAATTGCAAATATTGGTTTAGAATATTTAGGGCATAAAAAAGGAGAATACAACTTTTTGCACCCTAATAATCATGTTAATTGTTCTCAATCTACAAATGATGCTTATCCATCAGCATTTAGAATTGCTTTATATTTAAAGATGGATCATTTTATTAAAACTGTAGAAAAATTAGAAATTGCATTTACAGCCAAAGGAGAAGAATTTAGTAAGGTCTTAAAAATGGGGCGTACTCAATTACAAGATGCGGTTCCGATGACTTTAGGGCAAGAATTTCACGCCTATGCAACTACAATAGGAGAGGATGTAAGAAGAATAAAAGATGCCCAAAGCTTACTTTTAGAAATAAATATGGGGGCCACCGCAATTGGAACCAAAGTAAATGCTCCAGAAGGATACCCAGAAATTTGTGTAAAATATTTGGCTGATGAAATTGGTATTCCTTTAACATTATCACCAGATTTAATTGAAGCAACCGTAGATACAGGTGCTTATGTACAAATAATGGGTACGTTAAAAAGAACTGCAGTTAAGATCTCTAAAATTTGCAACGATTTAAGATTACTTAGTTCAGGACCAAGAACAGGTTTAAATGAAATTAACTTACCGGCACGTCAGCCTGGTTCTTCTATCATGCCAGGAAAAGTAAACCCAGTTATTCCAGAGGTAGTAAACCAAACTTGTTTTTATGTTATTGGTCAAGATTTAACAGTTACTATGGCGGCAGAAGCTGGTCAATTGCAATTGAATGTTATGGAACCAGTAATAGCTTTTGCAATGTTTACTTCTTTAGATTATTTGTCAAATGCATTAGAAACATTAATAGATAAATGTATCAATGGCATTACAGCAAATGAGAAACATTGCTACGATATGGTGATGAATAGTATTGGGATTGTAACACAATTGAACCCAATTTTAGGATATGAAGAAAGTGCTAGTATAGCAGGAGAGGCCTTAAAAACAGGTAAAAGCGTACATCAAATTGTAGTTGTAGAACGTAAATTAATTTCTCAAGATAAATGGGAAGAGATTTATTCAATAGAAAATTTAATTAATCCAAAATTTATTACTTCTTAAATATTGTATTTAAGGTTCCGAAGAGTTTTATATATTAACTAAACAAAAAAATCATGAGAAGAATTATTATACTAGTAATGATGTCTGTTTTTGCATTTCAAGCTCAGGCTCAAGGCCAATCGACTAAAACATCTCCAAGAATAATTATTTTGGCAACTGGAGGAACCATCGCCGGATCGGGAGCTTCTTCAACAAAAGCGGCTTATACAGCAGGAAAAGTGCCTATTGATGATTTATTAAACGCAGTACCACAAATCCATGATTATGGAAAAATATCTGGTGAGCAAATTGCACAAATAGGTAGTCAGGACATGAATGTTGCTACTTGGCTAAAATTATCAAAAAGAATAAATGAAATTTTCAAAAACAATGAAGCTGACGCTATAGTTGTTACTCATGGAACTGATACACAGGAAGAAACGGCTTATTTCTTGGATTTAACCGTAATGTCTGATAAACCGGTAGTTTTAGTGGGAGCTATGCGTCCTTCTACAGCTATGAGTCAAGACGGGAATAGAAATTTATTAGATGCCGTAATGGTGGCAGCAAATCCTAAAAGTCAAGGAAAGGGAGTAATTGTTGCTATGGATGAAAAGATTTATGATGCAAGAGATGTGACTAAAACGAGCACTACAAATTTAGAAACTTTTCAGTCTCGTAATTTTGGACCAATAGGTTTGATATATGATGGTAAAGTAAATTATTACTATCAATCATTAAGAAATCCTTCTAAAAAGTTTGATGTTACAAAATTAACTTCATTGCCTCAGGTAGAAATTGTTTACGGATATGCAGATGCAAGTCCGGTATCTGTGACAGGTATAATAAATTCTGGTGTAAAAGGAATTGTTTATGCGGGAATGGGGAATGGTAATTTTGGAGAGCCAGTAGGGAAGGCATTAGCAGAAGCTTCTAAAAAAGGAATCTTGGTATGTCGTTCTGGAAGAGCGGGATCTGGAAGAATTACTTTGGAGAATGAAGTAAAAGATGCAGAACTTGGTTTTGTGGTTTCTGATGATTTAAATCCGCAAAAGTCTAGAGTATTATTGATGTTGTCTTTAACGGAAACTTCTGATAGGTCAAAAATTCAACAAAATTTCTTTGAATATTAATTGTTTGAAAAGGGAATCTTTCATTTGTTAAGATTCCCTTTTTAAACTTTAAATTAAATAGTGATAACCTTAAAAAAAGTCTATATATGATTTGGATTGAATTTGCTGTTCTTATTACAATGATTCTCATCGGTTCACAAATGAAAGGAATTGGATTAGGAGTCATGGGAATGGTTGGTTTGTTTGTTTTTCTTTTTGTTTTCAAAATGAAACCAACAGATCCGCCTCTTGATGTAATGTTAATTATTATGGCCATTGTAACAACAGCAGCCACATTACAAGCCTGTGGAGGATTAGACTATCTTGTGAGTTTAGCCGAAAAAATTATTAGAAGTAACCCCTCCAATATCACATTTATAGCACCATTTACAGTATACTTTTTGTGTTTATTTGCGGGGACAGCACATATAGTTTATTCTTTATTGCCCATTATTTCGGAAGTATCCGCTAAGAAAAGAATTCGTCCTGAACGCCCCTTAAGTATTTCGGTTATAGCATCACATTTAGCTTTAACCGGAAGCCCTATGAGTGCTGCAACAGCTGCTTTGGTGGTAATATTGGGGTATCCGGGAGCATTAGTAGATATCATGATGATTTGTATTCCTGCTTGTATTATTGGAGTACTAGTTGGTTGTTTTGCTGTTTTCAAAAAAGGGATTGAACTAAATGATGATCCTATTTTCATTGAAAAAATGAAAGATTTAGAATTTGCAAATAGTATGCATACAGATGCCGAAGGTGAAGAAGCACTTTTAAAACCTGGAGCTAAAACTTCTGTAATGATATTTGCTTTTGCAATTGTATTGATTGTAATAGCAGGCGCTTTTCCAAGCATCGTTCCAAGTTTTGAGCCAGGTGCTAAATCGCTTGCCGTAGGTGCAGATGGTTCTTTATCTATGGTTACAATAATTAGTGTTGTTACACTTACATCTTCAGCCGCAATGATGCTAATTACCAAAACAAGCACGGCTGAGGTTACTAAAGCCAGTTTATTTACTTCTATGGCATCAGCTGTAGTATCTGTTTTTGGAGTTGTCTGGATGAGTTCGACTTTCATGCATGCTAACAATAGTACAATACAAGAAGCCTTAGGTGGTATTGTAAATGCTTATCCTTGGACTTTTGCCATTGCCGTTTTTATTATGGGGGTTTTGATGTTTAGCCAAGCCGCCACTACCAAAACAATGATGCCGTTAGGGATTGCTTTGGGACTTCCTTCATCAGCTTTAATTGCCATTTTTCCAGCCGTAAACAGTGATTTTGTTTTGCCGGGCTACCCAACATTATTGGCGGCAATTAACTTTGATAGAACAGGAAGTACTAAAATTGGAAAATTTGTAATCAACCATAGTTTTATTACACCTGGTGTTGTTGCTATAGCAGTAGCAATTGCTATCGGGTTTTTATTAGGGTCATTTTTATTATAAACCTTTAAATTAGAGAGTTATGAGAAAATATTTTATTTATTTAGTAATTGGTTTTTTACCAGTTTTTTCTTTTGGTCAAGTGGAGAAACAAACTAACGAAGGAGGTTTTGTTTTCCCAGATTCCTTAAAATCGTTAATACCGGTATCAAAACAATCTTTGTTAAGAGATGTAGACGTGATTTTTAATTCGCGAATGGCTTATAATAGTAATTTTTTGGATGGTAGTCATACGCTTTCTGATTTTAATGTAAATCAACTTCGATTTGAATTAAAAGGAAAAATTCATGATAAAGTTTATTTTAGATTCCGTAATAGATATACCAGAGAACCTGTTCCTGGGAATTTGGATAACATCAGTAGAGCAGTCGATTTGGCTTTTTTGAGAATTGATTTGTCGCCTAGGACCAATTTTTCTTTTGGGAAACTATGTGCTGATTGGGGAGGATATGAGTTTGATTTTAATCCAATTGACATCCTAACGTATAATGATGTGATAGAGAATGCGGATAACTTTTTGGTAGGGGCTGGAATATCGCATACTTTGGCTGATGGAAAAAATTCATTTTCTTTTCAAGCCTTAAATTCAAGAACCAAAACGTATGAAGAACAATATGGAGCTTCAGCTCCACCAAACATTGTACCTTCAGAATATCCTTTGGCATTGGTAGCTAATTGGAGAGGTAGTTTTTTTGATGGAAAATTTGAAACCACGTATAGTTATAGTTTCTTTAATGAGGCCAAAGGAGCTCATATGAATTATTTTGCATTGGGTAATAAGTTCAAGGCTAAAAATTTCGTATTGTATTATGATTTTCAATACAGTGATGAAGGTCTTGATCGTTTAGGAATTGTATCAAGTATAATTAGTAGCCAATACCCATATGCTGCACAAGATGCTCTTTATGTAGAAAACTGGGTAAGAGCAGAATATTTGGTTGCTCCTAAAATTAATTTACTTTTAACGGTAATGAATAGTAATCATTCATGGAAAGATAATCCGGATCCAAATGGAAGTTCAAAATTATCTACAAGTTATGGACTTATTCCAACGATTCAATATATGCCATTTAAGGACATGAATATAAAATTTTATGTAGCTTATACAGCAAGAAAGTATGATTATACAAACTATGCTGAAAATGCTTTTGGTGCCAAAGATTATACCACTGGTCTTTTAGGCTTTGGATTCATTGCACCACTGTTGGTTTTATAATTAACTGGTATAATAAATCAGAAACCCAATCGAAAGATTGGGTTTTTTTATGTGTATTAGAATTTAATTTTATTTAAAAATAAGTGTCTTATTATCTGTAAAACAGGTATTTATACGTTAGTTAAGATGGTTTAATTGTTGTTATTTTATTAGATCTGTTAAACTAAGAATTATGGACCATCAAAAAGAATTTACAGAAGAAATTCCATTGTGCAATGATTGTATAGACATTGCATTTGCCGGAATTACACAGGTGTTCACTTCTACATTTAGTTTTCAAACTATACCTTTCCCTTTAGAGAATTTTGTTGCAACATCTGAAAAGGTCGAGATAGTACCAAATTATAATTTTGATAGCTATCCCATATTGCTCTACTCTTTATTCAAAGAGGAGGAACAAATAGAATTACAAGAAGATGCTTGTTTAACTTTTTGAAAATATTTCAAAAAAAGTAACTGGTTTTTAGATTATTTCAAATTCATAAATGATATAAACAAACTGTAACATATAGATTTTTTTATTTAATAATTTTAAAACAACAGCAATGAATTTTAAACAAAAACTAAAGCAAATTGGCGATCAGCCAGACATGATTCTTATTATTACAGATGAGCAACGCGCCACACAACATTTTCCTCCGGGATGGGAAGAAAAAAATCTTCCTACACTTACGTTTCTTAAAAAGAACGGATTCAGTTTTGATAGAGCGTTTTGTAATACCTGTATGTGTTCTCCAAGCCGCACAACTCTATTTACAGGAGTATACCCAGCTAAGCACGGGGTTAGTCAAACTTTAACCGAAGGAGGACTTTTATCACCGCAAGAACCAACGCTCAATAATGCGTTGCCGAATATAATGAATACGCTTTGGGCAGATGGATATGATGTACAGTATAGAGGTAAATGGCATATGAGTAAGGGAGTAGCTCCTAATGGAACCAAAACTAATTATGCAGATTTAACTGCAGCAGATATTTCTTTATTTGGTGCAATGGGATGGGTAGCTCCGGATGCAGGAGAAGATGTTAATCCGCTGAATTTTGGTGGAGGATATGCTAACCATGATGCAAGATACACTGCAGAAGCAATACAATACTTGAAAGAAGTAAAGGCAAGAAGAGCCAAAGGGAATCATCAGCCTTATTGTCTTATTCTTTCATTGGTAAACCCGCACGATGTCTTAGCTTATCCAAATACGGCTGGAACTTCAGGATATCATCCAGATAGTTGGTCAGGTAGAGAAATAGGGCTTCCTGCAACAGTAGGTGAAAACTTGCTTGAAAACAAAAAACCTATGGCACAAGAGCAAATATTAATTAATATGGCATTTAGTTTAGGAGCAATAGTGACTCCAGAAGAGAAACTGAATTATATTAATTTCTATGGCTATTTATTGAGTCATGTTGATAAGGAACTAGGTTATTTTATCAAAGAATTATACAAAGAAGATGAGAATGGAAAAAGATTGGCAGATTCTGCAATTGTAACTTTTACATCTGATCATGGTGAAATGGGACTTGCTCATGGAGGATTGCGTCAAAAAACTTTTGTAGCTTATGAAGAAGCATTAAGAATACCGCTAGTGATTTCAAACCCTATTTTATTTAAAGACCACGGTATAAAGAAATCCGATGCATTAGCGACATTGGTAGATATTATGCCAACATTCATAGATATTGCAAATGTATCAAACCCACCTACAGGACTTGCTGGTACAAGTTTGGTACCTATAATGGAAGATGGTACACCAGTTCAGGATAGTATATTATTTACATATGACGATATTAAGGCGGGATCAAACAGCAATTGGAATATTATAAGAGCAGCTAATCGTATTCGTTGTATCAGAACAGAAAAATGGAAATTCGATTATTATTTTGATGCAGCAACTGCTTTTTTCAAACAGTATGAACTGTATGATTTGATAAATGATCCATTAGAAGTTAACAATCTTGCCTATGATCCAGAATACAGCGAAATAAGGAGAGATTTAGAACGACAATTGCATGAACTTGAAGTAGAAAAACTATGGGTAAATGCTCCTACGGATGTACTTAGTCCTGTGGAATTTAGTTAGAATATTCAAGAGGAAATTTGAAAATTATTGACGTCATAAAAAACATTACACTATGTCACAAAATATAGATCAGGAAGTTAATACCATAAATTACCAGGATTTCAATAATCCTGCTACAGGCGAAACAACTATTCAAGGAATAAGAGGTGTTTCAGAATCAGAGAATGTATATATTTCAGGTAGTCTATTAGGACAGAATGAAGTTATGCAAGGATTAATTTATAAAGGGCCACTATTGGGGAATGGGAATAAAGGAGAATGGTATGTTGTTAATTTCCCAAATGTGGGAACAGAAACAGTTACCAATACCTCATGTTATGGACCCAATAATGGACCAAATGGTACCGTTCAAATAGTTGGTTCCTATAAAACATCTACATCCTCATCGACATCCACAAGTAAAGCAGTAAGTGGAAATCTTGGATTTTATTATGAAGGGCCTATAGACGGCTCTGGAACTTGGACGCAGGTATCTCCTAATGGAGGAAATACAAATAACGTTTTTGTTCATAGTACAATGGGTGGTTTAGCAGTTGGTAATTACGATGTTGAAAACGATAAAAACGGATACGCTTTTATATATGATGTTGCGACTAAAGAATTCACAGATTTTATATTGCCAGATTCAATAACCAATACATTATATGGTATTTGGCATAATGGAGGTAATAGTTATACATTAGCAGGGGGGTATTCGAGTCATAAACTAGGAAAACTAAGTCAAGCGTTCTTAGCTGATTATGATTCAAAAACAAAAAGTATCAGTAATTTAAAATCGTTTAGTTACAATAATGAAACTATTTTGTCTATAGTTACCCATTTTGAAGGAATTACCATTTCACAAGATAATGGATATAATATGCCAGCTGATTGGATTAGTGCTAATGGAGAAGGGGGAGGTGCTTCGTTTGTTTCTGTAAAAAGAAACTCTGATGGATCATTTGGAGAAGCAAATTGGATTGATATTGATTTTCCTAACTCGAGCCTCACAAGTGCTAACACCGTGTACAGAAATAACGTATTGGGGATTTATGTAGCCAAAAGTGATACTGGTTCAACAGCAATTTCTTCGTTTACTGCAAAAGTAGAAGTCGATAAATAGCTAATTTAGGACAACAGTTTTTTAATTTTTTAAAAATTGTTAGAAACAAAAAACCCAATCGTAAGATTGGGTTTTTTTATATAAGTAAGTAATTCTAAATTGAGTTTATAAAACGTTTATTTTACTTTATTAAGTACTGCTTTGAAAGCTTCTGGGTGATTCATTGCTAAATCTGCAAGAACTTTACGGTTCAATTCGATTCCGTTAGCTTTTACTTTCCCCATGAATTGAGAATAAGACATTCCTTCCAATCTAGCTCCAGCGTTGATACGTTGAATCCATAATGCACGGAAATTTCTTTTGTTCGCTTTTCTATCACGGTAAGCGTAGCACATTGCTTTCTCTACCGCGTTCTTAGCAACTGTCCAAACGTTTTTACGTCTACCAAAGAAACCTTTGGCTTGCTTCATTATTTTTTTTCTTCTTGCTCTTTTAGCAACTGAATTTACCGATCTTGGCATAATTTTATTGTTTTTTTGTAGCAGGCGTCCTGAATTGAATCAAAGGAGCTTAATAGCCATACTCCAAGGTTATTAAATTTGTTTTAACCTAAAGATTATCAAGACAACAGTGATTAGGCAATAGTCATAAGTTATAAAACTAGTGGCTAATGGCTTTTCACTAATGGCTTTTATTAGATAATTCTTAATTGTTGTTTGATGCTTTTCATATCTGTTGAGTGAACTAGCGCTGAGTGAGTCAAAGCTAATTTACGTTTTTTAGATTTTTTAGTCAAGATGTGACTTTTAAAAGCATGCTTTCTTTTAATCTTTCCAGAACCAGTAACTTTAAAACGTTTCTTGGCGCTAGATTTGGTTTTCATTTTAGGCATTTTTTCCTAGTGTTTTAATTTATATTACTTACTTATTTTGAGTGATTAGTCATTAGCCATTAGCTTTTCAACTTTTGCCTTTTGGCTTTTGCCTATTAACTATTTTTTCTTTTTCGGAGCAATAAACATAATCATTCTCTTTCCTTCAAGAATAGGCATAGCTTCTACTTTACCATATTCTTCTAAGTCAGTTGCTAATCTTAATAATAAGATTTGCCCTTGATCTTTGTAGATAATAGAACGTCCTTTAAAGAATACAAAAGCTTTTAATTTAGCTCCTTCTTTTAAGAATTTTTCAGCATTCTTTCTTTTAAACTCATAATCATGCTCATCAGTTTGAGGACCAAAACGTATTTCTTTTACTACTACTTGAGTAGATTTCGCTTTTAGAGCCTTATCACGTTTCTTTTGTTCGTAAACAAATTTCTTGTAATCCATGATTTTACAAACCGGTGGCTCTGCGTTTGGTGAAATCTCAACTAAATCCAATTCAAATTGGTCAGCTAATCTTAAAGCATCTGCAAGTTTAAAAACTCCAGGCTCTATGTTTTCCCCAACAAGTCTTACTTCTTGTACACCGCGAATAAAATTATTTATTCTGTGTGCATCCTTTTTTTCTACGCGAGGTTGAAAACCTCTGTTACTTCTTATTGCTATGACTTTATAATTTAAGTTAAACTGTAAATACTTTTAATGTTTTTTTGATTTCTTCGTCAACAATCGAAGCAAATTCTTCTATTGTAACGGTGATATTACCTTTACCTTCTTGTCCGTGACGACGAATAGAAATAGTTCCGTTCTTTTCTTCTTCCTCACCTACAATCAGCATAAACGGGATTTTCTGCATTTCTGCATCTCTAATTTTCTTCCCTATAGTTTCACTTCGGTTATCAATTAGGGCGCGAATTTCGTGATTTTCTAGCAGATTTAAAACTTTTTTAGCATAATTTTCATATTTCTCACTCAAAGACAGTATAATTGCCTGCTCAGGCATTAGCCAAAGTGGGAAATTTCCTGCTGTATGTTCTAGTAAAATAGCTATAAAACGTTCCATAGATCCAAATGGAGCTCTGTGAATCATTACAGGTCTATGTAATTCATTATCAGATCCTTTGTAAGTCAATTCAAAACGTTCCGGTAAATTGTAATCTACCTGAATTGTTCCTAATTGCCATTGTCTTCCTAAAGCATCCTTAACCATGAAATCCAATTTAGGGCCGTAAAAAGCAGCTTCTCCGTATTCAACAACAGTATTTAAACCTTTGTCGGCAGCGGCATTGATAATTGCATTTTCTGCTTTTTCCCAGTTTTCATCAGAGCCTATGTATTTGTCTCTGTTTTCTTGATCTCTTAATGAAATTTGAGCAGTAAAGTTTTCAAAACCTAATGAACCAAATACATAAAGTACTAAGTCAATAACTTTTTTAAACTCTTCGTCCAATTGTTCCGGAGTACAAAAAATATGGGCATCGTCCTGAGTAAATCCACGAACACGAGTCAAACCATGTAATTCACCACTTTGCTCGTATCTGTAAACAGTTCCAAATTCAGCATAACGTTTTGGTAAATCTTTGTAAGACCAAGGTCTTACATTATAGATTTCGCAGTGATGAGGGCAATTCATAGGTTTTAATAAAAACTCTTCACCTTCAGCAGGAGTGTTGATAGGTTGAAAACTATCAGCTCCGTATTTAGCATAGTGACCAGAAGTTACATATAATTCTTTTTGACCTATATGAGGAGTGGCAACTTGCTCGTAACCTGCTTTTTTCTGAGCTTTTTTCAAGAATTGTTCTAGACGATCTCTCAAAGCAGCTCCTTTTGGTAACCATAAAGGCAAACCTTGACCTACCTTTTGAGAAAAAGCAAACAATTCTAACTCTTTTCCTAGTTTTCTGTGGTCGCGACGTTTTGCTTCTTCAAGTAATTCTAGGTATTCCGTTAAATCTTTTTGTTTTGGGAATGAAGTTCCGTAAACACGAGTTAACTGCTTGTTTTTTTCATCACCTCTCCAATATGCGCCAGCAACACTCATCACTTTCATTGCTTTGATGATTCCTGTATTAGGAATATGACCTCCACGACATAAGTCGGTAAAAGTAGAGTGATCACAAAACGTGATAGTGCCATCTTCAAGATTAGATATTAATTCAGTTTTGTAAACATTGTCTTTGTATATTTCCAATGCTTCTGCTTTAGAAACAGGACGCATTTTAAATTCATGTTTTCCTTTGGAAATTTCAAGAACGCGGTCTTCGATTTTTTTAAAGTCAGCTTCGGTTATTTTTTGATCTTCAAAATCAACATCATAGTAGAAACCATTAGAAATAGCAGGTCCTAGAGTTAATTTTATTCCAGGATACATTTCTTCAAGAACTTGCGCCATAACGTGTGAAGTCGAATGCCAAAAAGCTTTCTTACCATCAGTATCATTCCAAGTATATAATATAAGACTACCGTCGGTCGTCAATTCAGTCGATGTTTCAATAGTTGTACCATTAAAAGAAGCTGAAATAACATTTCTGGCAAATCCTTCACTGATGCTTTTTGCAACATCCATCGGAGTTACTCCTGGAGCAAACTCTCTAACTGACCCGTCGGGTAAAGTAATCTTAATCATTGTTTTTTATATTTTAAGATTGCAAATATAAAGTATTGGTAAAACACATACAATAGATATATAAGGTTTGTTCTATATATATGTAAAATCAATTGTTGTCTGTTGCAAGAGATTAGTTCAAATAATTAGAAGCTTTATCCCGCTCTACGTTTCAATCTTGTTGTCCGAACGCCGTCCAACAAGGATTTCCACTGCTATCGGGGCTAGGGCATGGGTACTTAATAAGGAGCTACTCCTATATATAAGGTGTGTTAGTATAATAGGAGTGTATAAAACACATATTATATATAGGAGAGAGGGTTTGAAAGGGAGAGTTTGGCTAAATAGGTGTTTTGGTATATGAGAATCGTTTCGCCTACGTCTAATTTGAAAGTGAACAACCGCAATTAACCTTATAAAAAGGTGAAAAACGCCTAAATCTATCCTATAACGAGAGTCAAACCGAAAGAAACGCAAAAAAAGACGTGTTGCAAACGACACAAAACCAAAGCGTTGGAAAAAACTTTAGGATAAGGTTAAAAAAAGGTTAGAAAAAGTATTGTTTAAGTGAATAAAAGGTCTACTTTTGCACCCGCAACAACGCAGACGTTCATAGATAGACTGGCAAGAGAGATGAAATTGGGATTGAAAAAAAAATTCAAAAAAGATTTCAAAAAGCTTGCGAGAATTAAAAATGATGTTTACTTTTGCACCCCGCAAAATGCGCAACGTTCTTTGAGAGACTGGATAGAGAAAGAGAAGAAAAGAGATAAAAAATTTCTAAAAAAAACTTCAAATTTTTCTTGCCGGTTAAAAAAAGAATTGCTAGTTTTGCACCCGCTTTGAGAAACAACGAAAAGCGCGAAACACGGACTCACACTGAGTTGTGAATCTTAGAAAGAATTAAGATACGTTCCTAGACATATTGAATTGACAGCCGTCTCGATTAATCGAGACAAAAGAAATAAGAGTAATAGAATCGAAAGATTTGAATAAAACCACTAGACCTTCAGTCAAATAAATAAAGAGATTTAAATCTCAAACAATATACGATGAAGAGTTTGATCCTGGCTCAGGATGAACGCTAGCGGCAGGCTTAACACATGCAAGTCGAGGGGTATTGGTTTTCGGACCAAGAGACCGGCGCACGGGTGCGTAACGCGTATGCAATCTACCTTTCACAGAGGGATAGCCCAGAGAAATTTGGATTAATACCTCATAGTATTAAAGATCGGCATCGATTTTTAATTAAAGTCACAACGGTGAAAGATGAGCATGCGTCCCATTAGCTAGTTGGTAAGGTAACGGCTTACCAAGGCTACGATGGGTAGGGGTCCTGAGAGGGAGATCCCCCACACTGGTACTGAGACACGGACCAGACTCCTACGGGAGGCAGCAGTGAGGAATATTGGACAATGGGCGCAAGCCTGATCCAGCCATGCCGCGTGCAGGATGACGGTCCTATGGATTGTAAACTGCTTTTGTACAGGAAGAAACACTCCTACGTGTAGGAGCTTGACGGTACTGTAAGAATAAGGATCGGCTAACTCCGTGCCAGCAGCCGCGGTAATACGGAGGATCCAAGCGTTATCCGGAATCATTGGGTTTAAAGGGTCCGTAGGCGGTTTAGTAAGTCAGTGGTGAAAGCCCATCGCTCAACGGTGGAACGGCCATTGATACTGCTAGACTTGAATTATTAGGAAGTAACTAGAATATGTAGTGTAGCGGTGAAATGCTTAGAGATTACATGGAATACCAATTGCGAAGGCAGGTTACTACTAATGGATTGACGCTGATGGACGAAAGCGTGGGTAGCGAACAGGATTAGATACCCTGGTAGTCCACGCCGTAAACGATGGATACTAGCTGTTGGGCGCAAGTTCAGTGGCTAAGCGAAAGTGATAAGTATCCCACCTGGGGAGTACGTTCGCAAGAATGAAACTCAAAGGAATTGACGGGGGCCCGCACAAGCGGTGGAGCATGTGGTTTAATTCGATGATACGCGAGGAACCTTACCAAGGCTTAAATGTAGATTGACCGATTTGGAAACAGATCTTTCGCAAGACAATTTACAAGGTGCTGCATGGTTGTCGTCAGCTCGTGCCGTGAGGTGTCAGGTTAAGTCCTATAACGAGCGCAACCCCTGTTGTTAGTTGCCAGCGAGTCATGTCGGGAACTCTAACGAGACTGCCAGTGCAAACTGTGAGGAAGGTGGGGATGACGTCAAATCATCACGGCCCTTACGCCTTGGGCTACACACGTGCTACAATGGCCGGTACAGAGAGCAGCCACCTCGCGAGGGGGAGCGAATCTATAAAACCGGTCACAGTTCGGATCGGAGTCTGCAACTCGACTCCGTGAAGCTGGAATCGCTAGTAATCGGATATCAGCCATGATCCGGTGAATACGTTCCCGGGCCTTGTACACACCGCCCGTCAAGCCATGGAAGCTGGGGGTGCCTGAAGTCGGTGACCGCAAGGAGCTGCCTAGGGTAAAACTGGTAACTAGGGCTAAGTCGTAACAAGGTAGCCGTACCGGAAGGTGCGGCTGGAACACCTCCTTTCTAGAGCTTCAGTGTTAGCGCAAGCACGCTGGAGAAAGAAGACGAAAAGGACTATTTGGGAACGAATGTGGACGTTTTATTACTCTTGCTGTTAATTTAAAAAAAAAGAATAAGAATTAAGTAAAAACAGAGTCTCGTAGCTCAGCTGGTTAGAGTACTACACTGATAATGTAGGGGTCGGCAGTTCGAGTCTGCCCGGGACTACAAAATTTGAGATTTTAGATTTAAGAATGAAGATTTTAGATTTAAGATTTAAAAAAAAAACTGAAAAATACTTAATAAAAGGAAATTCTAGGGTTGAGACCTTATGAGCTGTGATTCATAACTCATAACTAATAACTCATAACTAAAATTGGGGGATTAGCTCAGCTGGCTAGAGCGCCTGCCTTGCACGCAGGAGGTCAACGGTTCGACTCCGTTATTCTCCACAAGAGCGAAAGCTTATGGCTAAAAGCCAATAAAGTTCATTGACATATTGAGATAAGAAATAATAAAAAGTAGAAAGCAGTTTTACTTGATTTATTTAAGTAAAACGAAACAAAACGGTCATAATTGATTTTATGATTGGTACAATAAGCAAAATAAGGGCGTATGGGGGATGCCTAGGCTCTCAGAGGCGATGAAGGGCGTGATAAGCTGCGAAAAGCTACGGGGATCGGCACACACGATTCGATCCGTAGATACCCGAATGGGGCAACCCACTATGTTGAAGACATAGTACACCGATAGGTGGGCAAACCCGCTGAACTGAAACATCTAAGTAGGCGGAGGAGAAGAAAACAAAAGTGATTCCGTAAGTAGTGGCGAGCGAACGCGGATTAGCCCAAACCAATGTTGTTACGGCAATGTTGGGGTTGTAGGACCACGATATTTCTTGCACAAAGAACCGGAATCTACTGGAAAGTAGAACCAAAGAGGGTGATAGTCCCGTATGGGTAATGAGTGTAAAGGATAGTGGTATCCTGAGTAGGGCGGGGCACGTGAAACCCTGTCTGAATTTGGCGGGACCATCCGCTAAGGCTAAATACTCCTGAGAGACCGATAGTGAACCAGTACCGTGAGGGAAAGGTGAAAAGAACCGTGAATAACGGAGTGAAATAGATCCTGAAACCATACGCTTACAAGCGGTCGGAGCCCATTCGTTGGGTGACGGCGTGCCTTTTGCATAATGAGCCTACGAGTTAACGTTGCTGGCAAGGATAAGTGGTTAAGCCATGGATCCGTAGCGAAAGCGAGTCTGAATAGGGCGCTTTAGTCAGTAGTGTTAGACGCGAAACCGTGTGATCTACCCATGGGCAGGTTGAAGCTGTGGTAACACACAGTGGAGGACCGAACCGGTTGACGTTGAAAAGTCTTCGGATGACCTGTGGGTAGGGGTGAAAGGCCAATCAAACTCGGAAATAGCTCGTACTCCCCGAAATGCATTTAGGTGCAGCGCACGGCGTAAAGTTATATAGAGGTAGAGCTACTGATTGGATGCGGGGGCTTCACCGCCTACCAATTCCTGACAAACTCCGAATGCTATATAATGTTTCCGTGCAGTGAGGGCTTGGGTGCTAAGGTCCAAGTCCGAGAGGGAAAGAACCCAGACCATCAGCTAAGGTCCCCAAATATATGTTAAGTTGAAAGAACGAGGTTTGTCTGCCCAGACAGCTAGGATGTTGGCTTGGAAGCAGCCATTCATTTAAAGAGTGCGTAACAGCTCACTAGTCGAGCGGACGAGCATGGATAATAATCGGGCATAAACATATTACCGAAGCTATGGATTTACAGTTTACTGTAAGTGGTAGGGGAGCATTCTAACAGGGTTGAAGGTGTATCGTAAGGTATGCTGGACTGGTTAGAAAAGAAAATGTAGGCATAAGTAACGATAATGCGGGCGAGAAACCCGCACACCGAAAGACTAAGGTTTCCACAGCTATGCTAATCAGCTGTGGGTTAGTCGGGACCTAAGGCGAACCCGAAAGGGACAGTCGATGGCCAACGGGTTAATATTCCCGTACTAGTTATTACTGTGATGGGGTGACGGAGTGATGAAAGCGCCGCGAACTGACGGAATAGTTCGTTGAAGTACCTACCTATAAGCTGCGCAGGCAAATCCACGCGGCTTGGGGAAATACGATAGTACTCGGAGTCTTCGGACAAAGAGATAGTGCGCCTAAGGGCTTCCAAGAAAAACCTCTAAACTTCAGGTAATAAGTACCCGTACCGTAAACCGACACAGGTAGTCGAGGAGAGAATCCTAAGGTGCTCGAGAGATTCATGGCTAAGGAATTAGGCAAAATAGACCCGTAACTTCGGGAGAAGGGTCGCCCCGAGTAATCGGGGCCGCAGTGAAGAGGTCCAGGCGACTGTTTATCAAAAACACAGGGCTCTGCAAAATCGTAAGATGAAGTATAGGGCCTGACACCTGCCCGGTGCTGGAAGGTTAAGAGGAGATGTTATCTTCGGAGAAGCATTGAATTGAAGCCCCAGTAAACGGCGGCCGTAACTATAACGGTCCTAAGGTAGCGAAATTCCTTGTCGGGTAAGTTCCGACCTGCACGAATGGTGTAACGATCTGGACACTGTCTCAGCCATGAGCTCGGTGAAATTGTAGTAACGGTGAAGATGCCGTTTACCCGCAGTGGGACGAAAAGACCCTGTGCACCTTTACTATAGCTTAGTATTGACCTTGGATAAATGATGTGTAGGATAGGTTGGAGACTTTGAAGTGGCGTCGCCAGGCGTTGTGGAGTCATTGTTGAAATACAACCCTTTGTTTATCTGAGGCCTAACCCCATATTGTGGGGGACATTGCTTGGTGGGTAGTTTGACTGGGGTGGTCGCCTCCAAAAGAGTAACGGAGGCTTCTAAAGGTTCCCTCAGTACGCTTGGTAACCGTGCGTAGAGTGCAATGGCATAAGGGAGCTTGACTGAGAGACATACAGGTCGATCAGGTACGAAAGTAGAGCATAGTGATCCGGTGGTTCCGCATGGAAGGGCCATCGCTCAAAGGATAAAAGGTACGCCGGGGATAACAGGCTGATCTCCCCCAAGAGCTCATATCGACGGGGGGGTTTGGCACCTCGATGTCGGCTCGTCACATCCTGGGGCTGGAGAAGGTCCCAAGGGTTGGGCTGTTCGCCCATTAAAGTGGCACGCGAGCTGGGTTCAGAACGTCGTGAGACAGTTCGGTCTCTATCTACTGTGGGCGTTAGAAATTTGAGTGGATCTGATTCTAGTACGAGAGGACCGAATTGGACAAACCTCTAGTGTATCTGTTGTCCCGCCAGGGGCACCGCAGAGTAGCTACGTTTGGAAGGGATAAGCGCTGAAAGCATATAAGCGCGAAACCCACCACAAGATGAGATTTCTTTTAAGGGTCGTGGAAGATGACCACGTTGATAGGCTATAGATGTAAAGGCAGTAATGTCATAGTCGAGTAGTACTAATAACCCGTAAGCTTATGTACATCCTTTTCCCGAGTCTCAGGACTCGGGAGAGAACTTTCTAAAGTGCTTTTTATGTTCTTTATCTCAGTATGTTAAGATATTGTGTAATGTTGTTCCGAATACGTCGGAATACCCATTGCAAAACGACCTTAAGGTGGTTATTGCGGCGGGGCTCACCTCTTCCCATCCCGAACAGAGTAGTTAAGCCCGCCTGCGCAGATGGTACTGCAGTTATGTGGGAGAGTATGTCGTCGCCTTTCTTTTGAAAACCCCGTTTCTAACGAAACGGGGTTTTTTGTTTTACAAAATATCCATCTCGTGATTGCAAACCAATAACAAATCCCAAGTATTAATCGATATGCTGAGCGATAAGCATTGAAAATCATGTGGTTTTTAGCCAAGTATGGTTTTGAAATTGCTCAAGCTTGTTTTGAATACCAGATTGCATGAGGGATAGGAATAGCATCCTTTTCTTTTCTTTTCTTTTCTTTCTTTTGGAAAAGAAAAAATATGATGGACAGCCCGACCCGGAGGGGCATGCAATAATGCTGATAAAGAAAAAGTTTTATTTTATAATTATTCCTCTAAATGGAGTTTGAATATTATTGATTGACCCTATAATACTCACAAATAGAATTAATTGGACATTCTTCACATTTTGGTTTTGGTCTGCAAATTTCTCTTCCGAGAAACGAAATAGCCATGCCAATTTCATTCCAAATTTCTTTTGGTAAGATTTGCATCAATTGTTTTTCAACTTTGTTGCCGTCTTGTGTTTCTGGAATTAATCCAATTCTTGGGGAGACGCGAATGACATGTAAATCGGCAATGATTCCTTCTGCAGGAACCTTGGCTTCACGCATAATGACATTGGCTGATTTTCTTCCGATGCCTTTCAGTGCCGTTAAGCCTTCCATGGTAAGGGGTATGTTTTCGTCTTTTTGAATTGTTTGTGCAATTTCAAGTAGCCATTTGGCTTTGGTACCAAAATTTCTGACTTTAGATATATATGGAATTAGGGTTTCTTCATCTGAAGCAGCTAATCGTTCCATATTTGGAAATGCTTCAAACAAAGCAGGAGAAATAGAATTAATATTGGCATCCGAATCTTGTGCCGAAAGTACTACCATGATAACCAATTGATACAAATTCTGGTACTCTAAAGGGTGTTTTCTCCCTTTATATTTCTTAAGGATTGGGGCCAACTTGGTTGTCCAATCGTTTTTTTCTCCAAATAAGTCCATAAGTTTTGATTTTTGAATGATGAATAACAATTTCTAAATTAACAAATTTCAGTATAAGATCTACAATCAGAAATTGCTATTCCAAAATCTTAGATCTCTATATCTTTTATAAAACCGTCGTATTCTAAATAAAACATTTCGAGAGCATTCATTTTTTCATAGAAAAAATCAAATATTTCATCCCAATGATTACGGTTGCTTACGCTTACATTCAGTTTTTCGACCCAAATGCGGCTGATAGTTTTTCCATTTTCGAGTGTGTGGTTTCTTTCAAAAACCAAATCTTTGATAAATTCTTCCTCAAGTATATTTTTTAGTGCTTCGAGTTTTTCAAAATATTGCATACGCAATTCTTTATTTTTCATTTCTATATCGATATGCACTTGTGCTTTCTTATTTTCGACATAGAACTTAAAGGAAAAATCTTTTATTTTAGTATCATACAATACCCATTTTCTTGGGTATTTTTGAGCAAAATCAACCCAAAATTCGTGTTTTAGTTTTTGATTTTCTTCTTTGCTGTACATATCTTTAGGTTTAGATTTGAGAAAATTTGTGTAGCACTATTTTCTAAACTATATTTATAATTATTTTATTTGCAAAAATAACCTTTGATTATGGATTTTCAAGATTTTTTACAAATTGTTCCTCATTTTAGTGCTGTAAATCTTCCAGGAGTAGATGCGCATAACATTATGGTGCCCAAAGAACGTCTTGAAATTATGAAAAATTTAAATTTCGAGGAAATAAAACCCAAAAATGCTGCAGTAATGATGTTGCTTTATCCTAAAGATGGTATTACGCATTTAGTTTTAATAATTCGAAATTCTTATGAAGGTGTCCATTCATCCCAAATTGCATTTCCTGGGGGTAAATATGAAAATGAAGATGCCAATTTTGAGGAGACAGCTTTAAGGGAGACTTATGAGGAGATTGGGATTCTACCAAGTGAAATTGAAATTGTAAAAGCATTTACAAAATTATATATTCCACCAAGTAATTTTATGGTTTACCCTTTCTTGGGAATTTGCAAAGAAGAAATCACTTTTTATCCAGACCCGATAGAAGTATCTGGAATAATAGAATTGCCATTATCTACTTTTTTAAGTGACACTATTACAGTTAATTCAAAAATTAAGACTTCCTATGCCAATGCTGTTGATGTACCCGCTTTCAAAATAGATGAGCACATTGTTTGGGGGGCAACTGCTATGATGTTGAGCGAATTAAAGGTGTTTTTAAAAGAATTGTTATCTTCTAAGTAATATTTATTGTCTTCTAAATCCCTCAGTTTTTAGCTTCCAATTGAAGCATTGTAGTGTTTGAATCCAAAAAACACAAAAAAATATCGTAATTTTGTACTCCCAAATCTAAAAACAAATAAACAATCTTATGGGATTATTTAAACGAAATCCTTTTGGACATATACTATTTATAAAAAAATGGTTGATTAGAATCTTCGGATTTATTAGTCATAGGCGTTATCGTGGTTTTAATGAACTACAAATAGAAGGTTCTGAGATTATTAAAAATCTGCCTGACACAAATGTTCTTTTTATTTCTAATCATCAAACTTATTTTGCCGATGTAACGGCTATGTTTCATGTATTCAATGCCAGTTTAAGCGGACGTGAAGATTCTATAAAAAATGTTTGGTACATGTGGCGTCCCAAATTGAATATCTATTATGTTGCTGCCAAAGAGACTATGAATGCGGGATTGTTACCTAGAATTATGGCTTATGCGGGAGCTATTTCAGTTGAGCGAACCTGGCGTGCCAAAGGGGAAGATGTAAAAGAGAAAAAAGATGTAAACCCGAATGACACAGAGAATATTAAAATTGCTTTAGATGATGGCTGGGTAATTACTTTCCCGCAAGGAACTACTAAATCTTTTAAACCCGTTCGAAAAGGAACAGCACACATTATAAAACAACACCGACCTATAGTTGTTCCTATAGTAATTGACGGTTTTAGACGCTCGTTTTGCAAAAAAGGACTGTATATGAAAAAGAAAGGAATTCTCCAGTCACTTGTTATAAAAGAGCCTTTGGATTTTGATTATGATAATGATACTATTGAAGAAATTGTAGAAAAAGTTGAATATGCCATCGAGCAACATCCTTCTTTCCTAAAAGTAATTCCTGCTGAAGAATTAAAAGAGCAAGAAGAATTGAACAAGAAAAGACAATGGGAATATTAAAATAAAAAAAGAGGCAATTGCCTCTTTTTTTATAAATCTATTTTCTTCAATTCTTCGAAGTTTTTCTGCAGACGTTTTAATAAAATACCATAGATAAGTTTATAGACTAACCAAAAAGAGAAGGTCAATAAAGCAGTGGCAACAATCAATACCAGTAAGGATATTAAAGCAATATTTAATGGCATTTCGGGATTTAGCGTCCCATTTTTTGAAGCACCTTCCAAGTATCCTTCGTAGAACATATATCCTCCAAAAATGATAAAAAACAAGGCGAAAAAGGATAAGTTAAACGCAATATATTGTTTAACCACTTTTCTCGTTTTTAATATCGTAGAAATTAATTTTTTGGTGTTATCATCAACCGAAATTTTACGATACATTGTATAAAATTTATAGATGAAGTAAAGGATAACAGCATACAATACCACTGTAGTGGCTATATAATACCCGTAAATTCCTAAATGTTTAATTAACTCCACATTTTTTTCATCATACTTGGTAAATGATAAAGCCAATCCTAAAACCAACCCCAAACTAAGTTCAATCACACTTACCATAAAAATCCACTTCACGATCGAAGATGATTTTTTATGAATCATTTTGTATATTTCTTTTTCCGATACCTGTTCAAAAGATGCAGTGTTCTTTTTCCAGTCTTTTTTTAATAAATCCAACTCTTTCATGCGCCTAATGGATTTAATATTTTTTTTAATTTCCCTTTTATTCGATTCATTTTTACCCTTGCATTCACTTCACTTATTCCTAAAGTTTCCGATATTTCGGTGTAATCCTTGTCTTCCAGATACATAAACACCAACGCTTTTTCTATATCATTCAGCTGATAAACCGCTTCATACATTAATTTCAATTGTTCCTCTTCTTCATAATTATACTCAATATCATGTGTAAAATGCTGTCTGCCTTCATATTCAACTGTCGATATAGTCCGTTTATTTTTTCGATATAAAGTAATTGCCGTATTCAAGGCGACTCGATAAGCCCAGGTCGAAAATTTACTGTCTCCCCTAAATTTAGGAAAAGCTTTCCATAACTGAATCGTAATTTCCTGAAATAAATCTTTGTGCGCATCTTCGCCAGCAGTATACAGTCTACAAATCTTGTGGATTATATTCTGGTTTTCTTGCAGTTGCTTTACAAAAGAAGGTTCTAAATTCGCGCTCATATTTCAGTTAGTACAACACTAGTCTATTTTGTTACAAAACGAAACTTTTTTTATTTTAAATAATAATCAGGAGCACAAATTAATCATTCATAAGAGCATTTCTCCCGCTGTACACTTTATCTTTTTATAAGGCTGAAAAAAAGGCCTCATAAAAAGGATATCGCTCCCATCGGGGCTAATCCAGAGAAGAAGTTTTTCATAAGATATTCTCAAAAAAAGATATAGAATGTAAAATAGATTACTCGACTGTTCCTTGAAAGTTTATGCAGCCAATTTTGTGATGCAAACCTAATTAAAATGGCATAACTTAGCAACTTCTAAGCCTATAAAAGAATAATTTTGCAAGTATCAAATCTCCAAAGAGGAATCCCAAATTTAATTTCAAAAAGAAGAAAAACTATAATAACAGTTTTATGTATGTTATTTATAAGTTTCAATTTTTATTCACAAAACACATATGTGTTTGTAGGATCTTACAATTGGAATAAAAGTAAAAAAGGGATATATGTTTTTAGATTAGATACTATAACTGGGACATTAAAGAAAATAACAACTGTCAAAAATATTCTAAATCCTTCGTATTTAACAGTATCTCCCAATGGCAATTATATTTATGCTTGTACGGATACCAAAACGCCAAATGCAGGAAATGTCAGCAGTTTTGAATTCAAACCTCAGCATAAGACTTTGACATTTATCAACAGCCAAAAAAGTGGTGGTGAAAATCCAGTATACCTTTCAGTTCATAAAAACGGAAAATGGCTTGTAAACGCTAACTATACTGAAGGTAGCGTTTCTGTTTATCCAATTGCTTCAGATGGCAAAATAAGTCCAATAACACAAAAAATCTCGTATTCGGAAGGGAGCATCAATAAAGAGAGACAAGATCGTTCGCATGTTCACTCTAGTGTATTTACTCCGGATCATGATTATGTTTTTTTGCCTGATTTGGGAGCAGATAAAATTAGATGTTATCAATTTGATAGTTTACAAAAAGAACCGCTTCAAGAAGCTTCATATTCTTTTACTCCGGCTGTATTAGGAAGCGGACCAAGACATTTTACATTTCATCCTAACGGGAAATTTGCCTATTGCATCGAAGAGCTCACAGGGACTGTTAGTGCTTATAAATATGTGAATGGTAAACTAGATAATATTCAAAGAATAGCGGCTCATTCTGATGAGTTTACAGACGGGTTTAATAGTGGTGATATACACATTTCACCAGATGGACGCTTTTTGTATGCTTCCAATCGTGGTGAAGAAAATAATATTGCCATTTTTTCGATAGAAAATAATGGAACTTTAAAAACTGTTGGCTATCAACCTATTTTAGGAAGAACTCCAAGAATATTTGCTATCGACTCCCATGGGAAATTCGTTATAGTAGCAAATCAATCTACAGGAAATCTGGTAGTTTTTAAGAGAGATTCAGTTACAGGATTATTAAATAAATCAGGAAAAGAAATGAAAGTAAAAAATGCCTCTTGTGTGCAAATTAAGGAATACCCATAAATTACAACGGTCTTACTTTATAATAATTTACCATTAGATTCACGAATTTGCTATAACTATCCATACCGTCTTTTTGCTGATTCATTTTTAGAAAATTGTCATATATAGCATGAAATCCAGTTTCTATTGGGGTTTGATAGTCTTGCCAAAAATCTTCACTCTCTTTATAATTTTTTAAAATACCGGGATTAACGGTTTTGAGTAACTGTTTCAATATTTTTTCGTTGCGCACTTTCCAATTGCCCAGACAATATCGTAAAGCCATGCTATAACCGGAATATTGAAAATACAAATTGTCGTTTTTTATAGAAGATAAAAAGCCAATAAAATTGCATTCACTTTCGCTGGCATACCCCATCTGATGGGCCATTTCATGATTAGTCGTCATTGGGAAACTGTACATTGGACCTAAATAATTTACCTGAGCTTCATTGGTAAAAGGATTCAAATAACCTCCAAAGCCCATATAGGTCAAGGGTAAACTAAATAGTGATTTTTTGATACTCAAATTAGAGTAAGTAAAAAAGTCATACTCTCTGGATAGATTTTTATATCCGTTTCGATTCATTTCAAAAACTTGGTTTTGTGAATAAGGGAAAACGACTTTCGTACTGTCATTTTTTGTGATCTGACTTTGAATTGCATTCGTTTTAGCAATTATTTTTTTTGTAAAGGCTAATAAATCTGCATCAGTATAATCTTTTTCAATAGTCATTTTTTCAAATAATGGTTCACGATAATAGTTCAATGCCCAGAGAATGTGAAATAAAAAATAAAATACCGATAAAACACTCAAAATACTTAAGAAATTGCTTCTCCATTCCAGTTTCCAGGATTGTCTTTTCATCCACAACCATTGTACAAGAAGAACTATCAGGATGAAGTACAAGCAATCACCTATAGAAAAAGGAATTTTTCCTAAAAGGATTCTCAAAGTTTTCGATACAGATACATACAATCCGTTGCTGTAAAAACGTTCTATGCATTCTGGAAAAAATTGAATAATTTTTAGAATTACGATTTGTATTAACAAAAATAAAGGTAGAATGTAACTGCGTTTCATTTTTTATAAATTGTATTGTAAAGAAACAAATTTTGAGGGATTATTTATTTTAAAATAAATTAAAACTTTTATAAAACTAGGTTAAGGAGTTTGTAACTTTGAGGTTTTATTGTTTTA
Organism: Flavobacterium aestivum; assembly: GCF_026870175.2. Classification (NCBI taxonomy): domain Bacteria; kingdom Pseudomonadati; phylum Bacteroidota; class Flavobacteriia; order Flavobacteriales; family Flavobacteriaceae; genus Flavobacterium; species Flavobacterium aestivum. The sequence goes on along the minus strand of NZ_CP113977.2, from coordinate 4,187,416 downwards.
AACCTTTTTAATTAAAAATTATATAACAGAATGAGCCAAGAAATAAGAAATCTAGAACCAAAAGCGCTTTGGAACAAATTTGCCGATTTAAATGCAGTCCCTCGTCCTTCTAAAAAAGAAGAACGTGTAATCGAGTTTATGAAAAACTTCGGGACTAGTTTAGGATTAGAAACTTTTGAAGATGAGATCCGTAACGTAATTATTCGTAAACCAGCCACTCCTGGAATGGAAAACAGAAAAGCTCTTGTTTTGCAAGGACATTTGGATATGGTACACCAAAAAAATGCCGATACAGTTTTTGATTTCGACACTCAAGGAATCGATATGTATGTAGATGGGGATTGGGTTCGTGCTAGAGGAACTACTCTTGGTGCTGATAATGGTCTTGGAGTAGCGACTATTATGGCGATTTTAGAAAGCAAAGATATTCCGCACCCAGCTATTGAAGCTTTGTTTACTATTGACGAAGAAACTGGAATGACTGGTGCTTTGAATTTGAAAGGTGGGATTCTTAAAGGTGACATTTTGTTGAATTTAGATACCGAAGAAGATGATGAAATAGGTATTGGATGTGCTGGTGGAATTGATGTTACTGCTACTGCAGAATATGATGAAGAGGAAACTCCGGAAGGTTCGGTTGCTTATACTATAAAGGTAAAAGGATTGAACGGTGGGCATTCAGGAATGGATATTAATAAAGGTTTAGGGAATGCCAACAAAATTATGAACCGTTTATTATTTGATGGTTTTGATAATTTTGGATTGCAAATTGCTGAAATCAACGGAGGAAGTCTTCGTAATGCAATTCCGCGTGAAAGTATGGCAAAAGTGATCATAGCATCAGTTTATGACGAGGCTTTTGTGTTTGACATGCAGCAAATCGTAAACGAAATTAAAGCCGAGCTTAAAACAACAGAGCCAAATCTTGAAGTGGTGTTCGAAAAATTAGATACTGTTCCAGCAACAGTTATGCCATCGATAGCTCAATTTTATTTTGTTCGAGCGTTATACACAGCTCACAATGGTGTTTATAGAATGAGTGCCGATTTTGATAATTTGGTTGAAACTTCAAATAATATAGCCAAAGTTGTAGTAGGAGAGGGGAAACTTTCGATTCAATGTTTGACACGTTCTTCTGTTGAAACATCAAAATTTGATTTAGCTAATGCATTGCGTTCTGCTTTTGAATTAATGGGTTGTGAAGTTGAATTTTCAGGATCTTACCCAGGTTGGTCACCAAATCCTAAGTCTGAAATATTAGATGTTTTAGTTTCTATTTACGAAAAACAAAATGGAGAGAAACCAAATGTAGCTGCTTGTCATGCTGGATTAGAATGCGGAATTCTGGGAACTAATTATCCTGATATGGATATGATTTCTTTTGGACCAACTATTCATGGTGCACATTCCCCAGACGAGAGAGCAAGTATTTCCTCTGCTCAAAAATACTGGAAATTTGTATTAGAAATTTTAGAGAATATTCCATTGAAATAATAGTAAGTATTCAATGAAAATAGTGTTCAGTTCTTTTGTAACTGAACACTATTTTTTTTATAGGGATATTCAATTTTTATTTTTTATCAAAATAATTGGTTTAGGCAGAAAATTACTATTTTAGACATGTTGTTTAGTTAAATTAATTAATACAAGCCTAAATGATATTAACCAAATAAAAAAAATTAACACTTATGAAAAAGAATTTATTATTAATGTTGTTTTTTGCTAGTACCGTAGCCACTTATTCTCAAAAGTCTGATGCTGAATTGGAAGCTATGATAAACCTTTTAGGAGTACAGAAAAAAGAAGCAGTTGCTAAACTTGTTGCAATACCAGCAGCAGATACTGAAGTTTTTTGGAAAATCTACGATGAATATCAATTGGAAAATAAAAAGACAGCTGTTGAAAGAATGAAATTGTATGAAAAAACAGCTATGTCTTATAGTAACTTGAATACCGCATTAGCTGAATCTTTGGCTATGGACTATTTTAAAAACAGAAAAGACCAAGAGGAAACCTTGGAAACTTATTATAAAAAAATAAAAAAAGCAACTAATGCTACGCTCGCATTTCAGTTTTATCAATCTGAGGTGTATTTGTTAACTTTGGTTAGAGCACAAATCATGCAACAGATTCCAACCTATGGACAATTGGTACAAATGAATAAAAAATAAATATAATTATTCTGCTAAAAAAATAGTGTTCAGTTACAAAAGAACTGAACACTATAAATTAAGTACTGAGTGCTAATTTTTAATCCCTTTTTGGATTATTTTTCTTTTCTCTCTTTTCTTCCTTTTTTTCTTTAGCGGTTTTAAGAGGCTCTTTTTTGACGTTTTTCTTTGCGTCTAGACTTTTTGACATGATCGTATGTTTTTAGTTGTTTTTAAAATTTCAGTCTAATAAAGATACTTCTTTTTTTTGATTCTAAATCAGACTATTAGTGTTGTCTGTATACTTCTATACTATCTTTTTCGAGTCTTTGTTTTAGCCAAATAATAAGCTTTCTTTTTGAATCTAAATTCAAATTGGTTTTGCTTTTGTACAATAAAACGGGAATGGTTTTGTCTTCGTTCGAATATTGTGTTATAGCTATTGGTTTAATTTCTGGAAATAAAATTGCAACTTCCTTGCTAACCATAGTATTGTTGGCCTGATAGTTTGAAATCTTTTTTTGTAAGTTATTAATTAACTCGTCTTTGCTGACGCTAGATTTTTTATGGTTATTGATGGTATTTAGAATATCATTTTTCAAATCGAAGGTATCTTGTTTGATGAGTAGTTTTGTATTAAGTAAATCATACTCTTTTAATTTTTGATTAAAGTTTTTGATTTCTAATGGATTGAATCGCTTCGATAAAAAGGCTAGCTCTAAAATCTTTGGATTGCTATTATAATCGGTTCTTTTATAAATGAGTGTAAAATCTTTTTGAGTAAATTCATTTTCAATAAATGCTTCGGTTCGTTGTATATATCTTTTTTCGCTAAATAATTGGTAGGCAAAATAAATACTGGGAACAATCATAATCAATAAAAGTATTGTAATTCCTTGTTTTACTTGTTTTTGATGTTTTAAATCGATTTGTTTGGCAATGGGATATTTTAGAAATTTTACAATGATAAAAGTAGCTATGCATATAAAAACACAATTGATGGTGTATAAATATAAGGCTCCTCCAAAAAACAAATAATTTCCGGTTGCCAGTCCATAACCGGCAGTACACAAAGGAGGCATCAAAGCAGTGGCAATAGCGACTCCTGGAATTGGATTTCCTTTTTCGACTCTCGTAACAGCAATGACACCAACCAATCCTCCAAAAAAAGCTATCAGAACGTCATAAATATTGGGTGAAGTACGAGCCAAAAGTTCTGATTGGACTTCTTTGAACGGACTAATATAAAAATAAACAGATGAAACGATTAAGCTGACTACGGTGGCTATTGCAAGGTTTTTGATCGATTTTTTGACCAATTCAAAATCATACATCCCCAATCCAAAACCAGCCCCAACGATAGGTCCCATTAGTGGCGAAATAAGCATAGCCCCAATAATCACAGCGGTCGAGTTGACATTGAGTCCAACAGAAGCAATGACAATAGCACAGGCCAAAATCCATAAATTAGAACCTCTAAATGAAATATTGCTAATGATGTTTTCTAAAACCTTTTTTTGGTCCTCTTCTCCTTTTTGAAGATCTATAAAATTGATGAGTTTGTTTACTAATTTATTCATTTGATAATCGGTTTTATTTTACTCTAAGTAAATTTAGGTAAATAATTCAATATATTTTTTCTTGTGTTTTTGGTACCTGCATAAAAAAATCCTCAATCAGAAAACCAATTGAGGATTGTATTGAAGCTTGTTTTTAAGAGATTTTTTTGTGACAGGATTAATTTATGGTAACTATTTTATAGTAAACATTTTCATCTGTTGATTCTTGGCTCCAAGCCACTAAAAGCTGGTTATTATCAATTGGCTCTATGATTGGGAAAGTAGCCGTTTTGTCTTTTTGTGAAATGAATTTTGTAGTAATGATTTTTCCGTTTTTGTCTCGGTGTTGTAAACCAATTTTAACAGACATATTATCTTTTTCTGTCACTGTTTCATCCCAAACAACAAATACATCTTTATTGTTTAACGATGTGATTTGTGGATGTCTTGCCGATGGTTTGTCACTGACAATATTTCGTTTCGTAAAATTTTTTCCATAATCGGCAGAATTGCAATAAAAAACCCCAGAACCTCCGCCAGATGTGTACCAGGCGAAGTGCAATCCGTTTTCGTTTTCGGTCATGGTTGGGCCAGTGTGTGGGCATCCGTTTATCTTCCAGTTGTCTGGGCTAATTCGTTTAGGTTCCGAAAAAGTTTTTCCGTTATCATCAGAATAGGTTAGTACCATATCGCGGATTTCATCATTTATGATGTCTCTAAATGCTGCGTTGATTTTTCCTTGTTTACTGATAAATAAATCAGTTCGACAGCATTGACAGGTGGTTTCAGCGATGGGCTTTTCGTTTTGGAATCCAGATGTTCCAACGGTTGCTGCATAATAAAGCGTTGAGCCTTCTTTATCTGTATCTGTTCTATTGTCTAACCAGATTATTGCTACTTCACCATTAGGAAGTAAATCAATATCAAAATAGCGTTGGTCTATGCTGGATGGATTTTTTACCAAATCACTTGCTTTGGTCCATGTTTTTCCATCGTTGAATGATTGGGAGTATTTGACCAACCCACCGTATTTTTTCTTTTCGCTCGCATTGTTAATACCCCAAACCGCAATAATTTCATTATTAGGTTTGAAAATTATTTTCGGAGCATTTTCTCCGTGTAATTCTACTCCTCTGCTGGATTCAATTACTGTTGGGTTAAGAAATTTCTTTTTGTTGGAATCAAATAGAGAATAGCAGAGTACTGTTTCTTTATTATTGATTTCTTTGGCAAAACTTATTACTGGAATCCCTTTTGAATTTTTTGTAAAAAAAGGACAGCTCGTTTTGATATTGCTTTCGTTTATTATGGGTATCGGTAATGAATTTATTTTTTGCGCAAATCCATTTGATAAAGAGATAATAAGTAAAATTAATAGGTATGAATGTTTATTTTTCATTTGGCTTAATGTTTTAGTGAAAAATTATATTGTATTCCAATTAAGAATGTTCTGGGTGCTGCAGCAGTATAGGTTGGTTGTGAGGTTGTTGTGTTTCCTCGTGATACATTATAGGCATATAATTTATCTGTAAGATTGATGATGTTTCCATAAATTTCAATTCCTTTCCATTCATAACCAGCCCTGAAATTAAAAATATCATATCCGGCATATTTCACCGTATTGATTTGGTCTTGGTAATAACTGCCTACAGATTGCCATTCTAGTGACGTTCTCAACTTTGGAAGCCAATTAGGGTAATAACTAATTTCTGAATTTCCTGACCATCTTGGAGCTGCTGGCATTTCTTTTCCATTTAGATTTTGTAAAGCATCTGCGGGATTATCTGAAACCTTAAAATTTATAAAAGTGTGTTCTGCAACGGTACCTCCAAATCTGATATTCAATTGGTTGGAGAGCTTGTAATTTCCGCCAAATTCAATTCCTTTATGTCTGGTTTCCCCAACTGAACGATAATCGGTTGTGTTGTCTGGCAAACGAACACTTAATAATTCATTTTTACCTGCCATATAATATACAGCATAATCAAAATTTAGTTTACCCTCTAATAATGATAACCATCCTCCAATTTCATAATTGTCAAATGTTGCCGGTTCCAGATTGTAGTAGAACTCGGCTGGCTTTCCGGTTGTTCCGCCAGTTCCGGGTTTAGCTCTAAAAATAGATGTGATTCCAGGAGGGGCAAATCCTTGGGAATAATTCCCGTAAACTCCTGTATATTGCGTAAGGTTGTAGTTGGCACCTGCTTTAAAAGTAGGTTTGTCGTATATTTTTGTTCCGGTAGAATTGTCTAATGCATTATTGTAATCGACTTTTAAATTGTCATAGCGAGCACCGGCTGTTACAACCAATTTTTCGATAGGGTTAAAACTCAATTGTGCATAAACTGCTTTATTGAAGATATCTGCAGTATAATTTGATAATTTCACATCAGGACGTTCAGCCGTAATTTCATAATGCTCTACGGTTTGTTTTCCCGGCGTTCCTGGATTTAGGTAGGCTTTCATTTCCAGTAAATAAGCCCAATACTCAACTGGGGAATAGTCATATAAGGCACCACCAACAATTTTAGTATTTAAAAAATCAAATTTTTGAGCGTGCTGCCCGATGGCTCCATAGCTTTTGAAATTATTGGAGTTAACTTCTCCTGATGCAGTAGTTGGCTTAACTACAGGATTCCATTTGATTCCGTAAGATGGGTTTTGTCCCAATTTGTTGTCTCTATGATAAACGGTAATGTAACTACTGGCATTATCATTCCAATCGTGTTCTAATGTCAATCGTGTTCTTAATGCATCTGATTTTCGATACGTAAAATCGGTTGTGCTTTTGTAAGTTCTATTGTAAAAAGCATCTTCATTAACACTTCCACTCATATCTGAGTTGTATTTACCCCACATCGTATTACTGATCAATCGGGTTTTATCATTTATGTTGTAGTCAACTCTAATGTTAAGATTGTCTTTTTTATAATCAGAATAGGTCATCCAGCCATTTTCCTGTAAACTGGAAATTCCCGCAATATGAAAGCCGATTTTGCCCACAGTCGCTCCGCCAGCGGCTTGGAATCTTTTATACCCCCATTGATCTGCCTGAATACCAAATTTGAATTCTGGAGTTACAGGAGGGTGAATAGAAATTAGATTTATGGTTCCTCCAACTGCTTCAGGACCATATAAAGAGGATACTGGACCTTTTACGACTTCTATGTTCTGAAGGTTGAATTGATTGATTTCTAATAGGGCATTATGGTTAAAAATTCCCATAGGTCTTATAGGTAATCCGTCTTCTAGATATAAATAATAAGCATTGGTCGTCATTGGTTGACGAATGGACATCATATGCTGTTCGTTACCTAGATTTACCATCAATACTCCCGGTGCTTTATTGATAATTTCATAAGCACTGGTGGCTTTGGCTTCATTGATGGTTTTTGCAGTTATTTTACTAATAGCTACAGGAGTTGCTTTTCTTAATGTTGCTGTACGGTTGGCAGTTATAAAAACAGTTTCAAGCTCTTCTGTTTTTGTAGTGTCTTTTGTCTTTTGATCTTGCGCATAGGCAATTTGTCCAATGACCAAAAGGGCAAGGAGTATCTTTTTCATTTTTGTTTGTATGAATTATAATGAAGAATCATTTTTTTTCATTGACTTTAAGCCATGAAAAAAGTGTCTCAAGAGTGTTGAAACGGAAATGAACTAAAAAATAATTATACGAGTGGGGGATGAAAAATAGAAAAAGCTATAGATTTAGGTTTCTCACAATAAGTTGAAACCATAATTTTTGTTTTTTCGATGATAGTATTAGAAGAGAAGTTATACGTTAAAAAAGGTTGTGTATACACCAATTCTTGTTTATCTCTTAAATTAGAGGATTCTTGTTTTTCTTTTTCAGCCTCTTTTTTTAATTGTTTGGATAAATAACAGTTACCATTACATTTATTGTCTTTCATCTCTCTTTGAATACACAATGTTTTCGCGATTTTATCCTGATTCGCTTTGAAATTCAGGTAAATGATAATATTGCTAAACGAAGGGAGTAGCAAAAGAATTGAAAGTGTTATGTAATATAATAGTCTCAGGGGATGTCATTTATTATTATGCAAATATACACTAAGTTTTATATATGAATTATGATATTTATCATCAAACAAAAAATCCCCAACTATTTTTTTTGATAGTTGAGGATTTTGAAGTTATTTAAACTGAAATATTATTCATTTACAATTACCCATTCTCCAGAAGATAATAGAGTTTCTGCTTTTTTATATTTCATGGTTTCGGTTTTTCCTGTAGCCACTTGTTTAATCGTTACATTGTCATTACGATTGATTTTTGGCATATCACGAACGATAGTTTCCGTAACTTGACGTTGTTGAGTTTCTCCGGCTTCACGATTGATGTTTTCGCTATTTGGAATCTCATCTTTAGTCAATTTATAATCCTCTACTTGACGTTCGATTCTTGCTTCTTCAATAACTGGTGCATTTTGAGCAGGTAAATCTCCTTTGAATAAGAATGAAATTACTTCTTTATTGATATTATCCAACATTGATCTGAACAAGTTGAATGCTTCTAATTTGTAAATAAGCAATGGATCTTTTTGTTCGTGAACGGCTAACTGAACTGATTGTTTCAGTTCGTCCATTTTGCGTAAATGTTTTTTCCAAGCTTCATCAACTATAGATAAAGTGATGTTCTTTTCAAAATCAGCTACCAATTGACCACCTTCTGTTTCGTATGCTTTCTTTAAATCAGTTACAACATTAAACGATTTTATTCCATCTGTAAAAGGAACTACAATACGTTCAAATTGGTTGTTTTTATCTTCATAAACATTTTTGATGATAGGGAATGCTTCTCTAGCACTTCTTTCTGTTTTTTGAGTATAAAATCCAAGGGTTGCTTTGTAAAGTTTACCAGTGATTTCAATCTCTGTCAATTTAGAAAATTCTTCTTGTGATACAGGTGAAGTAAATGAGAAATAACGAATAATATCAAATTCAAAATCTTTGAAGTTATTTCTGGCTTTATTATCATTTACAATTAGTTCGCAAGTATCGTAAAGCATATTCGCGATATCTAGTTTTAGACGCTCTCCGAACAATGCATGACGACGACGTTTGTATACTACTTCACGTTGTGCATTCATTACGTCATCATATTCTAATAAACGTTTACGAACACCAAAATTGTTTTCTTCTACTTTTTTCTGAGCACGTTCGATAGATTTGGTCATCATAGAGTGTTGAATCACTTCTCCTTCTTGAAGACCCATTCTATCCATTACTTTGGCCACTCTTTCAGAACCAAATAAACGCATTAGGTTATCCTCAAGAGAAACATAAAACTGAGAGCTTCCCACATCACCCTGACGTCCTGCACGACCACGTAACTGACGGTCTACACGACGAGAGTCATGACGTTCTGTACCAACAATTGCTAAACCTCCAGCTGCTTTTACTTCAGGGGTTAATTTGATATCGGTACCACGACCTGCCATGTTGGTAGCGATAGTTACCACACCAGCTTTTCCTGCTTCTTCTACGATTTGCGCTTCTTGTTTGTGCATTTTCGCATTCAATACGTTGTGTGTTACACCACGCATTTTCAACATTCTGCTTAATAACTCTGAAATCTCAACAGAAGTTGTTCCAATAAGAACTGGTCTTCCTGCTTTTGATAATTCTGTTACGTCCTCGATTACAGCATTAAATTTCTCACGAGTTGTTTTGTATATATAATCTTCTTTGTCTAGACGAGCCATTGGTTTGTTAGTAGGAATCTCTACCACATCTAGTTTGTAGATTTGCCATAATTCACCAGCTTCAGTTACAGCTGTTCCAGTCATACCACCTAATTTGTTGTACATTCTGAAATAGTTTTGCAAAGTAACAGTTGCAAATGTTTGTGTAGCAGCTTCGATTTTTACGTTTTCTTTGGCTTCAATAGCTTGGTGCAAACCATCAGAATAACGACGACCATCCATGATACGACCTGTTTGTTCGTCTACGATCATGACTTTATTGTCGATGATTACGTATTCTACATCTTTTTCAAAAAGGCTATACGCTTTAAGAAGTTGTGTTAATGTGTGAATACGTTCGCTTTTTACACCAAAATCTTGGAATAATCTTTCTTTTTCTTCAGCCTCTGCATCTTTGTCTAATTTTTTCTTTTCGATAGCAGCGATTTCTGTTCCAATGTCTGGAAGTATAAAAAAGTCAGCATCAGTATCTCCAGAAAGGAATTTGATTCCATTGTCTGTTAGGCCAACTTGATTGTTTTTTTCTTCAATTACAAAATACAGTGCTTCATCAATTTTATGCATTTCGCGATTGTTATCCTGCATGTATTGATTTTCAGTTTTTTGAAGTAATTGTTTAATTCCTTCTTCACTCAAAAATTTAATTAAAGCTTTGTTTTTTGGTAAACTTCTATAAGCTCTCAATAATAAGAAACCACCATCTTTAGTGTTTCCTTCTTTGATTAATTTTTTTGCTTCGGCAAGGAATCCATTTGCTAATTGGCGTTGTAACGCCACTAAGTTTTCGATTTTTGGTTTCAACTCATTAAATTCATGACGATCTCCTTGTGGTACTGGTCCTGAAATAATAAGAGGAGTACGAGCATCATCAATTAAAACTGAATCGACCTCATCTACAATAGCATAATTGTGTTTTCTTTGAACTAAATCTTCTGGCGAATGTGCCATGTTGTCTCTTAGGTAGTCAAAACCAAATTCGTTATTGGTACCGTAAGTTATATCTGCGTTATAAGCATTTTTTCTTCCTTCTGAACTTGGTTGGTGATTGTCTATACAATCAACTGTCAATCCGTGAAATTCAAATAAAGGAGCTTTCCAGCTACTATCACGTTTTGCTAAGTAATCATTCACAGTTACTAGATGTACACCGTTTCCAGTCAAGGCATTTAGGTATAATGGTAATGTAGCTACCAATGTTTTACCTTCTCCAGTTTGCATTTCGGCAACTTTACCTTCATGTAACACCATTCCACCAATCAATTGAACATCATAATGAATCATGTCCCAAGTGATTTGTTTTCCTGCTGCATTCCATGTGTTTGCCCAAAGTGCGTTGTCACCATCAAGGGTGATATAGCTTTTTGTTGCAGAAAGTTCTCTGTCTTTTGCAGTTGCAGTTACAGTTATTTGTGTATTTTCTTTGAAACGTCTTGCAGTTTCTTTAACAACAGAAAAAGCTTCTGGAAGAATTTCCATCAATGTTTTTTCAGAGATATCGTAAGCTTCTTTTTCTAGAGTATCAATAGCATTATAAATATCTTCGCGTTTGTCAATGTCTTCAATACTGTCTACCTCAACTTGAAGTGCGGCAATTTTTGCATCTTTTTCGGCACGAGCTTGTTTTATTTTTTCTTTAAAGAAAGTGGTGCGAGCTCTTAACTCATCATTTGATAAAGCCTGTAAAGGACCTTCAAATGTTTTTATTTTGTTTAAGTACGGTTGTAAAGCTTTGACATCTTTCTCAGATTTGTCCCCAACAAAGATTTTAATAATACTGTTTATGAAACTCATGATCTATTTTTATTTCTATTTTATATAACTCTGTAAATTTAAACAAAAAAAAAGCCTCTTTTGAGACTTTTTCTTGGTATACTTTTTAATATTCATCCTCATTCCAAAGATAGTCTTCGTCTGTAGGATAATCTGGCCAAATTTCTTCCATTGATTCATATATCTCACCTTCATCCTCGATAGATTGAAGGTTTTCTACTACTTCTAATGGAGCACCTGCTCTAATAGCGTAGTCAATAAGTTCGTCTTTGTTAGCAGGCCACGGCGCATCGCTTAAATATGATGCTAATTCTAATGTCCAATACATATTTGTCGATTTAGTTTGTGCAAAAATAAATTTTTTACTGAAAAAGACAAGTAAAAAATGATTTATTTTTTAAAAAAGATAAGAACGAATTTTCGGACTATAGCCCTGTTTGTTGTCTGAATTATAGTATATTCCAGCCATGAAGCTGGAAATATATTCTAAAAAAGTTGCAAACACACATTCTTGGTTGTTTGCCAATTCGGATCTTATTTTCTAGGAATCCATTTTACTTCTTCAGCATGTAAATCATGAGACAACTTTCGTGCCAAGACAAAAAGATAGTCAGAAAGTCGGTTTAAATATTTAATAGCTATTTCTGCAACGGGTTCATTATGGCTTAAATGTACTGCCAAACGCTCTGCACGGCGGCAAACACAACGTGCAATATGACAATATGACACCGTTTGGTGTCCGCCAGGCAAGACAAAATGGGTCATTGGCGGGAGCTCTTCCTCCATAGTGTCTATTTCATTTTCTAATAATTGAATATCTTTTTCGGTTATTCCTAATTTTTTCAAGCGTAGTTCACCATTTTTCATTACTTCTTTTTCTGGAGGTGTTGCTAGAATTGCTCCAACGGTAAATAAACGATCTTGAATTTCAATCAGGATATCTTTGTAATGGGAATTCATTTCTTGGTCACGAATAAGGCCAATGTAGGAATTCAGTTCGTCAACCGTACCGTAGCTTTCTATTCGGATATGATCTTTTGGAACGCGAGTTCCGCCAAAAAGGGCAGTAGTACCTTTATCTCCTGTTTTAGTATATACTTTCATTTCTATATTTTAGATTTTGATTAGAAGTCTCTAGTTAGATTTAAAAACAAAATTACTGTATTAATTCGATTATTGAAGCGACAAACCTTTGCAACGCGCCCTCACTAAGTTCAAAATACAAATCGGGTTCAATGCATTCTATTTCCATTAAATGTAATTCGGTATCAATTACAATTCCATCAACTCGCGCATATAATAATTTGTCTTGAAAAGTATTCACGACTTTTTGGGCTTTATCTATTAATTCTTGGCTTGGTTGGATTAAATTGTATTTTCCTCCAAACTGTGATTGTACTCTAAAATCACCATCAATTGGTTTTTTATTGATGGCATGAGAGAATTTTTTATTGAAAAAGATAAAAGAGGTTTCTCCCAATGTTTGAATCTCAGGCATGAATTCCTGTAAAAGCAATTCTTTTTCTTCTGCTATTTTGGTGTATTCATCATTCGTTTCTTCTATTGCTGATGCATCAAAAACTGATGTGAGATACGCGCCTCCAGAAAATGCAGGTTTTATAACTGCTTTCGCCCAATGTTTTGGTAGTATTTCTGTTAAATTTAGGTTTGTCTTTTTGTCAATGAAAATGGTAGGAAGTATGGTAATTCCTTGCTTTTCCATTTCTTGTAAATAGAATTTATGCTTATTTTGTTTAATGATTTCAATAGCATTGAGTGTTTTGATTTCCAATTTCTCTATTTGGTCAAGCCAAAGATTAAATTCTGTTTCTTTCTCAAAATAATCCCAAGTGTTACGGAAAATTAAATAATCAAAGTCGTTCCAATCTATTTTTTTATCATTCCAAATTACTGCTTTTGCAATAATGTTGTGTTTTGCTAGTTCAGGAATCAATTGTTGGTCTGCGAGGGTTAATTCAGGGAGTTTCTCGCAGGTTAATAAGCCAATTTTCATTTTTAGTTTCTAAATTTAATAGGTAATTTGTGTATTTGTTTATTTAGGTTAATTCAATAACCTAGGAGTATAGACTATTTTGAGGTATCGCTTTCAATCCTTCCGTCTCTCAAACGAATTACTCGATGTGCATACGCAGCAATTTCTTCTTCGTGGGTTACTAAAATAACGGTGTTTCCATTGGCATGAATATCGCCAAAAAGTTTCATGATTTCTAATGAAGTTTTACTGTCAAGATTTCCAGTAGGCTCATCAGCAAGAATGATAGAAGGTTTGTTTACTAATGCTCTGGCGATGGCCACACGCTGGCGTTGCCCTCCAGAGAGTTGGTTGGGTTGATGATCCATTCTATCACCCAAATTTACTTGATTTAGTACTTCGGTTGCCCTAATATTTCTTTCGGCTTTAGAACAACCTGCGTAAATCATTGGTAAAGCAACATTATCTAAGGCTGTTGTTCTAGGCAGTAAGTTGAATGTCTGAAAAACAAAACCGATTTCTTTGTTTCTAATTTCGGCCAGCTCATCGTCTTTCATATGGCTCACATTTTTACCATTTAGAATATAAGTGCCAGAAGTTGGAGTATCTAGGCAACCTAATAAATTCATTAAAGTAGATTTTCCGGAACCGGAAGGCCCCATCAATGCTACATATTCCCCTTTTTTAATTTCTAAATCAATACCTTTTAATACATGTACAGTTTCGCTTCCTAGTGCAAAATTTCGTTTGATATGGCTAATTTTTATAAGCAGGTCTTTCATTAGGATTTACTATTGCAGATTGTTGTTTTCGATTTTAAAAGTACAAAAGACTTTTGAATTGGTAATAGGTAGATTTAAATTGATTTTTGTTACAGTTTATTGAGTTTAATGTGATTCCGAGAAGCTGTAATTTGAATCAAATATCTTTCAGTCTATTTATTTGAAGCGAATGAAATGGTATTATTTACATGCAGTTTTTGATGCTGCTTAAAATGAAAAAAAGATTCTGACGATTGAGGTAAAGTGCAATTAATACATAAAGAAGTATTGTTTTACAATAAAAAGAAAGAACTACAGTTAAGTAATGGTTGCTTTTTTATTATGAAATATACGAAACTTTTTAATAAATTAGGGGCGTTTAAATTAATAGAATTGGATTTTTAATATCCATTTATATAGGTAAAAAGGTGTTAATAATTTAAAAAGATGTATTTTGTCGATAAAAATTGAATTTTAACGATATTTTTTTTTGTAGTTTAAATTTTATGCATTATGTTTGTACTATAAAAGTTTTAAGTTTTAAATAATAGATTATTAGTTATAAAACTTTTTATTTTGATGACTTGCATTCAGTCAAACTTGAAGTTGATCGATGGAAGTTAAGATGTGAATTAAAGTATAAAGATTTACTAATTCAAAATGGAAATTGACAGTCATGGGGGTGACTGTCTTTTTTTTTATCCTAATTGCAAAAGAATTTTTAAGGAAGTAAAATATTTGGGGGAATAGATTATTAGTCTGATATTTTGTAAATTTTGGTAATATCTTTCAATATTTCAGTAAAGTTGATGTTAAGGTCAATTAATTGCCCACTATGGATATCAAAAATCCATCCATAAACTCTTAAATCTCTTTCTCTGAATGCTCTTTGAACTTCGGCAGTTTTAATGACATTGATGCATTGTTCCTGTACGTTCAATTCGACTAGCTTTTTATATTTTTCTTCTTCATTGGTTATAGCATCAAGTGTTTCCTGATGAATTCGGTAAACATCCCTAATGTTTCTTAGCCATGGATTTAATATTCCCAAATCTGATTGTTGCATGGCAGCAAGTACACCACCACAACCATAGTGTCCGCAAACGACAATGTGATTTACTTTCAGCTGTACCACTGCATAATTAATAACCGACATGGAGTTTAGATCCGTATTAGGAACCATATTGGCAATGTTACGATGCACGAAAACTTCTCCGGGTTCCAATCCCATAAGTTCTTCGGCCGTAACCCGGCTGTCTGAACAACCTATATAAAGAAATTCCGGAGATTGTCCTTTTGAGAGTTTTTCAAAATAATGCTCATCAGTTTGGAGTTGTTTGATAATCCATTTTCGGTTATTCTCAAAAATTTGTTTGATGTCCATAATGTGATTTTGAATTTTAAATGTACAAATCTAAGTTCTTATTACAAAATGTTGCTTGGGTTGTTCGTATCTAAAGAAAACTAATCCCCATTGAAAAGTATCAATACTAACAGTAACTTTTGGATGATTTTTTATAATCTCCCAAGTTTCTTCCATTTCTTTAGACCAGTGAATGTCATCAAATATCCAAACAGTTTCATTCGTAATAGTAGGCAATAACAATTCAAAATATTCTAGGGTAGCTTTTTTTGAGTGATTACCGTCGAAGTAAATCAATTGAAAATTGGAAGGTGAAATTTGTAAGTTACTCAAATAGTCGTTGAATTCAGTTACTAATGAATTTATAGTGGTTAATCCAAATTGTTTAAATTGGTTTTGAGCAATTTTAGCCGTTTCAGGACAACCTTCTAATGTTATGATGGATGCTTTCGGGTTTCCCGTGGCTAGGGCAGAAGTGGCTAATCCCAATGAAGTCCCTATTTCCAGAACGCTTGAAGGTTGAAAATAATTGGTAATTCTAGATAATAATTCGGCTCGTTTTCTGCTAATTCCGGCGTTTTTGGCAATCTTATTAATTGCTCTTGTATTGGATTTGAAAACTCTGGAACCCGCACCAAAATCAGTAACTTCGATAGTGTTTTTATTTTCTAAAAGTGAATTTCTATACTCTTTTAAAACAACATATTCAGGTTTTGTTTTTTTATCGTAAAAACATTTGGTCAATAGATTGAAGACAAATGGTGAATGTACAGCATGTTCGTTTTTGGAATGCCACAGAAATTGTAAATAGGATTTGATTTGAAAAAACATAGGATTTATTACGCAGAGATTCACAAAATATTAAGACACAAAGGTACACAGAGATTTTAGTTTTTTTAAATGTTAAAACAAAACTTTACGAATCTCTGTGATTGCTTTGTGTGTCTTTGCGATATAGTTTTTATTAAAAGGAATGACAAAATTTAAAACTATCTTTGCGCCTTTGGAATTTATCCCAAAGAATAGCAATGAATTTTTTATGATGATTAAGGAAGAAATAGAGCAAAATAGTACGATAACATTAGATGAAATAAATAAATGTATCGCTATTTTGTCACAATTGAATGCAGATACAGATCAAATTTTTGAAATACCAAAAGAGCAAAGAACAGCTTTAATCAAAGCTGCTGGGCAATTTTCGCGTCCAGATCGTGATGAGTTTGCTAAAAGAAAAAAGGACGCAAAAGCACTAGCCAAACGAAAGCAGGAAAAGAAAGATAGAACGGCTCGTAAGGAAACCGGAATTCGTTCTGCCCGCGAAGCAAGCATTTTTGTTGCTCCAAAACTTTTGGCTCATAGTGATCTTGCAAGTAAAGAGCAATTAGAACTCGAAACGCCTAGAAAGTGTTATGTGTGTAAAACTGAGTTTACAAAAATGCATCATTTTTATGACTCGATGTGTTCGGATTGTGGAGATTTTAATTATGCCAAGCGTTTTCAAACCGCAGATGTAAATGGTCAAATTGCTGTTATTACGGGATCCCGCTTAAAAATTGGTTATCATATCACTCTGATGCTGTTACGTGGTGGCGCAACTGTAATTGCAACGACTCGTTTTCCTGTAGATTCGGCTTTGCGTTTTTCTAAAGAAGACGATTTTATGGAGTGGGGGCATCGCTTGAAAATTCACGGATTAGATTTGAGACATATTCCGAGTGTGGAGATTTTTTGCAATTTCATAGAACAAAAATACGGACGATTGGACATTCTAATTAATAATGCGGCGCAAACTGTGAGACGTCCAGCGGGCTTTTATACCCACTTGATAGAAAATGAAGAGCTTCCAATTGGTTCTTTACCTCAGCAAGCTCAAGATTTATTATTGGATCATACCAATTGTTTGGAAGAATTAAAAGTATTGACCAGTGGAGCATCTTCTAATCAGAATATGCCAGTAACTTGGCACGGACCGGAACCTGGAATTGGTTTAAGGGCTTCTGCTAAATTATCTCAAATTCCATATTCTTTTGATAATACACTGGTTGCACAAGAAGTTTTTCCGGAAGGAGAACTCGATGCCGATTTACAACAGGTTGATTTACGAAAAGTAAACAGCTGGCGTTTGAAGTTGGGACAAATAGAAACTACTGAAATGATCGAAGTACAGCTTGTAAATTCGGTAGCACCTTTTGTATTGTGTAATCGTCTTTCGGAAGTGATGAAGAAAGACAACACTGGAAAAAAACACATCATAAATGTTTCGGCTATGGAGGGGAAATTTTACCGTGACTTTAAGGAAGACCGTCATCCACATACCAATATGGCCAAAGCAGCTTTGAATATGCTAACGCACACTGCTGCTGGAACACTTGCAAAAGACGGTATTTTTATGAATGCTGTAGACACTGGTTGGGTAACTGACGAGGATCCAGCGGAATTATCCAAACGCAAACAAGAAGAACAAGATTTTCAACCACCACTGGACATTGTAGATGGTGCCGCTCGAGTTATGGATCCTTTGTTTGATGGAATCAATACTGGAAAGCACTGGTGCGGAAAATTTTTGAAAGATTACAATCCTATTGCGTGGTAGTTTACAATTTCATTTTTTAATTAGAAACCCAAAGATTTCAGTTTAAAAATTCTTTATAAAATAGAAAACCACAACAGAATCAGATTCTGTTGTGGTTTTCTATTTTGAATCCGTAAAATTGGGATTTCTTATATTATTTGTGAAGAGGTTTTGATTTAATTTACTGAAAGTAATTTTATATCAAAAATAAGTACTGAACCTCCTGGGATCGGACCCATAGCATTATCTCCATATCCTAAATGAGAAGGTACTAAAAGAATTCCACTACCACCAGTTTTAAAATAAGGAATACCTTCAGTCCAGCCTTTTATAACTTGATCTAAACCAAAAGAAATTCCTTCCGGATTACTTTGATCAAATGTATTTCCGTTAGTAAAATAACCTTTGTAAGCTACAGTCACATTAGACGTTGCTGTAGGTTGTGTTCCAGTTCCAGGATCGGTAATCACATAATACAAACCAGATTCACTTTTTTGTGCAACTAGTTTATTTTTGGCGATATAATCGGTGATTTCTTTGTCGTTTTGGGCAACATAATCAACTGGTACTTCTTTTTCTTTTTCCTTTTGTTTAGAACAAGAAACAAAAAGTGTTATAGTCAGTAATGCAAATAATAAATGTTTCATAGATAGGTTATTTTTTATGAAGGCAAATATAATAAAATTTGATAGGATTTTGTCAGAAGCAATAGCCTTCAAAAACTGGAGTTTTGTTTTTCTGTATAAGATCAAAGATGAATACTTTAGAATAAATATTGATCTGGAAATTCTCTAAATATTATAATTAGCAGAATATTTAAAATCCTTCTCCGTCATTAAAATAGAAGGTTCTGGAATCACGTCCTAATCCAAAATTGACTATAAAATTAGTTAATGTATTTTTGTCAAGAAGCGCTCTTAATCCTACTCCGATAGCAGGCTGAATTGACTCAAATAATCCCAGATTTCGGTCAATATCACTTGCGGTTGTAGCATTAGCAAAGACTGTTCCGCTAATCATTTGGTTTTTGGTAATTGGGAAACGGTATTCACCCTCAAAGTACATCAGGTTTGTACCTCTAAAAAGCCCTTGTGTATATCCTTTTCCGCTACGGCTATTTTGATCCCAACCTAATGCCGGAAGATTTAAATAAGGTAATCTGCC
The DNA here is from genome assembly GCF_026870175.2 of Flavobacterium aestivum. Classification (NCBI taxonomy): domain Bacteria; kingdom Pseudomonadati; phylum Bacteroidota; class Flavobacteriia; order Flavobacteriales; family Flavobacteriaceae; genus Flavobacterium; species Flavobacterium aestivum. The sequence goes on along the minus strand of NZ_CP113977.2, from coordinate 4,168,359 downwards.
GCTTGTCAAGAATTGGCCATAGGCCCAAAATCCTATAACATGCTGTTTGTTTATTTTGCTAATGGGGATGAAATATCGGGATTCAAGTAATAAAGTGCTGCTTTGATGTGCATTAATACTTATTTTGGGATTGTATCGATAATTCATGTTCAAGAATAAACCTTTATTGGTATTTATTAGGTTGTCTCTAGTGTCATAAATGAGATTTAAACTGACTCCATTGACTGCATAATTCTTAGTACTGAATCCATATTTTTTTGAATAATTATAATGGTAGGTGTATTGCTCATTGGCAACATCCAAAAGTTTATCATCTATGTTGGAATAACTGTCAAAATGTATTCCAGCTCCAATAAAAAATGAGGGAAATACATTGTAGGATACTGTTTCGTGAAATTTAAAATAATTGTAATTCATAGGTTGCTCTATAGAGCTGAAACTAAAATCTTTAAATTCAGAGCCCCAAGGAATAATATCGGTTCCTAAACCGTAATTGGATTGTGAGAAAATATAATATCTGAAATCACCACTAAAGAAGAAGTGGTCATTACTGATGTACATATTATTTTTTAAATAAGTCAGGACTTGTTTTTGAGAACTATAGGAAGCTCCTCCTGATAATAAAGAGATTTTGTTTTCTGGTTTTATTTTAAAACTAAATTGACTTATAAATCCAAGAGTAAAACCATTTGCGGGTTGGTATCCTAATGTGGGAAATGCTATTAAATTTCTTTTAGGATTGGGTTTGCCTATTTTTAGAGTATCTTCTTTTGTAAATAAATCAATAATAGACTTTAATGGATATTTTTTTTCTCCCTTATCATTTCCCTCTTGCGAAAAAATAGCTTGAGAAATGAAAAGTAAAAAAATAAATAGCAATAAGATTCTCGATTTTAAAATAGTTGTAAAATTCATATTGAAGATGCTGTTTTATCTAAAACATTTCAATTATCTGAAGTTGATTAATTAATTCAATGTAAAAATATAAAACTAAATGAAATTTCTTTATAAGTATTTGATTAAGACAATAAAAGTTTTTATTTATTTTTATGTTACTAAAGTATTATCTTAAAAAAGATTTGTAAAATAAAAAAAGCCACAACAAAACTGAATTCGGTTGTGGCTTTTAAATATTATTTTAAAGAATACGGTTAGTGTTTAAAATTTAGTTGTCTGCTAAAAAATTATCCTTCCATCTTTGCACTCAACTCAAACCATCTTTCTTCTTTGTCTTCTATTTTCTTGATAATGTTTTCTAGTTCTTTTGCTTTCTTTTCAATATTAGCATCAGACACTTTTCCGTCTGAAAACAGTTGTTCAATTTTGGCTTTGTCTATTTCTAAATCCTTGATTTCTCTTTCAATTTTCTGAAATTCCTTTTGCTCGTTGAAAGTCAAATTTCCAGTCGGATTGTTTTGTTTCCATTCCTTTTTTTCGGTTTTGTTCTCTTCTTTCTGAGCTACATCGGCACTATCTTCGTAGGCTCTAAAATCAGAGTAGTTACCAGGGAAATTTTCAATAACGCCTTGACCTCTAAAAACGAATAATTGATCTACGATTTTGTCCATAAAATAACGATCGTGCGATACCACAACCAAGCATCCCGGATAGTCGAGAAGGAAACTTTCTAATACGTTTAAGGTCACAATGTCTAAATCATTTGTTGGCTCATCGAGAATCAAAAAGTTTGGATTCTGAATCAAGACTGTACATAAATACAAGCGTTTTAACTCACCACCACTCAGTTTTTCGACATAATCATATTGCTTTTTGGCATCAAAAAGAAAACGCTCCAACAATTGCGAAGCCGAAATGATTTTTCCTTTCGCAAGCGGAATATATTCTCCGTATTCTTTGATAACATCAATGACACGTTGACCTGGTTTTGGATTAATTCCGCTTTGGGTATAATAACCAATTTTGATAGTGTCTCCCACAACCACTTTTCCAGAATCTAAAGGTAAAGTTCCTGTCAAGAGATTTAAGAATGTAGATTTCCCAGTTCCGTTTTTGCCAATGATTCCGATACGTTCTCCACGCTGGAAATCATAACTGAAATTATCCAGGATTACATGATCTTTGAATTTTTTTGAAAGTTTGTGAAGCTCAATAATCTTGCTTCCCATACGTTCCATATTTATTTCCAGTTCCACCACATTTTCTTTTCTGCGGCTTTGGGCTTTCTCCTTAATTACATAAAAATCGTCCTGACGTGATTTAGATTTGGTTGTTCTGGCTTTGGGCTGTCTGCGCATCCATTCCAATTCTTTGACAAAAAGGTTTTGTGCCTTATCGATACTTGCATTTTCTGAGGCAATTCGCTCTTCTTTTTTCTCCAAATAATAAGAGTAGTTTCCTTTATATTGGTATATTTTTCCGTTGTCAAGTTCTATGATTTCATTACAAACACGCTCCAAGAAGAAACGGTCGTGTGTTACCATAAATAGCGTAATATTTTCTTTGGCAAAATAACTTTCCAGCCATTCAATCATCTCTAAATCCAAGTGATTCGTTGGTTCATCGAGAATTAGTAAATCAGGGCGGTTAATTAAAATGATGGCAAGAGATAATCTTTTTTTCTGTCCACCAGAAAGGTTTTTTACTTTCAGTTTGAAGTCTTCTAGCTTCAATTTGAATAGAATTTGCTTGTATTGTGTTTCAAAATCCCAGGCATTGTGCTGATCCATTGCATCAAAAGCCTTTTGATACGCTTCCTCGTCTTCTGGATTTTCTAATGCTTTTTCGTAGGCTTCGATCACTTTTAAGGTCTCATTATCTGATGCGAAAATGCTTTCTTCAATCGTTAATTCATCCTGTAGTTTATTGTCTTGAGACAAAAAAGCCATTCGGATACTTTTTCTAAGTACAACTTGTCCAGTATCGGGTTCGTCAAAACCATTAATGATACTCATTATAGTGGTTTTACCCGAACCATTTTTGGCAATAAAGGCAATTTTTTGATCTTTGTTGATCCCAAAGGAAATATCTTTGAAGAGCGTACGCTCCCCAAAAGATTTTGATATATTTTCTACAGATAAATAATTCACAAGGCTATTTTTTTTTTGCAAAAGTAAACTATTATAGGACTAAATGCGAATTGTTTATTTTGAAACTAAAAGAGATGAGGTATTTACTCTTTCAAATACAGACTTAAATCAATAGAATGTGTATTTGTTGGGGAGTGTTTGCAAATGTTTTTTTGTATTAACAAAAAAGCCAATGACTAACTAAGGGATATTATACTTAGTGTAGTCATTGACTTTTATTTTAAAAAGAACTTAGGGAAGTCTTTTTATTTCAGAAACTTTTGATAGATACTTTCATAGTTCCGTTTGTAGTGGTGTTATTAAATTACAACTCAATATTGATATCAGGTTATAAGTACTATATTATAATAAATTATTTACTGTTATTGTGTTGTTAATTAATCCATTAGTTGTAAGTGAGCCTATTTTTTCCATTACAATGCCAGAGTACGTACCGTTACCATTATTAAAAGATATATAATTGGCAGTACTAACAGTACAATAAACTACATTCGTTCCTATAAAACGAATAGCGGGGTTACTTATCATTTCTTGATTGTTGTTAAGAATTTCATTCTTTCCATATATCAGTGCATTGTCAACGTAAATTGTGCAGTTTATAAACGTGATATTAAAACTAGTTAGTATAGTTCCTCTTCCTGCATCTTTCCAGATTGGTCCTTTCGAGAAAATAGTAGCATTGTAGAATTGTATCTTTTCAGTTCTGGCACCTGCAGTCGAAAAGAACATGGTATCATTATTGGTAAACGTACAATATCCAGTAATATTTGTTATACCTCCATATGCCCAATATCCCCCTTTACCTGTTACGGTAGCTTGATTCTTAAATATAATTTCTTGATTAGCCGTAGAACTTGCCGTTGCTACAATTGTGTATGAAGATGGATAAGTACATGATATATTTCCGTGTAATATCCTACACCCATTTCCTAGATATTGAGCTACTGTATAATACGTCGATGAGTTGGAACATGATATATTATTAAATTCTATATTTGAAAAGCCATGTGTTCCAGAAGCAAATAGAGTTGAAGTGGCGGAAGATGATATTCCATTTATAAAAATATTATTGGTTCCATTAAGATTTGTTTGCCCAAAAAGTGTGCCTCCATTATGAGTAAAAACACCTAAGATTTTCAGATTTACTGCATAAAATATATTACAATTGAAAGTCGCATCAGATTTCAAGTTATATGCATTTATTGTAAGTGCACTAAACCATTCGCCTACTGTTTTAGCTACTGAACTTCTAAGATCTAGTGTTCCGTTTGGAATGTCAAACATAAGATGCCCGCTAGTTGCATCTTTAACTAACTTTGTATTGTTATTACCTGCTAGAGTAAGTGTACAAGCAACATCTGATTTAAACGTACAATTCATAAACGGAATTATCGCTGTTATTGCAAATGTGGTTGGTGTTTCTAAGAATATAATATCACCATCTTTGAAATTAGCAGAGGTCAACACATAGTCGACGGTCAAATACGGTCGAGTAGAATCTTCATAAACACCTTTTGCATTATTACCTGTTATTCCATTTATATAATAGGTTCTTGGCACACGTGTTCCCGCAATTGGCAAATTACCTTCTAAAGTCCAAGTATCCTCTGCTATCTTTGTTAATGTCTTTGTTTCCCCTTTTACTGATGATAATGACGAATTAGTCAAAAGTGTTACACCAGAAAAAGGCACTAATGTGATTATACCGTTTCCTTTTTGTGTGTACTCTATTTTGCATCCAATAGGTAGTTTTTTGACGGAATTAGTTCTCAAATTCAACGTAATTGGATTGTCGTTTGTTGTAACGATTCGATTTCCATTCTGCCAGTAATCAAGTTCCCATGATATACCAGAGTAGTTATATACCAACATATCGGTATTTATAAACTCAATGTGCCAAGTATTTGGAGCAATTTTTATAAAAATTGCTGTACTGCTTTTTTCTAATGGACGAACAGCTCCATATAATTCTGCCTCTCCAGTAGGACTTATATTTCCCCCATTTCTATCACCCGTTATTTCAAATCTAGTTCCTACCGGTATGGGTACCAATTCCTGATTGTCGTTTTTTAATAAAATTTTTATATCAGCAGCTCCGCTGTAAAATAATTTTTCATCAGTAGGTAAAGGAACATACACTTGTTCTCCATTTATAACCTCCATTAAGTTAGTAATGTCTTTGATGTCAAGTAATTTTTTTTTGAACTTTCCCATAGACCAATCGTAAATAGCTTTGACACTGCCAAAGAAAATGTTGGAGGTCTTGTTTGATTCAATGTCCTGTGTCTTGTTGGAGCTATTTTCTTTTGTGTCCTGCAAGATTTTACCTTGTCTGGCATCTAATGCTTTGCCAGCAATGGTATAGTCAAGAGCATTATAACTATCGGTTTTGATGTTGTTAATATCACTAAACTCTAATTCTCCAATAGTGTTAGTGGTTAAGATTTTGTTCGGTTGATTTGTTTCTAAATCAGCTACTTTTATTCTGTTATGATCGATACTCATTTTTATATTTTTTAATGATTAATTATTTGATTTTTGACCTAATTGATTCAAAACTTTAGTTTAGTCAACCCAAATTTTGTATTAAATAGTTAAGAGAAAAAAAAGACTCAATTGTAATGGAGGAGGTGCTAATTATTGTTTTTGGTTTAAAAAAATCTAATACTGAATTTGGGAGAAATCCTGAAGATTTTGAATAGATTAATTGTTTTAGTGGCTAAAATCAGATTAGAATTTATGGATTTGGACTTTGTGCTTCCTTATAATTATGAGTTAAAATTCCATTTGCAAAATAGGTATGAAATGGATTTAATGTCAGCGGATAGATCTTTCTTTCTTCTAAGTTAATCGTAACTGATGTAACCAGTATAATCTCATTGTTGATAGTATATAAATTGTCTCCAACCAGAATATCTCCTAAAGGAATAAATCTCCAAAAACCATCACGTTGAATCAGTTGTAGGTGAGTTGGAGTAGCCTCTAACAATCCTTGATTAATAATCATTGTTTTATAGGCGACTTTCTGCGATATTTTGGTTATTGGTGATGTAATTCTACTTTCTGATAAATAGTCAGAGGACCATTTGTACAATTCATTGGCATTATTGGTATCAATTAATGTTTCAATTTCAGAAGAAAGCAGCAGTTGATCAAGCTGTAATTCTTCGATTGCTTTGCTTGAACCATCAGGTAATGTAATTAATGTACCTTCAACAAAGCAGCCATTACCACCTCCACCACCATGTGGCGGGGTCTGGGTAATTTCACATACTCCTGCATTATTTGCATAAGTTTGTACATTTGCAGCTAGCCATGCATCTGCTTGTGCATTAGCATCTGCTACACTAGTAGTAGAAAAAAATTGATTTGGATAGGAGGTAAGTACTACTTTACTTCCGCTATATCCATTTCCGCAGTTGTTTTTTACCGCACTTAAATTTCTTTCTACACTATAATATCTTGTACTTGGAGCACAAGTTGCAGTATCTAAAACCGGTGCAATGTAATCCGGATCTGTGACTACATTTGGTTTTGTTACTCCTGCTGAACTATTGTCATCTGTGAAGTATAACTCAAGTGACGCAAAAGATTTATATCCTGTATTCCCCATACTTTATTTTTTAATAAGTTATTACAATTTGCCCTGTAGAGGAGTTTTTGGAATACGTTATGTACCCAAGATTAGTAACAGATTCTATATTTTGGGCCAAAGCTTTACCTTGTATTGGTACTTTTTTAGAAAAATTCTTTTGGTCAATCATAGTTCCGCCAACATTAATCATATCATATCCTGTCTTAACCATTGTTCCGCCCAAATAGGTAGTTACTTCAATATCTATATTTCCTGTACCGACAGAAGTATACCATGAACCAGCCATTCTTACCTGAATTGTGTTAAGAGTAGGGTAGTCCGCAGTTATTTTACTAAAATTTACCAAACAACTTTCTATACCATTTGCTTGTGTATTATCTCCAGCCCACATGATATACGAGTCTGCTGCGATGGTGTCATTAGGGAGTTCATTCCCAAAATTATGTCCCCAGCCCATCCATTTATTATCCAGAGAAGTTCCCGAGTTTACGATTCCGGTATAAGTGTCAAAATCTTGTCCAGCTCCTAATGCCCATTTGTATCTAATGACCATATAGTTAAAAGGAGATAGTGTTGTTGTAGGTTCTACCACACAAGAAGGATTTATTCCTCTCCATGCAGTAATCCTACATGTTCCTGCATTATTTGCATATGCCTGTACATTTGCAATCAACCATGCATCTGCTTTTGCATTGGCATCTTCGAGACTTATGGTCGATACAAACTGGTTTGCATTAGCGGTAAGAGTGACGGAAGTACCAATGACTCCAGCAGCACAATCATTTTTTGTTGCAGTCAATGACTTGGCTTTATTGTAATATTCCATATTTTGTTTAATAAGTGATTATGACTTGTCCTAGTCTTAATTATTAAATTATTTTATAGCTGTTAATGCTAAATTTTGCAAAGAGCAATGCTAATTCATCACTAGTTGCTCCAACTAAAGTTGTGAGCTATAAATCAGGTTATCCTGAAGAAAGAAAAATCAGAATGAACGATAAGGAGTATCGTCACTGTATTTGTACTTAGACTTTGCCCGAATTATAATCGCTGTAAAAGTCCCAATAAAGGCTAAAAGGAACTATGTCAAATAGGTTGATAAATCTGTGGTTCCTATTAACTGTTCTAAAATTGTTTTCAAGAGTTTATTGCTTTTTTTGTTTTACAATTTCACCTGTTTCAATATTCACTCGAATGTCTCCGTATTCCTCTTTGATTGCTTTTTCCAGTTCATTGAAGTTTTGTTGCTGAACGGCAATCTGACTCAAAATATCAGCTTTTTGAAATTCATATTGAATCGATAATTCTCCTAATGACAATCTGGCTTTGTCCATGAATGCATTAAAATCCTGTAACTTCTTTAATTGTTCTGGATTGATTGTTTTTGATTCTTCTTTATTGATTGTTGTGTTTTCCATTTTTTATTATTTTAATGTATTTTCGAGTTTTTGGAATAATTTTTTTAGGTTATTTAATTTTTTGTTATATACCTTTTAAAAATTATTGTTTAATCTTTTTAAAATTGAGTAGATAGCTTATGGTTTAATTACCAGGATGTTAATGCAGTTCTTACCCAAAGATTTGTTTGCTTACAGACATATATGTAATCATCAGTTATTCTAATTTCGCCTGGATTACCTGCACTTGTAGAAGTTAGTGGTGCCACATCGAATCCAGTTTTGTTAATTTGCCCACGAAATGTCCAGTTTGTACCATCATGTTGAGCCGCTATAGTTCCAGCTCCATTGGCAATAATTATATTGTTTGTAAGTGTTGCTGGAGATGTTGCAGTATATCCTATTATTACATTTCCGGACCCTGTAGTTATTCCTGAACCAGTTTCTCTACCTATAAAAATGTTATTGTCTCCCGTTGATAGATATGAACCTGCATTTTTTCCTATCGCGGTATTTTTGCTGCCTTTACAGTTTAAAAGAGAATAAAAACCAACTGCGGTATTTTCGTTTCCTGAAATATTTAATCTAAGTGATGATGCGCCTATAGCTGTATTGGCTGATCCAGAAGTATTATCGGGTAAACTATCATTTCCCAGTGCTGTATTACCATAACCAGTTGTATTAGATTTTAATGCATTTTCTCCAAAGGATGTGTTGGTAGCAATATTTCCTTGTCCATTATTCCAAACAGTTTTATTTGTATTATTAGATTCTAAATGTGGTATACTAGAAGATGTATTCGCTATAACAAAAGCTGTTGTAGCAATTTGATCAGTATTAGTTCCTGCAGTAGCTGTTGGCGCGGTTGGTACTCCTGTAAATGTAGGAGATGCTAATTTGGCATAAGTCGATAAATCAACATCAGAAGCTTTTAAATATGGAACATCTTCTAAATATGTTGAGCTTACAACTAATCCTGAGGAATCTGTTTTAAGGGTTTTTTGTGATTGAATTAATTTTGATATTGTATTATTATCTTTAATATATAATTCTCCTCCTTGGCTGCATATTCCATATTCTGCTCTATTTGGAGACGAAAGTCCAGATACCCAATTTTCTGTTAAGTTGGTTCCATCTAATAAAACCTTAGCAACAGAATCTAAATTATTCATATAGATATATCCGTCAGAATGCAAAAACAGTGAGTAAATACTTTTAGTTGTAGTAACTAAATTAGTTACTACACCATTGGCTATATTTATTTTTTTTATAGAGTTGTCATGTGCTGCATAGATAAATCCATTATTTCCGCTTATCAATCCAGTATTATAATATGCTCCTACATTTGCAAAGTTTTCTGTTTTTACTCCTGCTGGTGTACTTCTATGAATATTTCCACTAGTGTAATCTAAAACATATATATTATTGTCACTAGCTACGGTTATCCCATAAAAATATTGATCGTTTGCCGTAAATGTAGCGACGATTACACTACCAGTTCCATCTGGATTTACAGAATGAATTCTACTCAAATTTCCTCCTATGTATATTTTGTTATCATTGTTATTATAGCATAATGAGTATGTACTCCCTCTATTAGGGCCTATAGAGCTAGAAACTGTATTTTCAATTTTTACTAATGTTGCATTAGTTGTGTAAAACACATTTCCTATATTAATTAAGCCATAATTTGAAGAAGGAATAGTAGCATAAGTACTTCTTGGTTGAGTTATTCGAGTTAATTTTAAACCACTAATCCCAGTAGTACCACTATCAATAACTAATTCTCCCGTTTTAGTTTCTGTACTGAATCCAGTTTTATGTAGTACATTATTTAGAGCCACCTGCGTAGCCATAGAAACAGGCTTATTTAAATCGCTAGTATTATCAATATTAGCAAGACCAACAGCTGTTTTATCAAGTGTCTGCCAAGTTTTATCACCTCTGTAATATTGAGCAGTTGATCCTGGAGCAATAGTATTTTCTTTACCTGATAAATCAACAACGCCACCAATTTTCTTTTCCACACCATCACTTCCCATTACATACATGTCGGTAGTACCGTCAGTTTTGGCGTATAATTTTGCGTGACCTTGTGATGCAGCTGGAGAAGCAGAACCAGCTAAAGTTAAAAATCCGTCAGTAATATCGGCTTTTTCATTTAATGTTGTAAATGAGGTTCCAGTGACATTCCCATCGTGCGTGATAAATGCGTTTTCTTGCTGTATTTTTTGAACACTGATCGCTTTTCTGTTAACATTGGCTGTAGTGGTATCAAAAGTAGAGGTAGTAGCGTTAGAACTAGAATTTTGTACTAGTTTTAAACAGTTGGCACTATTGTTTTTGGTAATGGTAAGAACATCTTGTTGCGAAGTATCGTGAGTTAAGTTTAATGCTCCGTCTTTTGATTCGTTTCCTGTAGTATGAATTACAAAATTATTATTTGCGTAAACTGTAGGGTCAAGTGTACCATCTCCTTTAATAAACTGTGTATTTGTGCCACCAGTAGTAGTAAACTTTGGTGCTGTTACATTTCCTTCGCTGTCAATTTTTGTTTTAACAACATTATTTTTTGCTACTTGTAATAGATCACCTGTTGATGCAGTTGCTGAGTTTAAATTTATCGCAACCCCATCTCCGGTATTTGATAATTTAACAGCAGTTCCTGTTGATGAATTTGACATAGCAATTCCATTTCCTGCACTACTATTAGTAACATCAAGTGCTGTAGCTGTAGCACCACTATTTGTTAATACAATACCGTTTGTTGAAGTAGGAGTAGTGTTGTTAAAAGTTAAGATACCACTTTTAGTTTCATTTCCTGTTGTATGTAGAAAATTGGTGAGATCAATAGCAGTACCTGATCCGTTTCCAGGATTGGGACTCAAATTTTTATACCAATAATCTACTTCGATATTTCTATTGCTTACATTTGAAGAAAAAGTAATTACTGCTGTATCGTAATTTATGGTATAATCTTCTCCTTCAAGTAATAGTTGCCCATTCTTATACACCTTAACACTATATTGGATAGGCAATTTTTCTAACGATAGAGTAGTGCCGCTAAAATTGTCAATATGCTCTTTGAATGGCATATAACAATTACCAGTAATGATTCCTATATTTCGTAAACCTGTATTCAAAAGCGCTGGTGTTACATAATGCTGGTTATCGATTCCGGCTTCGACCATTTGAAAATTGGCTTTATCTTCGTCTTTATGAACGAAACTATCAAAAATTTCCCCGAAATCGTTTTGTGAAGGAATATCACCATTTTCAAATTTGTTACTAATGTTGATTCTGCTTGTTGCCATGTTGTTTTAATTTATTTTCGTGCTATAATTATTTATTTGATGAACCAGTTTTAAATGCCAATGAGTTTAGTCATTGGCATTTTTTTAGATTTATAGGGTTATAATTTTTTCTTCACTGCTGTACATACCTGAAGAGTTCACAGAGATTACTTTGAAATGATGGTAGATTCTTTCGGCATCAACAGTCTTAATAATCAATTCATCACTTCCTAATTTAGTTTCTAGTAAAGGCTGAACGATAGCATTTCCGTTGGAGACAGTCTCATGGATTTTATCCCAATTTCCTTGATTGTTCATCTTATAGAGATGGTATTTTCCATTGTGAACTGTTTTCTCCCAATTGAAAACTACTGGTTTTAACACAGACTCATTTGCTCCTGTAGGAGTTCCTGTTGCATGTAATACAGGTGATTGAGGCGAAACCGCATCGGCAATAACTGTAGCAGTGATTTTTGATGGTTGTGACGGTGTATAATCAATATTGATAATAGGATTCAGTTCTGACGAACTTGGATCTGCATATTCAATTTCTCGTGAAACAGTAAGCCTGTAAAAGAGGCCATCTCCAAAAGGAATGCTTTCTAAATCTTCAAACTCATCATAGACTGACCAGATATTTTCGAAATCAGGAGACAATGTGTCTTCACTAATTACAACTTCTTTGGCAAGAGTCATTGTTCTTATCGATTGCGCATTAAGCATTGAAGTAGCACGATATATACTTATTTTCTTGATCTTATGCTCTGGATGATAAGGATTCAACTCTATTTGAATAGCTGGTTTAATACCTAAAACCGGATTCTCTAAGACTGGCATGATTCGCTTAATTTCTGGTGCTTGAGGCGGATTTGACGATACTAATTTTATAGGGCCTTTGAAAGGGCTAAACTCTCCAAAATTCATTTTAATATCCATTTCACGTACTCCATAGAAATAAAAGTTATTCGAGGTTCCGTCTAAACTGAAATCAGTAAACTGTACTTTGTTTTCTGCGATATCCACAATTTTCATCATTGGAGCCATATCAAAATCAGGATCGGTTGGTTTTAAAATATGTCCATTTTTATCTTTGATGGTTTGTTTCTTAGCAATAGGAACATATGTTGGATCATCATTAATAAAATCATAGATAACTGGTACTTCCGTTAGTGGTACAAATGCTGAGTGAATGGCTTGTTCTATAAAGTGAATCGCTAATAAATTCTGTTCAATTCCATCTGCTGTAGAAATTATAACCTGATTGAGTGCCGATAATGAACTAATTTTTGCTACCGTTTTATTTTGTGTTTGATTATGCCAATCGATAAAATCATTAATTGATTTGATTAATTGTACATTGTCTGGTACGGGCAAACGAAATTTGAGTAAAGGATCACCTTCTGTTGGAAATTCTGTATAATTTGCTTGTGTTTCTAGTGTATTGAAATCTAAAAAGTTTTCCCATCTATTGGTGAAATAGGTTTCATTATTTCCACCAAGTAGTTTTAGTTTTTCACGGATCGTAGTAATGGTTCCTCTTTCGTATAAAGTACTTAATATTGCTTCATCACTGGCTCTGTAATGCAATACACCATATGGTTTATGATTGTATTTGGTTGTAAATGTATAAGTAGAACGTTTAAAGAAATCAGGTCGAGTGGCATACAAAGCTCCTTCTGGTTGTTCCGGTCTAACTGGCTCTTCGATTCTAACAGCATACATCGGGCTTGGCGTACTAATTTTTGAATCGTAGTCAAATTTATTAGAATGACCACTAATTCCAAATATCGAATAGTGTGTGCTTTCTCCCGTTCTTGGAAGTATATTTGCTTTCGTTAAACCATACGCAGGATTGGCAAAAAGATATACTTTATAGCTTGGATAATAATTCACTTTTTGATTCCCAACTATAATTTCATCATAATTTGGATCCATCGATGTGCTACCGTTTTGTCCTAATTTAAAATTCGTATCATTGATATACAACACTAAATCATTAGTAGTCCCTATATTCTCTGTTCGTACTACTTTGAACTCTTTTCTTGATTTTACAGGTATTGTACTTCCTGACTCTACAGAGCTTTTAGTAAACAATCGAACGATACCATTAAACCATTCTACCGAGTTTTCGATGTTTTCTCCTTTATATTGAGTGTGTTGAGGTAATTTAAAATCAGTAAAAGTTAGTTTATATAGCCCCAAGTGTTTGGTTCCAGGCAATGGTACCTCATCTCCATTTGCATCTGTTTCATACACTGTTTCTTCAACTCTTTCGATATTTGCTGTTTCCCAAATTCCTCTTGTTTTTTCTATTTGTAAATCACCATTGCCCTGACTGTCTTTTGGCTGAATGATTTCTCTATGAACAGATTTTAAATTAGCCGGATATTGAACTTGAAAATTAATAGGTCCTGGTTGATGCCAATTTGAAGGCGTTAACATGTTCTCAACCAAAGTGCATAATCCGTTTTCAGGAATTTTAATCGCTTTTATCTGTTCAGAATCGATAGTCGCATTTCCTTCAGATACAATACTGGAAGCTACTTCTTTGTTCATTACATCGACTTTTTCAACATCTCCTTCAAAATAAACTTTGGTAACAACAAAGTTTTGATCTCCAATAGTTAAAATTCCTCCAATGAATCGATCTTTATTCACATCATTTATCGTCAGACTGATTACTTCACCGGTGCTCATAACGGTATATCCTTTGATTTTAACAGTTGATATGACGCTATTGGTTGGATCACTTTCTATACTAATAATTTTTGCATATTCTATTTGAGGAAGACTATCTCTAAAATAGAGTTTAAAATAATCCGCAAATATCTCTTCACTATCAGGATATATAGTATGCGGAGCTAAGGCATCCGTAAGACTCATATCCTTTGGAATAGTATAATTCAATAACTCTTGAACCGAATAATAATCAAAAAGCATTCTGATATAGGTTTTGTCCTCTGTTGTAATTGTGTTTAAGCGATTTTGCTCGCTTTGAGATGTAAACATCAAAGGACTTTCCGGAGTAATCAAGAGCGGGTTAATCCCAGTTGGTGGCATTAGGGTATTGGTAGGTTTTATGTTAGAAACAATACTTATTTGCCTACCCGATGTTGCTCTTGAAAAGATATTAATACCATATCCTTGATACTTATATTCATTAATTCCTATTTCATCTTGACGAACATTCAAAAATGATTTTTGTGATTCAGGAATAATAATTGGAGCAGGTTCATTATAGGATTTTGCCAAGTCTTTATTGACATTAAAATAGTCTAAATCTCTAGCTAATTCTGGTTTTCTCCAATTGGGTTCCTGACCAATTTTATAATCTACCCCTACATAAATTGGGAATGTGAAATTACTTCCGTCATACTCTAATGAAGAATCGAAAAAAGCAGTATTAGTGCCATAATCCATGATGTCTTCCATGAATAAACTAACATATCTTTTTTTTCCATCAAAGCTATATCCCTCTGCATTGGTAATTTTTAATGGTTCCTTTCCTTCTTCATCGACATTTAAACCAGGTACAATTTTATTTAATTGTACAGGAAGAGGAAAACGTTCTTTTTCTATAGAAGTTGGTATACTCATAGAAAGATGCTGTATCTCTCTTGCTCCCAAACCATCTTTTAAATCCCCAAAAGTGGTGTACTCTGTGAGATAAATAAAATCTCCAGAAAGAATGTTGTCATCTATATCTATACAGCCTAACCCCAACATACGAGCAACATGATAATCATTTGCTGCAATGTTTAGTAAATCTAAATTTGATACTTCGCTTGTATTTGGAGTTCCCACAATGGTATCTCCAAAGTTAATGGTCTCTAAAGCGGTAGGATTATTTAATGATTGATTATTGCTTAATTCAAGATATTTTTCGACTACTTGCTTAATATTTCTATCACCAGCTTGTGCCTGTCGATTCCATTTATCTTTATAATTGGCAATATTTACATACTCACCATCATTGTATTTTAGCCATTTTCCATGAACTGAATTTAGTTTTGGCTCTAATTGCTCAAATACTTTGGTATCATCTTGGTTTAGTGCATATTTCCCTTTCAAATCCCAGGTTTCAGATTCATTTGCATGCTTAATGAAATCGGAATAAAATTCAAATTTGATTTCACCTAGTGTACAATTGCTGGCTTTAAATCGGATACTTCGTCCATTTTCGGCTACCAAGCGAACAGCGTCTAATTGAGATGAGGCATAGGTTTTTCTGGTGGTCACTCTTTTTGGTGACAAAATAGTATTCTCAGCTACAGACAATGTTTCTAATCTAAGAGCACTTGAGGTAGTTACTGAACCAAAGTTTAATTCTGCAGCAAAAAACAATTCATTTTTGTTTTCGATTTCAATCAGATTGTTTCCGTAGGCTTGAATAAAACCAGATGGATTAGTTCTGGGATTAATAGTAGCTTTTACAGATAGATACTTTAATTTGTTTTTAAAATAAACATAAATCGATCTTTCAGGATTAATCGTTTTATAAATCCATAGTGCATTCTTATTGTCTACCAATTCAGGAATATTACTGAAATTTATGGCAGTACTAATTTTTGCATATGGAGCTCTATAGACTTTTACATAATCCTCATTTTTGTTAAAACCAAAGTTGGCACCGGTAAATAAGTTTCCTTTTGGAAGATGCTTTTCGCCTAATTCGCCAGCAAGAAGCCAACGAAGATGCATCCCTTTTGTACTGTCTATTCCTTTTGAACCCGCAGCTATAATTTGTAAACTAGGAGATTGGAGCGCTGTTTTACCTGGAGTAATCCCAACGATATGTACTTCCTTTGTTACAGTAAAACTGATATTGAATCCGTTAAGATTATTAACTTTTCTTAAAATTATAGGTGCAGCATAGTTTCCAATAAGCACAGGCGTTCCATCAATTCTAATCACAACTTCTACTTGTGATAAGGCAGGTATGGTAACAGTATCTCTTAGTTTAAAAACCAATCCGTCTAAGTTACTGGCATTGTGAATTCTTGTACCAGCTGTTAATGTCAAATCAACACGGCTTTTGTTTTTTAGCACTAAGCTACCGGCTTCTTGATGAACAGGAATCCCTTTTTTCAAAATAGGGTAAACCAATTTATTTTCAACAATATTCACATTGGCAACACAACCTATTTGTGCAGTGGCTAAATCAGCCGAAAGTTGGTTTAACTCCGAACCCAAAGTACTAAAATCTGGAACTCTGATATAGTCTGTATTTAGAATAGAAGTACCGTTAGTTTTTAGGATAGGTTCCTTCCCTAAGTAAAAGTTAAGTGGAGTTACCAATTCTGTGGCTGTAGATTCACTACTTGTTACACCATAAACAAAAACATGTGATTTTTGGTTTAGATTGCTATATAAACCTTTTAGTATGCTGGTATTGCTTGCTTGTAAACCATCGGTAACAACAACAATAATGTCTGGAATTACTGTTAAATTGTTAACAACGTCTAAACCCGATGCCCAATAATCTGATTGTGGGTTGATTGATCTGGAACCAAATGAATTAATCCAGTTTGTAAATTCCGATTGATTACTTGAAATTCTTTTTTGAATAATATGATCAGATCTTAAATTGCCATCATTATTCGACATACCGATTAACGAAAGTGTTATTTTACTCTGAGCTTGAGAATTGATAAATGAAGTTAACCCACTGCGTATTTGCTGTGCTTCGTTTCCATTAATTGAACCAGATTCATCGACTACAATAGCTATATAGGTTTCGCAACCGGTGAATTGGCTCTCTTGAAGATTTATAGAACTCATTTTTATTATTGTTTTATATTTATATTTTTTAGTACAACTACACCATTCTCAACCGGTAATGTCAAAGGCACATTGCTATTAACAATTTCCCCGTTATTGTTCCACTTTCTGTATTCAAACTTGAAGTTCAAGTTTTCTTCGGTGATTTTCTTAGTATCAGACATGATCAATACCTGAGAATAGTCCTTAGAATGCAATACCTTGTAATTATCTTTTTTAGCATATACTTCTTTGTTTTCTGCATTAATAGTTACATCAACCACTGTAATTGTGTCCTTTATTTCTGCCAATGGCATTTTAGGAATATTAAACGGTTCCGGGTTACGAATTAAAAGCGCAACGATATCACCGTTGGCATTGATAATGCGATTGATTTCGGTACCCTGAGCAGGATCAAGCGGAGATAATTTTAAGACACCTTCTATTGCACGATCAAATGTATGTTGGTATTTTGTGGCAATAGAATCACTTAATGTATTGGCAACCGTTGCGACAGAAACCAAATGGTATAAGGCATCTATTTGATCCTGAACTAAGTTTAACTTAATGTCAAATTTTGACTCTCGGGTTTTGATTACAAGCCCTGATTCGTCTTTTTCCTTAATGATAAAACTGTTTACTTGTTCATCAAAGTTTTTGTAACGTGAGGTTTGGAATCCAAACTGATGCACCAATACGTTTTCAGCTTCTTGGATTATTCCGTCTTGGTTATCATCAAAATAATTATTCAATAAAAGCGTGTACAATTTTGAAGGTTTCAAATCCGTTAAGACTACCTCATAACCATATGATTTTGGTTTTAAAGGAGCTCCAATTTGCAATTGACATTTCATTAAAGAATTCTCTTTATTTACTGCATTGATAAAGTTGTTTAGCAACTGCACTCCAACAGGAATCCTAGGATCATTATCATCAATCCATTTTGCATTTATATCTTCTGCCTTAGGATATTTGGTAGCTGTTGTTGGTAGCGGATACGGAATAATCTCATCATTTAATGGGTCTTTAATAGTGATATTTAAAGCGCCTTTAATTGCGTTTCGGCTTCCATATTCTTCCCAATTTGTGAGCATGTGATGCATGTATGGATTTGTAAAAAACAACGAGACTTTGCATTCTTCGTTTCCATAATAAGCTGGTTTAGCTTGCAGCAAGCTTCCGTCTGCATTAGGATAAGAACGGTTGTAATCTAGGTATTGTCTTAATGATGCTAATGGCGATTTTGCTAAATCTGTTAGTTCATTCTTTGGAGTTGGTGTCTCTCCAACAGGTGTTACTGGATCAGGAATAGGGTAGTGACCTACAGGTCCTGATGTTTTAAATCCATAGTAGTAATCATACGTTACAGCATTTTTATCATCTACAGTATCTTGTAGTTTAAAATTCAAGCAATAAGTTGTATTAGGTCTCCAAATAGGCTGAACCGTATTTTGGATTGCTGCCACCATTGCCGCTTTGTCTTCCTGTACAGCATTTACACTAGGTATGGTTGTATTATGAACATAACTCTCTTTGCTTAACCAACCTATTCTTTGTATATAAGTGGTATAATCTAATTCTACATCATCTTCAGGATTGTTTCCATTTGAACAAATAGTATCATTGACTGTGATTAAGTCTGAATACTTAATTGTTTTTTTATACTCTAAAGGAGCAGCAATACTAAGCTCCGTAGCACTTGTAGTTACACTAGTTAATGTTGAAGTAGATGAAGTCATGAAAACTGTTGATACAGGATTCAATGAACAGTTATTAAATTGGTCATTAAATAGAGAGAAGTAAACCCCTTTTTCATCCTTCTTAGTAGAAAGCATTAGGATTTCATTTGCAGAAGGTTCGTTTTGAACATTAATAATAGAAGCTCCTTCTGTAGAATTTCTTCTTTCGATCAATCGTGTGAGTTCTAACGCATCATTAAATAAGAACAAATATTGTTTGTTATATGCTAATAGGGTATTGTTGCTTAATGTATGGTTTGATAGATAAACAGCCGAATTGAAAATAGTATCATTCTTAACAATGTTGAGAGTGGTACCATTAATTTGCGCTAACCCAAATTTTCCGTTTTCCATTTTAACTGAAACCAAAATTTTATCATTTGCAATAACAGCATCAATGATTTCGACAATAGATGCGTCAGAAACTACTTTTGTATTAGTTACAGTTGCTGTGTTAGTATTAAAAAGAATGATCTTTTTATCTTTTGTAATCAAGCTAAATTCGGTGTCACTATGCTGAAGTGCTTTGATTACCACTTCGTTAATTTTAACACGACGGACAATAGAACGATTACTGTTATTAACCCAATTGATTTGAGTTTCATTAGCCAGTGTATTAATCCAAAGCAACTCATTATTAGCTAAAGGAAACAATTTGTTAAACCTTAAAGAATAAGTTTCAGGATACTGTAATCCAAAGATTTGGTTCAATTCAGGATCAAGCTCAATAATTGCTGTTGTTGCAGCAGGATTTTGGCAACCCACTATAAAATCATAATCTATAATTGCTTCACCAATTCCTTTGCATTGATTGGCATCTATACCTTGAGTAAGTAATAAATTACCATTTACCACTTGCATCGAAGTCACAAAACCGTTTAGCAAACGCTCTCTTAACAACTTCCCACTAGCGTCAATTTGAACAAGAACTGTAGTGTTTGGTTTAGGATGGAATGAAATAAGATAGGTATCATCATATTTAAAAATGCTATCAAATGTATAAACAGTTGTTCCTTTGTATCCATAGTAATGAGTGAAGGTTGAAGCACTTGGATTGCCAATCGGATTGCTATTTTCGTTACCAGCAGCAGTTTTTAATTGTGCCAGCTCTGCTAATAGTTGGTTGTATTTTGCCATATCAATTGGATTGGAAATCTCAACTTCTCCATTTGATGCTGCTCCATAAGTGCTATTGAATAATTGAGCTATTTCATTTCTAATTTGAAGGATACGTTCTGAATTGGCTGCTAAAGGTGTAATTACAATTTTATCAATTTTAGTTTTTAAAATGGCATCACTTTGAGCATCATATAAAGTAATTGCGCTTGACAATTCATTTTTTGAATAAGTCAACTCTTTTGCAGTTACAGTACCAGTTTTAGTCTTTTTTAGATAAACCTCTTCATAAGAAACAAATTTTTCATTCTCTTTTGTTACAGCCGTATAGGCTTTTATTTTTACTTCTTTCGCATGTGTGGTAAGGTTTAAAGTTGGTTCAATAGCCGATTCTGGGAATATAATTTCTAACTGATTATAGTTTTGAAATGATAATGATCTGTTGTAGCCAAAAGGATTACCTTCTCCAGTAATACTCATAAAATCTCCTGGTTCTATTTTGCTTTCTGCTTGGGTTAAATCAATAACCTGACCTTCACCAATGAGCCTAAAAAACAGTCCGTTAATTTTATCTGCTTCATATTGAGTAGGGACATAAAAACGTTTTCCAATATTCTTGTTAAGGAAATCAGTGTATTCTGGTTCTATTTTATCGGTTACACAGAACAGTTTAGACGGAGTAATTCCGTATTGTTCCGGAACGTGCCAACCAGGTTCACCAGCACTTAAAAATGAAAATGGATTGGTTGCTAAAACACGTATGCTATCATATTGATCAATAGTTTTTTGCCATTGAGCCCATGGTAATTTTTTCAGTGCATCGGTTCTATCAGCTTCTTTTACGACAGCTTCAAAAGGATGATAATCTTCCCAAGAACTGCCATTCCAGGATTTTAGGTCAATGGATTGAATAGAATACTGGTGTTTTACCTGACGGAGTTTTCTACCCGCTGCTGTACTAACTGGCGGCATCATATCGACATAATTATTTGCTCCGGAAGTATAGCCACCAATTTTTTGTGATAATTGCGGATTTGGCAATACTCCTTTAGCCATTTTAACATCAATATAAGTATCCAAAGGAATTACTTTAGTAATAGTACTTGCACTAGGCAGAGTATCAAAATAATTAAGCGAGAACGCTTGATTGGTAAGCATATGTACCCCTTTTACAGATTCTGAAGTTCTGTTATCGATTCCATCTCCATCTGTTCCTTTAGGGAGTGGGCTATATGGAGTACGGTCAATAACTCTATTGATATCCCATTGCAATTCTATTGTAAAGTTTTTGCGTACTTTAACAAAGCCAATTTTTACACGTACACTTAATTCTAATTTAGCGTAGATTAAAAAGGGTTTAAAAGACTCAACAGAGAACACGGTGTCTAAAACAATCTCTACATTTACAATCCAAATCTTAATCTGAATTCCTCCGCCTGCGGTCATGTAACCACCCATTTGAGGACGTTTGAATGAAATTTTTCCTCCTAATTCGATATAGGCCCATAAACGCACTTTGGCAGGTCCAAAGCTTTGTTGCAAATTGAAATCTAATCTTGCTCCAGCTTCAATACCTTGAGCCGAAAGCATGATAAATGATTTGGCAGTAAATAAGCTTAATACCCTTGCAGTGATTGGATCTTTTTTGGTTCCTAAATTTACATACCAAGGTTTTTGGTTTTTAAAGAAAAATCCAGACTCTAATAAAGCATGCAATTGAAAGATTTGTCCGCTATCTTTAGGGATACTAAAATCTGCTCCAGCTGCTAATTCCAAAGAGTCGTCTCCAAAAGCCACCATAGCAAAAAACGGAGGATTGCTAGGATCGTCTTCAATAAGACCTAATCGGCCAGCAATAACGTTTAACCCAGCCTCAATATAAAATAAGGTTGGAAGTGACAATAATAACATCGCTCGCAATGACAACACATGTCCGCCATCTGCGGTGGTTCCGAATGTTGCTCCAGCTCCAATAGAGAATGGAGAATTGTATTGCATCGAATCTGGCGGACCACTAAATTTCTTAATATTGATCCCTTTTTTAGGATGCTTATAAAACTCATACCAAGAGTTATCAGTCGTTAATCCAGCAGCTTTTTTGGTGGCTACATACCTAAATCCTAGCAGACCTCTAAAAGCCGAAATTGATATAAAACCAAGCGGAATAGGAGTAGGCAATTCGATATGAGCATCGACTAAAAAGGCAGGGTATTTTGGCATAAAGCGCATTCCAACACCACCTGATATTTTAGCTTTTGGTAATTTTAAAGAAACCTCTCCTGTAAATTCTTGAGATTCACCAGGTTGAGGTAGCGATAGCATACCGTGAATAATAGCTAATGTTTTCTCAGTTTCTTTTTTTGTTGTGTTACCGTTCGTTCCTCCTGATGCAATTTCAGGCTTTGGTGGAGCAGGAATAATTAAATCTATTTCGATCGTTTGAATATGTAAAAACGAATCCTTAGGGCCATCATCAATGGTATAGTAATATTTAACTCCTTCACCACGTGCATCCAACCCTAGCGGATTAACACTGATAGCTCCATCAAATCCCCAGAAGTGGTATTTGCGTGGTACGCCATCTTTAGTGATTTGAGTGGCACCAAAATTGATGTTGGACACTCCCATTTTTACGGGTCCAAGATTTAAAGAAAGATTTATAGGTAATGGAACGGAACCTCCTTCAAGTTCGATGTTTCCATCGCTGTAAATACGTAATTTTTCGAGAATGATTTTTTGATTCCCCATGAATTTGCTCATGACAGCGTTCGGAAACGAAACCTCACACGATGTTCCGATGTAATAATCATCCTGTTCTTTACCTAGTTCTAAACTATTAAATTTAAAGTCTACAAAGTTGAATAATGTGGCTTTTTTAGGCTCATTTTCTTTAGGAAATGAAGCAGTAAGGTTAAAATCGCCATTATCATATAAATGGCCTTCAATGTTTGCTCTGAATGGTCCGTTATCAGCTGCCTTGAACTTATTTATGATTAATGATCCTTTTATATTAGAACCAATAACTTTGTTTTGCTTGAAGGTAATATCAAATTTGTTGAAACCTACTTTAAAGCCTTTATTAGATGAACCTATGGTTTTCCAAAGTGTATTTTCAATAAGTTTTGATAAAAAGGTTTGGTATTCCTGAGCAGTATTAAAAGTATAAATAGTTGAAGGACTTACTACTGTAGATGTTAATGTAGCACTTGTTTTTAATGTTAGCGGGTACTTAAAAGGGTATGGTAATTTTGTAGCGTTTAATTCCTCTAAATAACTAATTAAAGCTGTGTAATCAGCAATTTTCTTTTCTTTAACAACCTTATCATTTTCTCCAGTTTCGAACATGGTAATCGGATAAATGAAATCGAACTTGTCATTAAAATAGCTAAAAGCCCCACCTGTAACCACAGGAACCGTTTCCAGATAAATATTTCCAGATAAACCTCCAGTACCAACTAATAAATCTGAAGCACCAATTTTTAATGTTGATGTAGTATTTCCTGTTGATTCTGTATCATCATGAAACCATTTTGAAGGTAAGGTTACCGATACCGCACGGGCATATACTCCAACAAAGTCATTAGGTCTGCCATCGGCATCGGCTTCCGGAATATTGGTTTTCTTACTTAAATCGAGTTTTAAAGTATCTAACTCCAGAATTAATCCGGATTTACCAATCATGGCATATTTAGAAGGCATTAAGGAACCTCCCATTTCTAATTGGTAACCTATTCCGGCTTCAGTATCAGCATACAGTTGTGCTTGAGCGAATGCAAATATTGATTTTGCATTTGGATCACTGTAAGCAGAACCATTTTCGTTAACAGGTCTTAAAATAGTTTGAGGAAACTCAATACCGGCGCTCAAGGCTAGTGTAGCTTTGGCTTTTGGGGTAATAATTCTTTTGATGTGAGCTTCTATACCATCTGGAACGATGATATTATAAAACTCCTGTAATCTTTGTTTAGTTACATCCAAATCTGATTTTAAAATATAAGCTGCAAACAAAACCAACGGAATCGATTTTGTGATTTTCGGGTGACTACTTATAATTGTAATAAGATTCGCTATAGATTGTTCTACACCTGGAGGGAATTTTAATTCGTCATATTCTGGGGTTTGTGTAATAGCATACAGCTCATTGATATCTTTTAAAACTTGCTCGTATTTTGTTATTGTATCTGCAGGCTCAACAAAAATATTGAGCATGTGGGCAACCACCTGTTCTTGGCTGATGTGAAAAACTTGTAATCCTACCGAATAAAAATCTTCTGGTGAAAACGAAAAACTAGAGGAGTTAAACGTTTTTAGAAACGCTAAAATCTCCCACTGATACTCGAGTGTGATAGGAAACGATGATATCTTAGAATCATTACCGGTTAAGTCTGGATTAAGTACAAACGATAAGCCAAAGGGGATAGGTATAGCCAGTTTTTCGCTTGTTACGATATCAAGACTATAAAAGGCTGAGTCGCCACGATACCCCTTAGAATATTGTAAGTTTTTATAATGTATCTTATCAAAAATGGCATTTAAGCCATTTTGTACAAAAGACAAAAACTCTGGTAAATCATCTACAGTTACTACCTCGGATAATCGCGGGTAATATCTAGCTGTAGGAATTGGAATCGCTGGAATTGGGTTAGTTGGCATATTCTATTTTTTTGACTTTAATTTTGTTCGTATTTTGAATGATAAATTGTAGTTCTATCAAACCAATCTGCGCAATCAAGGGCATTTTTTTTGGGTTAGATTATTTATAAGAACTGTGATAATTTATTTAAGCTTCACAATACTTTAAAAAGGTTTGTTTTTTGGTTTTTACCAGTGTTTATTCCTTTTGACAGTGTAAAGATGAGCCTAATTTTGAGCTTTAAGAAACGTATGCTTAGAGGTTTAACATGGCTGTTCTGGGGCTTTACAGAGTTGTAAAGCAAATGGATAATGTTTTTAAATATGGCTAAAAAAAAGCCAATGAAAGGGTAGGGGAACCTATGGCTTTAAGTTTCCGTTTGGGTGTGTAGAATGTAATTTTTTCGAGTTTGTTAGATCATGATTTCTGCCTTGAGTATGACAATTTTTATGATCGTTTGGATCAGTATTTTTTACTGAAATTGTAGTTTTTAGAACAGCTCAAAGAATCTTCTTTTGAAAATATTTAGAGAAATTTTTGGCAAAAAATAATTTAATTTATAATCTTACATAATGTTATACTCTTTTGATTTTTAGTAATAAATATTCTAAATCATAAAAAAAGTCTAATTTTCTAAAACCTTATTCCTAAATAAATAATGCAAAACAAAACTTTATCCATAAAAAAAAATCGGCTTATAATAAGATTCATTATTGTTTTTGCAGTATTAGTAGTAAGTCATATAAGTTATAGTTGTTTTAAAGAGAACAATATTCCTCCCGTTGATAATTCCTTAAAAAAAAATAATATTCCTTTTGTTGATAGTTCTTTAAAAAAGAACAATACTCCCCCTGTTTATAGTGAAATACCAGATGCAAACTTTAGGACATATTTAAAAACAATAGTGCCAAAGGCTTTTACTCTCGATAATAAATTCATTTCAAATCATCCTTCTGTTGTTTCTCGTGATGAAATGATTATTAGAAATAAAAGCATTGCTTCCTTATCCGGTATAGAATATTTTACTTCTTTGAGAGAACTTGATTGTCGGGACAATCAACTCACTACCCTTGATGTAAGTAAAAACATAAGTTTAATAGGTCTTAATTGCGGCTACAACCAACTTACTAACCTTGATATAAGCAAGAATATAAATTTAGCAAGACTTGAATGTTACAATAACAAACTCTCTAGGCTTAATATAAGTAAGAATACAAATTTGACATGGCTTAATTGTCAGAAGAATAAACTCATTACCCTTAATTTAGGGAAAAATAATGTTTTGAGAACAATTCATTGCAGCAACAATCAACTCACAAGTCTTGATGTAAATGATAATATAAATTTGACGAAACTTGAATGTAATGACAACCAACTCGTTGCCCTTGATGTAAGCAAAAATGAGAGTTTAACAGGTCTTTTTTGCGACAATAACAACCTCATTTGTATTGATATAAGCAAAAACAAAAGTTTGGTATTTCTTTCTATAGATCCTTCTATCAAATGTTGCCACCCCAGTATAAAGGATTTTAGCGACAGGGGAGGTGATTTATTGAGAATACCTAAATTTACCTGCCCATAATTCCATAACTCTTCTAAATCTAAATTACTTCAAAACACTGTTAAAATAAGAGTGACTACTATTTTTTTCCCTTTTTTAAAAATTGATAACTCTTGCAATCTATTTCGAGTTGGTTCATTTCATTTTTAATAATGACCAGATCGCTCGGAGCACGGATTACTTCGTCAATTCGCTTCGCTCGGGTGCAAATCCCCGCTATCGTACATGAGTGACTTTTTACATATCCGAGCGATCGGGTAAATAAGTTATATTCTTATGCAGGACATTCGAACTAATGGGGAATACAAAAAATAATTATTTTTTTTGTTTTTGAAACTCTTCCCACAATTGATTCGTTTTTTCTTGATTCGGAATACCATCGCTACCTCTTCTTTCACATACTTCATCAATATAATCTAGAAAATCATAATCTAGTGATGGTAACCTAAAATCAGTTTGTGTTCTAACTATACATTTTGAATCAATTGTAATTTTAGTTGGTTCTGATCTATCAACGTAATGCCCCGTAATATATAATGCTTTTATGGAATCATAGGGATCAGGTAAATTTTTATATTTATCAAATACTGGATTGTCTTTAAATGAATCCCAACAAAATAGTGCATAGATTAAACCTGCATCAAGACCTCTTGCACTTGATAAATTGAATGTATCACCATATTGAGGATCATTATTTCTAAATTCATTTAATGAAATTACATTTTTCAACAAATCTGGAGCTACTATTCCAACAATATTTAATAAATCATGTTGTCTACTAATTTTACTTATCCAATCTTCAGTAAAACTAGCCTCATGATTCCATTCACTCATTTTTGATAAAAAATCTTTAAACAATAATATTCCAGCAGTATCTGAGTCTATTTTTCTTCCTTTTATTTGATTTTTAAACTCTTTGAGTTTCTCTTGAAAATTTTCCATTTTTTATTCTAGTTTATAAAAAGTTATTAACTGATTTAAAATATCATCCAAATTATCTAAATTTTGAGTTGGTAAAGGAGGGATATTAACTTGCAATCTTCCTAAAGTTGTATACGGTGCAAATTCAAACATTAATCCTGTTTTATTAACACTAAGGTAATGAGCTCCTACATCATAACTGAAATAATTATCTCCATTAATAAAACTTCTTAAAGGCATGTGTTTTTCCATAAGACCAGCTTCTATATATTCATGTGCTATTAACCATTTGAATTCTGCTTTTCTTACATTTGTAATTTCTGTAAAAGGAGTATTTATAAAATGATTCCAAAGATCACTATCACCGAATGTATCTCCATTAGTCTCAAATCGTTGTAATCTACCCAAACTAAAAGTTCCATCATCTTTAAGTATAAAATATTCGTTTTTAAATAGATGATTCTTAACTCTTTGAATTATATGTTCAGGGTATCCGCAATTGTTGGCTATTATTACTACATCATCGGTTCTGTTTGCAATTATTATTGCTTTATTTAATTCTTTTAGTGTTTCTGCTGTTGCATCGGCAGTAGTCATAGCATATCTAACACCATTATGTAAATATCCTTCAGTAATGGGTTTATCATATAAAATTGAAATTAGATCATAACGACCATCTTTTAGATACTGTTGCAATTTAATGTTTTTTATCCAAATCTCTGATTTTTGTATAATTTCTTGTTTTGTAGCAAACGTAGAACCAATCCAGTGAGATTGTAAAGCATTAGCTTCTCTTTCCGATAAGTTAAGAAACTTTGTTCTAAAAGCCAATCTTTCAAATTCAGATAATTCATCAAGAGCATTTTTTAAACCTGGAAATTTAAAAAATAATACATCCGCTTTTACCTTTTTAATAACATCTACAGCTTCAGGTACATTTCTTATAGAATATAATTCCTTTTTTATTTTTATAATTGCTTCTTCTAGTGCTAATCTAGCCTCTAAACGTAAAGCAGGAGTAGCTCCCAATTTTGAAAGGGCATTAGAATCTTTCAATATTGCTTCACCAGTACCTACTAATTTTAGAGCTTCCTCTCTAGAATATGCTTTCAAAATTCCTGAACCTGCAATAGTATTTGTGCCTAATGAAGCAATTGTAGAAAGAATTGCCATATTACCTAATATTTCAGTTGCTCTAGCTTGTCCATAGGTTACAACAAGATAATTATGAAAATCTGTTTCTCCAACTAAATAGGCAGCAGTATCACTAGTTATCATACCTACTCCTAAAATTGCTCTTGCTGCATTTATAGTTCTTACAGCTGCAATTAATTCTCCCAAACCTATAGTCAATGAAATGGCATATAGAGTTGCATTAAATACATTTTCTGCTACTTTAGTTCTTTCTTTTTCTAATATATAGTCAACAAATCCTGCAAATGTGAAAAAATTTAGACCTTTATAAGTTGGATCGGCAGTGAGATCAATAAAAGAAGGATTATTGTAAAAATGTATTGAAACTAAATCAAAATGATCTAACTCAAATATCCGTGGTTCTTTTGTTACAGGAACTTCTGTATATCCAGCAATAACATCTACTCCTATAGAATTTGTGTTATAATAAGGTTCTAGTTTAGTTGTAAGCCAAATCGTTTCTTTAAATTTTATTTTTTGATCTGTATTGCTTACAATTTCGTATTTTACTCTTTCTACTTTTGGTCCATTTTCAGGTTGTTTTTCTCTCCAGATAAATTGGGCTTTCGCAATTGCTGTTAATTCTTCTTTTGTATATAAAGGAGGTGTATTTGCCTTGATAATACCGTTTTTCAACAAAACAATCCTCTGTAATTCCTGCGCAAAGGTCGTGAAATTATCATTTCCTCCATAATCATCCATTCTATAAAATAATAACTTGTAGAGTGTTGTATTGGTAGTTTTATATGTTGTACCTTGATTATCCTTGTATTCTGATTTTATGACATTGGTAGAAACAAGCAATTTCAAAAACAAATCAGTATCATCTGCATTTGTGACTGATTTTAATATATTGATTGCCAAATCTTCTTTATGAATAAAACCAATAGAGAAATTCTCCCAATACCAATTCAGTAAGAGTCTTTTTTCAACTAAAATTTTTAAAATATTAATTCTTTGTTGAGGAGTCAATAATGTAAGCATGTTATGTCGATACATAACATCAATATAAATAAATAATTGCTCTTCATGACCTAATTTACCAATCTCAGATTGATATTTTTTTAACATCTTTAGCCATAATTCAAGCCCTTTTTTATATTCCAAAAACTCTGTTCTTGAATAGCCATTTTGAGATGTATGAAAAGTAAAAACACTAGTATTTACACCTGATAAAGTAAAATTCTGAAAAGCTTCTGCTGTTTTCTCACCTGCTTTTTTTAATAAGGATGCAATTTCCCCTACAAGTCTTATGTCATTTTGACTAGTATCGTAAAAGGTTTGATTCTTGTATGCATCAAAAAAGTCTTTTGCATGTGTGCCATTAGCAAATGTATCACATGCCCTACCTTCAGGAAAAGAATTAGGCGCTGGTTGTGGATTTGTAGGAACTTTGTAAGGGTTTGTGTAAATCCAAGTATAATAATTATAACACAATCCAGATGAATCTCTAAGTAAACCAAAGATTGTATCGTTAAATTTAGCAGGTGTTAAATTATTAAATTTCTTAAATACAAAATTCTCCCATAATTTTTTATCAACTCCATCATATTTATTTCCCTCTTTATAAACTTCTTTTGCTTTTAGTTTGTCAAAATAACTTTCTTCAACATAGTCTAAGAATTCATTTGATTTGAAATCAAAAAGCGCGATATATGTTTGATTTTCATATAAAAAGGAAACTACTTTACCTTGCCGATTAAATTTTAAATTAAGAATGCTTCCAAAATTCGAAGCTTTTACTACCAAATCATTGGCTAAAACAACTGCGTAATCTTCCATAATTATATAATAATTAGTTCATTAATTAAATTATCACCTTGAATTCCGTATGAAATTAATGGCACATGCTCACTATACCCCTTGCTAAAATGATATTTCCTATCTAGGGAATACACTATCACATCGGTTGTAGAAAGTTTTAGTTTTCCTTCTGAGTTTTCGGCCACGATTCCCACTTTGTATTTTTGGTATTTTATGTTTTCGGGAGAAACCAATTCGTTGCCATCTTCGAACAAGTCAATCAAAAAGAGACGTGGGTTTTTTAAATCTGGAGTAATCAATGCTTTGATGATGTCGTTTTCGGCTTTGGTCAAGCCCAGAATAATTTTGTTGGGTGTGCTGCCATCAACTGTTTTGAGTTCCAGTCCAGTAATGGTTTGTGTACTGTCTGTAAATAGTTGTAGACTATAGTAGTACGGATCTGGTAGCTCATAGGTTTTGCTTTTGGTTACGGTACCGCTTGCTGAGGCGCTGGTTTTGGTATCAGGCGTGGTGCTTCCGGTAGCTGATACCGCATTGTTCATAACATCACCAGCTTCAGTAAGATAGGTTACACGGGCTACAGTTGGTGTAGCCTCGATTCCAGTTTCTATCACATCATTGACTGTGAGGGTTTGCACTACTGTGATTCCTTGCTGCTTCTTGTCATAATACTGATTTATGAGATTGAGCTTTTCAGAAGTCATTTTAGAAAATTCGCTAATACCATTCAATTTGAGTAAGGGTTCGGCATTTATCAAGCTAAACACATCGTCAAAAAAATTGGATTGCCCATTTAAGACTACAGGATTTCCGTTAGCATCTTGTGTTGTTCCAGCTTCATATTCATAAGTTACCCCTTGATAGAGTATTAAACTAAGATTTGCTATGTTTTTACCATCAGCTGCGGGAGTTTTAAGCTGCACTGTTGTGGTCAGACGGCTGTAATTGCCTTCTGAATCGGGCGCTGAACGCAAACCATCGGCATTTATGAAGTTATCTTTTTGCGCGTTTACCAGGTTTGCGATTTGCCCGTACATCATAGTATTATTGTTATTGTCGGTAACCAATTGTAAATAGAGGTTATTAGTTGTGGCGGTACTGGCCTGTTGTTGGGTGTTGATAATGAGTGGCCAGCCATTTGTGCCGTATTTGGCTTCAGTCATAGTGGCCAAATGGGTGCCAGGATCTTCAAGAAGTCCTGTTTTAATATTATTGGTTCCTGTTCCTTTGGTTATTTTATAATCACCATAAAAGTCATAACTGCGGGTACGATCTCCTTGTAAGTAGATATACCAATTATTTTTTGTTGCAAATTTGTTAATGACCTCATTGTATATGGCTATTCCTTTTTTATCCGTTTTAGTGCCTGCAACGTCCGCAGTTACTTTACCTTCTGAGGTGTATAAACCATAAAAAGCGGCAATATCAATGAACTGCGTACTTTGTTCACGTAGTAGTTTTTGTTGTAATGCATCACCACTAAGAACAATCTTCGCTTCTGCTTGGCGGGCATACCCTAAATCAAAAACAAATTCGCTGTTGTCAAAATTGTGTTTGTAGTCGCCGTAGTTAAGTACTACATCAATACCACATTCGCCAGTGGCAAAATTCCCCAATGATTTTCCCATATCAATTAGCGGCAATTCGAAATCGTCTTTTTCGTCGAAAGTATTTCCAGCAGTAACAAATTCAGATTCTTTAAAAAACAAACTCGATAGTAGTGTAGAATTCAGAACCTCAGGGTCATAACCGATGTACTTAGCTGTAAAAGCGGGCACTGGTATAGGATTGTTTTGCGCATCTTTGCGATTGTCATGAAAAGCATGAAAATCAATATTGATCTTATTGATAAAATCAGATGTTGATGCCGTTTGTTCGATGATTTTAGGAACCGAATCTGCTGTGAAAAAATCACTTTTTTCTAAACCTCTATAGATAAAATATTTTACATTCAATCCCGGAAAAGGTTGTTTGTAGGGACGAAGGATGAGGTTTACTTTGGTAGGATCACCCGTTTGCGGTTGTAATAAAACCACACCTTTGCATATAGAAAAGGCTTTTTTGGGACTAGCTAAAGTAAACTTTGAAGTCAATCTAAATTCATCATTAGTAACGGGTCCAAATGATTGTGCTTCGGTTTGTTGAGGAAAGCCTCCTGACTCTATGAAAAAATGAGACTGTATAGACATATGTATTAGTATGAAATTGTTTGAAAATTGTGTTCTTGTCTTTAAATCGGTCTATAGAATTTATATACCAATCGTATTATAAAATAGACCAGTACGATAAGGAAGATTCTCCCTAACCAGATTTGCAGTTTTTGCCAAAAGGTTAGTTGGTTAATGTATTTTGTAATTCTAATGGTTTGGAGTTGAACCTCTTTTACTTGCTTAGACTTCCAAAAAGCATAGAGTTCTTGTTTATTTATTTCGCAGTCCACACTAAGTTTGTTGTTCTCAACCCGAACCCTTGGGCTTTTTAATTTACGCCCTGGTTCGGCTTGAGTAACATTTTTCAGTACGACTTTTCCGTTTTGGCATTCTAATAATGCCATGTAGGAGCTGCTGTCTTTTTCAATTCTAAAAATGGTATCGTGTACGGTTTCTGTGATGGTGATGGTTTTTGTTTTGTCTTCGCTTAGAGCCGGTTTCGGACTACTACACGAAACCAGTACTGAGATAGAAAAAAACAAAAAAACAATTCGGTTTAAATTTTTGTTCATATGGTATATTTGATTTTATAGTCCTAAAAATCCTTTAATGGTTTTTATGTCTCTTTTACGTCTACATACTTTATAACCTTCGCGACTTCCGTTATCATTGGTATTTCCTTCAATGGTATAAAGCGTGTTCCCTACTACTTTTTCGATTATTCCGGTGTGACCTAAACCTTTTCCTAAATCGAGTATAAAAATGTCTCCTGACTGAGGTATAGTTTTGACTAAAAGAGGTCTTGAATTATATTGGTCCAGTACGCCACCAGTTTTCTTTAAAGGATTTTTGACTGCTATTTGAAGGGCTGCTTTTTGGGTACACCAATAAACAAAAGCCATGCACCATGAATATCCTTTGGTAAGGCCTACACTTCTTAAATAAATTTCGACTTCGGGACCAGAGTTGCTGTTTTTTGGAATTTCTTCCACGCCAATCTGAGCAATGGCAATTTCAAGGGTTTTTTGGGCAAGTGTCATATTTGTTTTCCGTTTAGTTGTTTAAATTTTTGTAATTCATCTACTAATTGCTGATTGATTAGCATGAGTTCCCGATGTTGTGTTTCCATTTTTTTGATTGTTTCGGTTGCTGCAGTGAGCCGGGCGGTAATGTCGTCGAGTAAATCACGATAATATTTTACGGCACTGACAGCGTTGTCAAGTTCGGCTGCCCGATCTTCGGCTAATGATTTTCTTATTGAAAAAAGCCAGGTAATAAAAGCGGCAAAGAATGCGGTTAGAGTGGGGTATAAAAACTGCTCCATTGAATGTTGGTAAAAATTGAGTATTAGATTAAAAATGTTTTTGGGAAACAACCTGATTGTGTTTTTTGAGGGGAAGCTTTACCGGATTTTTTACCGGTTTTATTGTACGGTTGTTTCTTTTTGAGATTGCAAAGATTAGGCGAAAAAAGCCCTAAAAAAAACGAATGCAAGGTGCTTGAACATTTGTATTCTAGGGCTTTACAGAGTTGTACGGAAAGTGAACAAAGCTCGTTTTTGAAGCAGTAAATGCCTCATCTTTGCATCACAAAAAGGATGTTTTGATGGTTTAAAAAGAATATATTTTTCTTTTAGAATTGATTAAGAAGCCTTTTGCTGATTATCCAAAAGTTCTTCTATTTTTTTTAATTCTGAAGTGATGGGTGTACAAAGAATTTCATACAAAGTAGTCCGTGATATGGGATAAACAGGATAGACATATTTACGCCATACCACTGTAGTGGGAATATCTTCTGTTTTGTGTTTTTGATACAGTTCTTTAATGAGTTTATAACGAAGTAGTTTGTTTTTTTGAATTCCGAGGCTTCTGTTTGTTGATATAGGCATGAGGATAGAATGTTATGAATGATAGAAAAAGAAGAAAGATTTTAAGAAGAACGAAGTTTAAGAAGAGTTGCTAATTATTTGAATAATAATATGATGACATGATATTTTATACAGCCAAAACCATTTGATCATTTTTTTAATGAATGGTTTTATACTTCTCTAATACCATTTTGTATTTACCTCGTTCTGAGGGTGTATTTGTTAAAGATTTCTTTTTAACAATTTAGGTCAGCAAACTCCGCATGACAATCCTGTTTCCTAAACCTAAAAAGGTTTGGATTCCAATAGAGAGAATGTGTTTTGGCTGTTTGTTATTGGGCTGAATAGGCCCGTTTTCCGGTTCCTGGTTCTCTTCAGAAAGAAGAAGAAACAGGAACCCTTTTTTTACTTGTCAATCTGTTTTTAGCTTACAAGTATGAGGAGCATTTTAGCCTTTATAAGTGGCTGTTGTATGTTTTTTAAACCGGGGGTTTTTGATTACAATACTTTCGTATTGATTAAAAGCCAGACGCTCTTTGTTTGATAAATCATTGCTACAGTTCCAGTTCCCGAGTCCATCTTTAAAAATCGTATGATTATTTACTTTATAACTTTCATGATCAGCGATCGGCTTTATTTTTACGCTCATTTAGATGTTGTTTAAAAATTATTTTTATTTTGAAGTAAATCCATTCCCTAAATATCAGTATGGGTTTTATGTTGGTTATAATCAGTAAAATGGTTAAAAGTACCAATGTGTAGATGTCGCTATTAGGCTGCATGATTTTGTTCGTTTTGCTGATTAAAGAAATTAAAAGCATAGCCATGTAAAAAATCTACTGATGACATAGATAACGGAATATTGGTTTTGATACCGTTTTCGCCAATTGTACTGGCCTCAATAAACCAGCTTGAACGTACAGGCTTAAATGAAGAAGCAATAATCTCAACACCATCTGTAAATTCTTCATTGTTGAATTCCTTGGTTAGTTTTTGAAGTTCTAGAACTCTTGAGCCTTTTAAGTTTCCTTTGGCATCTTTTTTTAGCAGATTAAAAACAAT
Organism: Flavobacterium aestivum; assembly: GCF_026870175.2. Classification (NCBI taxonomy): domain Bacteria; kingdom Pseudomonadati; phylum Bacteroidota; class Flavobacteriia; order Flavobacteriales; family Flavobacteriaceae; genus Flavobacterium; species Flavobacterium aestivum. Next base: position 4,133,260 of record NZ_CP113977.2, on the reverse strand, counting down.
TTTAACTAATGAGGCTGTTTCTTTGCTGGTAGAAAGAGACGAAATGTAATTTTGAACCTTCTCAATACCAATGGTTACGGTATCATCCCAACCTTCATTAATGCGATATCCAATCGTAATTTCCTCTTTGTCATTAGAGAAAGTATGAGACATTTGTTTTTCCTTGAAACCGTAAACCTGGTTTTTTAGATCCAGAATAGTTTCGAACAATTGAAAGGTTTCTGTTTTGGCATTTCTCATCATTTCAGATGTTTCATGTAATCTCGAAAGTGCTTTCGGAATCGTTTCGGCTACTAATTTTTTATAAGCATCTCTTTCTTCGTTTTTTTTATTTTCGATTCTGTTTAAAGCCTCTTTTAATTGTTGGGCTGAGAATTGAGATAAGTCCATAGCTGGGTTGAAATTGGTTGTTGCTGGAGTGTTCATAATATCAGGTTTTTAGTTTTGTAATAAAATTTCTGTTTCGTCTTTGAATGGATCTTCATAATAAGGTTTGAAATTATGCTGAGCAGCAAGTCTTGAAACCTCTTTCAATTTATTTTCAATACTTTGTGAAACGGGGCGTGGAGAGACAGTTTCATTGTCTAGAATGTGCATCCATTGAAAACGTTCTTGATTAATGCAGATTCTTTCTCCGACTGTGAAAGTTTTCGTTTTTTCAGAGCAATACTGAAGTGCTAGATATAAAAATGCAATACGGGCTTCGATTTGTTTTTTACTCATGATTTTTCTCTAATTGATTTTTTAATTTTTTTATATCTGACTCGATTAAATTTCTTTCAGAACTATTTGGATTTTCGATTAGCCAGTTTTCCAGTTCCTGAATTTTTGTTTTGATTTGAGGAATTGTCATTTTTAATTTTGATTAAATGTTAATAATGAATGTGGTGTTTTTTGACTCGTAGTTTTATCCATGTTTTTAATTTTAGATTGTTATTTGGTTTTCGTTTTGTGAAAAATCGATTTTTAGCTAGTAATCATATAGTTGCTTTTTATTTTCATTTTTTGTTTACTTCTGCATTCCGTTAATTTGTATGCAATTGTATTGTTTTTGATTTTTATTTTTCTTTACTTTGCAAATATAATGTAAAATAATACATTAAAACAAATAATTAACGTAAAAAAATACATCTTTTTATGGGGTCAACTGAAAGAATGAGGGAATATCTTGATTATAAAGGGATTAGCAAGTATAAGTTTTGTAATGATCTAGGGTTTTCTAATAAATTTTTAGATAATAGTAGTAATATGGGGACTGATAAGGCGTGTAAAATATTACATTATTATCCAGAAATAAATTCAGAATGGTTATTGACAGGTAACGGATCAATGCTAAAGGAAAACAACGCTAATATTGTAATAATGAATAATGATAGAAAAACAATTGATTCGCTTCATACGAGCCAGGAAATCCCATTGTATGATCTGGAAGCTGTGGCAGGTTTACGAGAATTATTTAATAGTGGAAAACCACAAAGAGTACTGGATACTATAAAAATACCGAATTTGCCTAAATGTGATGGTGCAATTTCTGTGACAGGTGATAGTATGTATCCATTATTAAAATCAGGTGATATAGTGTTGTATAAAGAAACCGAATTTGAAAATATCTTTTTTGGTGAAATGTATCTTTTGAGTGTTAAGTTAAATGAATGGGAAGAATATATTACGGTAAAATATGTGCAGAAATCAGAACAAGGTCAGGAATTTGTAAAATTGGTAAGTCAGAATTCTCATCATCAGCCTAAAGATATTCATATCTCAAAAATATCTGCATTGGCTCTCATAAAAGCAAGTATTCGTATTAATACTATGATGTAAAAAAAGGTAAATGAAATTTATTCTTTTAGAGTATGATTATTTGAGTTGGTTTGGTTGAATGTAAAGTATAAAGTTTTCTTTGTGTTGAGGTAATTAAAATAAAAATGCCCCAAATAGTGTCTAGCTTTTTGGGGTATTTTATGGAATTTATAGCGTTTTTATTTTAATGGATTAGTTGTCGATACTATAAAAACAGATAGAAAACTTTTGAGATTATTAGCCATGTGTCTTAAGTGTTTGTAAATAAAGCAGATAACTATTTTTTTTTTTTTTTTTTTGTTTTTTTTTTTTTAAAAAAAACAAAAAAATAGTGTGTCTTTTTTTAGACATATAAAAATAGGGGTTTCCATTTTGAATCTAAAAAGTTTTTTATTTATAAGTTCTTTATGTATCTAAATCATATTCTTAATGTTTTTTTATATACTCAGTAATGTCTTTTTTTTGTTAAAAAAGGTTGGAAATTGATTAAAAATTAAGCCCCAGAATCCTTAACTCGGTCAATTTTTGAAATGATATAATAAAAAATTAATTTCATGTAAGTTCAATTTGAATGTAAATGAATCTGATGATATACTTTGTGATTTTTTAATTGGTTTTTGTTCCTGAGGTAACTGTTGTTACAAGACCTTCAGGAACAAATAAACCATAATGAGTTATGCTGCACATGATAATATCAATGTTGCAATCTCTAAGGGACATACCCCTCCTCCTGATTTGCTTATTTGATTAGTGGCAATTTGGAATCGTTATTTTTGCTAAATTCTTCAAAATTTTCTCTATAAAATCAATGGTTGTTATTCTCTAGTGATAGTACCTCTCCTTCTATCTTAATTTCAATATTTGTTCCCTTATAAGATTCCAAAGATTAATAGAAATTTCTTTTTGAAAAAATAGATGTGCGCCCCTTTTACAGAGATGTTCTCTAACTGTACAGTAATGTAAGATTAGCGAACTAGAGTTTGTTCTTTAGAACCTTTTCTTATTTTTGCTTTTGATAATTTAATATATTGTGAAGGATCAACTCCACCAATTTTTTTACAATTATTTTAGCTATAAAAGATTTGCTAATTCTTGTAGTAGATTTAGGCAATTTAGCGGAATAATGCGTTTCAGCCCTGCATAGCCCGATCGCCCGGATATGTTATGATTATAAATTAAGTACAATGATAGCGCGGATTTGCACAGGAGCGAAGTGAATTGACGAAGTAATCCGTGCTCACATAGTAATTCAATTATCTAAAACAAATCTAGCACTTCAACATCCAATTCGTTTTCTAAACCTGCATAGTTTCTTGCTGAGCTAAGAGAGATGAGGTATTTACTCTTTTAAATACGAACTTAAATCAATAGAATGTATTTGTTGAGGAGTGTTTACAAATGGTTTTTTTATAGTGGCTTCATTCGTTAGGTAAAAGAGTAATCCATCTTGGGTAGTAATTCCTTCTATCTGATGAAATGGCAATGCAATTTTTATTTTTCGTTGGTTTCCAGTCGAAAAATTGTTGTTTTTGTAGTCGTATAATAGATACACAAATGGCTGAAGCATTTTAGAATACCCACATAAAACAATTCCTTTTTTCTTAGGTAATGCAGCAGTATCGGTTATTAAGCCTTTTACGTTTAGGGTTACTTTGAGTTGTGCAATATGTGTTCCTGGATTTTTGGGTACGGAATATATACTTGTTTTTTCTGTTGTCCATTGTTTGGTAAACAAATAAATGCTGTCTTGTAATACTGCAAAAGCCTCACAGTCAAAATCAGTGGTATTTGGTTTTTGAGCTGCAAAATCCGTTTGATTTTCATACGAAAAAGAAATACTATCAATCACGGGAGTAGACATTGAGATTGATTTTTTTTCAATTCTCAAAATCCGTAAATCTTTTCTGTTTCCTTTGTAGTTATTTCCAAAATCGCCAATGTAGAGATACGAACTGTCTTGTGAAATAGCCTCCCAGTCTGTATTTTTTAAACCTTGAAGATTAATTTTTTTCTTGATTTGTCCTTTCGTGTCTAGACCATAAAGAGTTGTATCGTAGTCGTCATTGTGTGTCCATAATGTATTTTCAAAAGCAATCAAACCAGAAGTTTCCGAGATAGAATCGCTGATTTTTTGCGTGGACTCAGGCTTTACTTTTACGGAAGCATAGAGACAACTTCCATTGTTTAGTGTAGCTTTTGGGTCAAAATTTTTCGCAAGAGGATCTGTACAGCCCGGAACTTGGGCATAAGAACCTGTTAGAACCAGAAAAAAAAGGATGAAAAATTTTTGCATTGTTGTGTTCAAATTGAAATCAAAAGCAAGATATCAAACAAATGGTTGTAATCCTAAATTCATAAATAAAAGGTTTAAGGAGCGAATAATTAGGCTTTTTTCGGGGTATCGTTCCCGCTGTCATTCCAATCTTTTTATTTTTAAAAGAAAAATAAAAAGGATTTTCCCTTTCATCGGGGCTATTGAGGTTATATTTTTTTTGTATTTGGGAATTAAACTAATTCTTAAATAAAGGTGCAAGAAGCTAAGTTTAAATGGACTTATGTCACTTATCTGTTTTACTTTTTTTCCTTATATTTGAAGACCAAAGAGTTATTTTTTCCTAAATATTTAATAAAATGTATGGGTTTCATTAGACAAAATTTGCTTCTGTTTTTTGTGGTTCTTACTTCTTTTATTTCTTTTTCTCAGAAAATAGACTTTAGAAGCAATGATTTGGATGGAAAGCAGATTTTGAAAAGTATTTTTTTGAAAAATGACAGTCTGAAAACAAAAGAATCAAGAAAAATAGCCTTTTCTCTAATGCCTGCTCCAGATATGAAGAGCGCCGAAGGCGGACTGGTAGTGTCATTCGTAACTACTTTTTTTCTAGACAAAAACCATGAAACAACCAAAATGTCCGAGGTCTATTTTACCCCAACAACTAGTTTTACAGGACAATATTCTTTCCCGATACAGTCATACATTTATACAAAAGACAATAAATATAATTTTATAGGCGATTATAGGTTTATGATTTATCCGCAGTTTACCTATGGTTTAGGCGGCAATAGTTCAAAAGATCCACAGTCAGAAGTAAATTATCAGCAAATTCGTTTTTATCAATTTGTAAGCCGAAAGATAATAGGAGATTTTCGTTTAGGACTGGGCTTTCAATTGGATAATTATCAGAATATTTCTGAAGATTCAAAAATATCAGAACCAACAGATTTTACTTTATATCAGGAAGGAAATTACTCGGATGAACTTTCTTCCGGAATAGCTTTTCAGGCTTTGTATGATTCCCGAAAAAACATTTTAAATCCCAAACAAGGTTATTATTTTGAGGCCGATTATCGTATCAATTCTAAAACCTTTGGTAGTGATACTGATTGGAAATCAATATATATAGATGCACGGAAGTATATTTCCTTTAGTGATACTCGTCATAAAGTACTGGCATCTAGAATATTTTATTGGGCAGTTTTCGACGGAAAGCCCCATTATTTGGATTTGCCAAGTATAGGTTGGGATCGTTATGGTAAAACAGGCAGGGGATTCACTCGCAATCGCTACCGAAGTAATTCTTTATTGTATTTAGAAACGGAATATCGTACAGATATTACAAGAAACGGTTTTCTCGGAGCGGTTTTTTACGGAAATATTTCTTCAGTTTCTAATCTGGATACCTATCGTTTTGATAATTGGACTCCGGCCATAGGAACAGGTCTTAGAATAAAATGGAATAAAGTTAATGATTGTAATCTGGTTGCAGATTTCGGTATCAGTAAGGATGATTGGACTTTTAGAGTCGGACTTTCGGAAAATTTTTAATTTCGAGAGCGTTAATAATTAAGAGTAGACTTTGTTATTAGGAAACTTTGCGACTTTAAGACTTAAAATATATCTTTGAAAAATGCAATTATCGGTTATTATTCTCAATTATAATGTTCGCTATTTTTTGGAGCTATGTGTGCTAAGTGTTGAAAGCGCTTTGAAAAACATAGATTCCGAGATAATTGTCATCGACAATAATTCTTCTGATGATAGTTGCGAAATGATGAGAAATCGTTTCCCAAACATCAAACTCATTCAAAATGACCAAAATATAGGCTTTCCAAAAGGGAATAATATAGGAGTAGCTCAGGCAAAAGGTGAATATATCTGTATTCTGAACCCAGATACCGTTGTAGCTGAAGATACATTTGAAAAAGTATTGGCTTTTGCCAAAAAACAATCCAATTTAGGAATAATAGGAGTAAAGCTCATAGATGGCACTGGTAATTTTCTGCCCGAAAGTAAAAGAGGAGTTCCAACACCATGGGTTGCCTTTACAAAGATTACCAGTTTGTATAAAATATTTTCAAGATCTGTTTTTTTAAATAAATATTACGCCCAACATTTAACCGAAAATCAAACAGGTAAAGTTGATATTTTGGTTGGTGCTTTTATGTTTCTAGAAAGAGAACTGTATAATGAAGTGGGAGGGTTTGATGAAGATTGTTTTATGTATTCAGATGATATTGATTTGTCGTATAGGGTATTGCAAAAAGGAAAATCAAATTATTATTTTCACGAAACAACAGTAATACATTATAAAGGAGAAAGTACAGTTAAGGACGGTACTTATATGAAACGATTTCAAGAAGCTATGGAGTATTTTTATAGAAAACATTTTCAGGCTTCCTTTCTTTTTTCGGCATTTATGAAAATAGGAATTGTATTCTTTTCTTTGATAAAAAGAATTCAGGGTAGGGAAAAAATCAAAAGCATGCCTAAAAATTATTTGTTGTTATCCTCATCTGCAGTATTAGCAAAAATAATAGCGTTTGTGGTACAAAAAAAGGTCGATTTTCTCGATTGGAAAACAGAAAAAGAGGTAAATTTGTCGTTAATTTCAATAGGAAAAGGGACACAGATTATTTTGGATAATGAGTTTGTTTCTTTCAAAGAATGCATTAATATTCATGAAAATTATAGAAACAAAGGGATTATATTTAGAATTATACCCAAAAAAACAAATTTCATAATTGGTAGCGATTCTTCTGATGATAGAGGAGAAGTTGTAAAAATGAAGTAAAAATTATATTTAGTGTAATTTATATTGATAATATTTAGTAATTTCGCAAACTGAAAATCAAAATCACCTTTTAGATTAACAATATGGCAAGATTTGAATTAAAGCTTCCTAAAATGGGAGAAAGCGTTGCAGAGGCAACAATCACAAATTGGTTAAAAGAAGTAGGCGACAAAATTGAAGCCGATGAAGCAGTTTTGGAAATTGCTACCGATAAAGTGGATTCTGAAGTTCCGTCTGAGGTTTCGGGTGTACTTATCGAAAAGTTATTTGGTAAAGATGATTTAGTTCAAGTAGGGCAGACCATTGCTATTATTGAAACCGAAGGTGGAAATGTTGAAACGACAAGTGCAGAAGCTGCGCCAGCAGCTGTTGCTGAAATTCAGAAAACAATCGAGTCGGTTAAAGAATCAGTTTCTGTACCAGTAAATTTTTCTGAAAGCGATAAGTTCTTTTCGCCATTAGTGAAAAACATAGCAAAAGAAGAAGGAGTTACTTTGGCTGAGTTAGAAGGTATCAGAGGTTCTGGAAAAGACGGCCGTGTTACTAAAGAAGATATATTAAATTACGTAAAAAATAGAGGGAATCAACCAGTTGTTACTAATCAGCCAGTTGCAGCTGCAGCAGTTGTTGAGCCGGTTAAAGTTGTTGAAGCTCCAGTAGTTGCTCAAAATACGGTTAGTAAATCACAAGCAGCAGTTCCGGTTTCTGTAAATGGAGGTGATGAAATTATCGAAATGGACAGAATGCGTAAGCTGATTTCTGGTTATATGGTAGCATCAGTTCAAACTTCGGCACACGTACAGTCATTTATTGAAGTAGATGTAACTAATATTGTAAAATGGAGAGATAAAGTAAAAAATGCTTTTGAAAAAAGAGAAGGCGAAAAATTGACTTTTACTCCAATATTTATGGAAGCAGTTGCAAAAGCATTGAAAGATTTCCCAGGAATGAATATTTCTGTAGATGGTGATTTTATCATTAAAAAGAAAAATATCAACCTAGGAATGGCAGCAGCTTTACCTAACGGAAATTTAATTGTTCCAGTTATTAAAAGTGCAGATCAATTAAACTTGGTAGGAATGGCAAAAGCGGTAAATGATTTAGGAAACCGTGCAAAAGCAGGAAAATTAAAACCAGACGATACTCAAGGAGGAACTTATACAGTTACCAATGTGGGAACATTTGGAAGTGTTTTTGGAACACCAATTATCAATCAGCCACAAGTAGGGATATTAGCTCTTGGTGCTATTAGAAAAGTGCCAGCAGTTATTGAAACTCCAGAAGGTGACTTCATTGGAATTCGTCAAAAAATGTTCTTATCTCACAGTTATGACCACCGTGTGGTAGATGGAGCATTAGGAGGAAGTTTTGTGAAACGAGTAGCAGATTACCTAGAAGCTTTTGATGTAAATAGAGATTATTAATTCTGTATAAATACAAAAGAACCCGACAAATTTTATAATTTGTCGGGTTTTGTTTTTTCGTTATTTTATGAAACATTAAACGAAATCAAACCCAAATTTTTATATTTGTGCAAATTCAAAAACAAAAAATGGAACTTAAACTGAATAGACCAATTTGCTTTTTCGATCTTGAAACAACCGGAATTGACATTGGAAAAGATAGAATTGTAGAGATATCAATTTTTAAAGTTTTCCCTAACGGAAATAAAGAAAGTAAAACATGGTTGGTTAATCCTACGATCCCTATTCCACCACAATCAACAGCGATTCATGGGATTAGTAATGAGAAAGTGGCTAATGAACCTACATTTAATGAATTGGCTTCTCAGGTTTACAATATGATTAAGGATAGTGATTTGGCAGGATTTAATTCGGATCGTTTTGATATTCCGTTGCTTGCCGAAGAGTTGTTACGTGCAGGAGTAGATTTTGATATGAAAGGAAGAGTTTCTGTAGATGTACAAACTATCTTTCATAAAATGGAAGAACGTACTCTAAGTGCTGCTTTAAAATTTTATTGTGGTAAAGGACTGGATAATGCTCATTCTGCAGAAGCAGATACCATGGCTACTTATGAAATCCTGAAAGCACAATTGGATCGTTATCCTGAATTGGAAAATGATGTAAAATCATTGTCTGAGTTTACTACCAGAAAAAAAATTGCTGATTTTGCAGGAATGATCGCTTTTGATAAAGACGATGAGGAAATTTTTACTTTCGGAAAACACAAAGGGGCAAAAGTTGATAAAGTTTTAGAGGCTGAACCGGGGTATTTTAGCTGGATTCAGAACGCAGATTTTCCTCTGTATACCAAGAAAGTGTTGACTGCGATTAAATTAAGAAAACTAAATACAAAGTAAGTTTCTGAGATTCTTAGTGACATAGAATCTTAGAGCCTTAGAAACTCAAAAAGAATGAAAATAATTTGTATCGGTAGAAATTATGCCAATCATATTGAAGAATTAAAAAACGAACGCCCTTCGGAACCAGTTGTTTTTATGAAACCAGATTCGGCAGTTTTGTTGAAGCAACATCCTTTTGTAATTCCTGAATTTTCTGAGGATATTCATCATGAAATTGAGCTTATAGTTAAAATAAACAAAGTAGGGAAATATATAGAGCCTAAGTTTGCTCACAAATATTATGATGAGATTAGTGTAGGGATTGATTTTACGGCTAGAGATCTTCAGGAAAAATTAAAAGCGAAAGGACTGCCATGGGAGAAAGCAAAAGCATTTGATGGCTCTGCGGTTATTGGAGAATTTTTGCCAAAAAGTCAGTTTGTTTCATTGGAAAATATTACATTTGAATTAAAGAATAATAATAATACGGTACAAAAAGGTAACTCTAATTGTATGTTGTGGAATATAGATGAACTTATATCCTATGTTTCTCAATATTTTACTTTAAAAATAGGTGATATTATTTTTACGGGAACGCCAGCAGGGGTTGCGGTAGTAAAACCAGACGATGTTTTAGAAGGATTTTTAGAAGGACAAAAACTATTTAGAATACAAGTGAAATAATGGCTTTAAAATATAACCTAGCAAAAGTGTACGCACTTTCAGATAATGATCCGGATTTCGTGAGTGAAATCTTAAATTTATTTGTTACTGAAGTCCCTGAAGATTTGATACAAATAGGAGAGGGGATTAAGAACAAGGATCACAAACATACGTATGCTTTCGCACATAAATTAAAGCCAACATTAGATTTGATGGGTTTAAATGTGGCATTCGAAGAAATTTTACAAATAGAAGCCTGGACAAAATCGGAAGGCAAGAAGAAAGAGATTATTGAGACGTATAAGAGTGTTAAAACTCAGGTAAAAGATGCTATTAAAGAGTTGAAAAAAGATTTTGATCTTTAATTAGTTTCATTTTAATCTTCTTTGCAATCAAAAAATATAACTTAAATCCACAGCTGTATTAAAACATACAGTTGTTGGATTTTTTTATTTTTATTTAATAATATTTAGGATTTAACTGATGTTTTTGTTGGGTAAATTTGTTTAGAGGAGTTAGATTTGTATAAAAAAATAATAACCAATATATGAAAGCAACTATAATTACCATTGGAGATGAAATATTAATTGGTCAAATAGTAGATACCAATTCTGCATTTATAGCAAAAGCATTAGATAGAATAGGTGTTGAAATCAATGAGATTATTTCGATTAGTGATTCCAAAGAGCATATATTAAATACGTTTTCTAAGCTTCAAAATACAGTAGATTTAGTTATTGTTACCGGTGGATTGGGGCCAACGAAAGATGATGTTACCAAGAAAACTTTTTGTGATTATTTTGAAGATGAATTAGTTGTTGATAAAGAAGTTTTGGCTCATGTTACTGAATTGATAGAAGGTTTTTTTAAAAGAAAAATAACTCAGATCAATAAAGATCAGGCGCTAGTTCCATCAAAATGTACAGTGCTTCATAATAAGATGGGGACGGCTCCTGGAATGTGGATGAAGAAAGAAAACACGGTTTTTGTATCGCTACCTGGAGTGCCATATGAAATGGCATATTTGATAGAAAATGAAGTTGTGCCAAAGGTAATCAAAGAATATAAAAGACCTTATATTATACATAAGACAATACTTACTTATGGGCAAGGAGAAAGTATTGTTGCGGAGCGCATCGAGGAGTGGGAGGATAGTTTGCCGGAATTTTTGAAATTGGCCTATTTGCCTAGTCCGGGAAAACTGCGTTTGCGACTTTCGGCAAGAGGAACAGATAAGGTGAAACTAGAAAAAGCAATAGAGGGATATGTGTGCTCTTTGGATGCTATTATTAGTGATATAATTGTTGGTTATGAGGAAGATGAAACGATTGAAGTTGTGCTGGGAAGATTGCTTACTCAACAAAATAAAACTCTTGCTACTGCAGAAAGTTGTACCGGTGGTAAAATTGCACAAACATTGACAGCAGTTCCGGGAGCTTCAAAATATTTTAAAGGAAGTGTTGTTTCGTATGACGCTTCAGTAAAAATTGATGTTTTGGGATTATCGGAAAGTTTGATAGAGGAGCATGCGGTAGTTAGCGCTGCTGTCGCATCCGCTATGGCTTTGAGCGTGAAAAAGATAATGAAAACCGATTATGCAATTGCTACCACAGGAAATGCAGGTCCAACTAAAGAGGAGGGGGATGCAGAAATTGGTACTGTATTTATTGCATTGGCTACACCAAATGGAGTGATTGTTGAAGAATTTAATTTTGGTCAACCCCGTGATAAAGTGATAGATAGAGCTGTAGTTAAGAGTCTTGAAATATTGCAGAAAGAAATTTTGAAAAAAGAGCTTTAAATATTTTGTTTTATAGGTTTATTTTTCTTTTCTTTGCACCCTGATTTTAGATAACGATAAAAGATAAGTATAATGTCAAGAGTTTGTGACCTTACAGGTAAAAGAGCGATGGTAGGAAATAACGTTTCTCACGCTATGAACAAAACTAAGAGAAAATTTTCTGTAAACTTAGTTAAGAAGCGTTTTTATCTTCCAGAAGAAGATAGATGGATTACTCTTAGAGTAGCAGCATCTACGATAAAAACAATTAATAAAAATGGAATCGCTGCAGTTTTGAAAAAAGCGCAGTCAGAAGGATTTATTAAATAATCTTTTCCAAAATAAAAAAATAGCAAGATGGCAAAGAAAGGAAATAGAATCCAGGTAATTTTAGAATGTACTGAGCACAAAACTTCAGGTGTTGCTGGTACTTCAAGATACATAACTACAAAGAACAAAAAAAATACTCCAGATAGATTAGAGATTAAAAAATTTAATCCAATCTTGAAAAGAGTTACTGTTCACAAAGAAATTAAATAATAATTAGAGATTTTTATTGAAATCTCAGATGGTTACATTTGTAGATTTTATTAAAATTCAAATAACATTTGAATCATGGCAAAGAAAACAGTAGCATCGTTACAAACATCTTCTAAGAGATTATCAAAAGCCATCAAAATGGTGAAATCTCCAGTAACCGGAGCATATACATTCGTTGAATCTATTATGGCTCCTGAAGCAGTTGACGAATTCTTGAAAAAGAAATAATCGACTTACAAATTTTATAGAAAAGCTACTTTCATTCGGAAGTAGCTTTTTTATTTTCTATATTTACAACTCGAAATAGAGAACATTGCCTTTAGAGATAAATTTTTAAGTTTTTTTAATATTTGTTGTCTGAAATTTTCGAAAATGTGAATTCCAAATCGTAAATCTTCATTTTAAATGAGCTTTTTTAAAAAATTATTCTCCTCAGAGAAAAAAGAATCATTAGACAAAGGTCTAGAGAAAACTAAAACTACTTTTTTTTCCAAGTTATCCAAAGCAGTGGCTGGAAAGTCAAAAGTTGATGATGATGTTTTAGACAATTTAGAAGAAATCCTCGTTTCTTCGGATGTAGGAGTAAACACGACTCTAAAAATAATTACCCGAATAGAAAAAAGAGTTGAGGCTGATAAATACTTAGGTATTGATGAGTTGAACCAAATATTAAGAGAAGAAATTGCGGGCTTATTATCAGAAACCAATACTGGTGAAGCAACGGAATTTGTTATTCCAATAAACACGAAACCATACGTTTTAATGGTAGTTGGGGTGAATGGAGTAGGTAAAACAACTACAATAGGAAAATTGGCTTATCAATTCAAAAAAGCAGGTCTTAAAGTAGTTTTGGGAGCTGCAGATACTTTTCGTGCGGCTGCCATTGATCAATTGCAAATTTGGGCTGATAGGGTTGATGTACCCATTGTTAGACAAGAAATGGGAAGTGATCCAGCTTCGGTAGCTTTTGATACCTTGCAATCTGCGGTAGCACAAAATGCTGATGTTGTTATAATCGATACTGCGGGTCGTTTGCATAATAAGATTAACCTGATGAACGAACTTTCAAAAGTAAAACGTGTAATGCAAAAAGTGGTTGGAGATGCCCCACATGACGTAATGCTGGTTTTGGATGGTTCTACTGGACAAAATGCTTTTGAACAAGCCAAGCAATTTACTGCTGCCACAGAAGTTACTTCGCTAGCGGTGACTAAGTTAGATGGTACTGCCAAAGGTGGTGTCGTTATTGGTATTTCGGATCAATTTCAAATCCCTGTTAAGTATATTGGTGTTGGTGAAGGAATTGAAGATTTACAGGTTTTTAATAAATACGAGTTTGTAGATAGCTTTTTTAAATAATAGTTTATGAATTTTTCTTCCCTAAAAAATGCAAGTCCCATATACTTTTATTTTGTAAGTATTGCGGCTTTTGTCTTAGCTAATCTTATTAGAGAAACCAACATTAGTTTTTATTATATACTATTGATTATTGGTTTAGTTTTCTTCTTTTTGGGATTGATGCGAAGAATCAAGAAATAAGTTTTATAGTTATTAGTGAAAAGAATCAACTGATAATAGAACAAAAAGCACAAATTCTTAAGAGTTTGTGCTTTTTATTTTTGTGATGATCAGTTACTTATGTTAATTATTCGTCATTAATAATTAATCATCGAATATTCTTGATTATTGATACAAAGCAGAAATTTTTGTCCACAACGTTTCATCAAAATTTGATAAGGCTAAATTTGCAGCGTCAGCAGCGTCTCCCATTCGGATAACGACCATTTTTTTGCTGGGAATCACATAGATTTTTTGGTCATTTTTACCCAAAGCCATAAACATATCGTTTGGGGCAGTAGGGATGATACTTCCTTGAAAAGTTACTTGTGATTGTGGCAGGTGATAATTGGCTTTACCATTTAGCCACCATAAATAGCCGTATCCCAAGTTAATATTTTGTGAGGTATTGGTAGCTTCGTTAAAGTAGTTTTCGTTTAAAATAACATCATTCTCCCATTTTCCTTTGTTTAGCATGAGCAACCCAAAGCGTGCCATACTTCTTGTGGTGCTATTGTAAACAATATTGTTGCCAGATGTAAACCAAGTGCCATTCATTCCTATTTTGTCTCTTAGCTTGGTATTGAAATAATTGCTCCATGATTGTCCACTAGCTTGCGCAATAACATCTTGCAATTTCACATATACATTATGATATGCCCAGCGGGTACCAGCATCAGCGGTGTATGTAAGGGCAGAGGGAGAAACATCGTCGGTAGTGTCGTCTAGACCGGAAGTCATGGTCAATAAGTTTTTGCAAGTAATTAGATTCTCTTTGGCAATTGGAGCACTGGTCCAACCTGTGCCTATATATTGAGAGACTTTATTATTGATATTGATGAGGTTTTCTTGTTGGGCAATTCCAGTCACTGTTGCCGTTAATGTTTTTCCGGCACTTGCCCAATACCAATTGGCGTTAGCATTATGTCCGTTGAAATAATTTTCTATCACGATACGCCCGTTGACAAGGATGATGAAGCCTTTGGAATGTTTGAGTTCTAAATAATCTAAAAGAGGCTGAACGGCAGAAGGTTTCCAACCGAGACTTTCTATGGATTTGGTTTCCCAAGTGGTGCCTGAAAGTGGAGGAAAGTATAGTATTTCTGTTGTGATTGGAGGAGTTGGATTTGTAGTGTCAGAGGAACAACTGATGCAAAAAAGAGCTAATAATAAGGATAGTATTGATTTTGACATGGTTGTGAAAATTAGTTTCGGGTAGGATCAAAAATATTGAAAATAGTTTAATGGGAATGTGAAATTTTTATTTTCTTTGGATTTTTAAAGTTTAACTTTGCCCCATTAATTAAAGATGTTGATGTATGGGATGCTTTAACTTCGATTGCTTTGCCAGTTCGCTTCGTTTGTGTAAATTGGATATTTTTTTGCCTCATTTTATGAGATAAACACGATAGAAATGGATAGCAGGAAATCGAAGATTCAACGGAGTTAAACAGCTTCTTATAAAAGTAATTATTATATGAAAAAAGTATTTGGTATTTTACTGGTAGCCCTTTTATTTATTGGGTGTAAAGAAAAAATAAATCCGGCTGATATTGCTAAAATCAACGGCTATTGGGAGATTGAAAAAGTGATTTTTGAGGACGGGCAAGAAAAGCAATACGGAGTGAATGAATCATTTGATTATTTTAAGATTGATAAAAATAATTCGGGAATTCGTAAAAAGGTGATGCCACAATTGGATGGAACTTTCTTGGTCAATAATACTTTCGAGAACGTAAAAATTCGATTTACTGACGATCAAACCTTTTTGGATTATAGTACACCATATATGAAATGGAGTGAAGAAATACTGACTTTGAACGATAAAGAATTAGTGGTTTTGAATAAAGAGAAAAAAGAATATCATTATAAAAAAACAGGGCCAATAAACCTTGACGACTATGGCAAAAAGACTAAATAATCAAAGTACGGTGGGGGATGTTTTGAAACAAATTATCGAAGTTAATAAATTACAACCCGGGATGGATCAGATTGATGTAAAGGATGCTTGGCGAAATTTGATGGGAAATGGCGTGAATAGTTACACTAATAATGTTGTTTTAAAAGGCTCTACGCTTTATGTAGAGTTAACCTCTGCGGTATTGCGTGAAGAGTTAAGCCATGGTAAATCCAAAATCGTAGCAATGATTAATGAGGAATTGCGTCGTGATGTGGTTCGTGATGTGGTTCTTAGATAGACTGTTTGGATTATTAGATTATTGGATTTTTTTTGATTTTCAATTTTATAAAATATAATTAGCACTTCTATTCTAGAAGTGTTTTTTTTATAATACATTTGACCGTAAGTGTTTTTTAAATAAATTAAAAAATGCTTGCTTATTTAATAATCAACAACTAAAAACAATTTTAAAAAACAATGAAAAAAGTATTACTTATTTTAACCGTATTATTTGCTTTAAATAGTTATTCACAAAAGAAAAAAGTAGCAGTTGTTGCTTTTTACACAGACAAAACAATCGATCTTTCTGATTTGGGTCTAAATAGTTTAGCTTCAATAGCTGATTTGGGTAATGATCCAAGCTTTAATCTTACTCCTATTTTAGAGAAATATCACGATGCTTTTTTTAATGTTTATTCTAAAAAATTCCCATTTGACATAGTTTCTGAAAATGAAGTGACTCAAAAACAAGAATATATTGATTTTTCTCCTAAATATGCTAGAGAGGGAAATGCAGGAAAATATATAATCAATTACCCTGGATACAAATATATTTATGAGGGAGCACTTGGTGAAGCAAATGAAGTAGGAACTGCTACTATTTTTAAAGATATTGCAGATGGTGTTTTATTTACAGAAATACATTTTGCTTTACAAAAAGGTTTCGCTGTTGGAGGAACAGGAACGGTTAAAATGAAAGCTTATGCTAGAATTTCTTTGTATGACAAAACTGGAAAAAAAGTATTCGCGTTCAATGAAGGAGCAAACTCTAAAAAGACTGGAGCTATAGTAGGGGGGATTCCTGTTTTAACACCCGAAAAAGTATTACCTATGTGTGAAAGTGCTTTAGACGAACTTCTAAAAGATTTAGATGAAAAAGCAAATAAATTGATTAAAAAGACTGCTGAAAATCTTTAATAATTTTACAATTAAAAAAACAAAACCCGCTTAATAATTAAGCGGGTTTTGTTTTATCTAAAAATCCAGTAATCTGGAAATCTAATTAATCTGAATATTAGAATTGCTCTCTTCCTGCGAAGTGGAAAGCACCTTCGATAGCAGCATTTTCGTCGCTATCAGAACCGTGTACTGCGTTTTCTCCGATAGAAGTTGCGTATGCTTTACGGATAGTTCCTTCAGCAGCTTCAGCTGGGTTTGTAGCACCAATTAAAGTTCTGAAATCTTCAACAGCGTTTTCTTTTTCTAAAATTGCAGCAACGATTGGACCACGAGACATGAATTCTACTAATTCTCCGTAGAAAGGTCTTTCAGCGTGAACAGCGTAGAATGCTTGAGCATCTGCAACTGTTAATTGAGTTAATTTCAAAGAAACGATTTTGAAACCACCGTTTGTAATCATTGCTAATATGTTTCCGATGTGTCCGTTTTGTACAGCATCAGGCTTAATCATTGTAAAAGTTCTATTAGTAGCCATTCTTTTTTATGTTTTAAAATTTTGTGCAAAAATATACTTTTTTTATTGAAAGATTTTATCAAATTGTCAAATTAATGATGAAAATTTGAGTTACTATCTTTTGTTTTGCTTTTAAACTTTAAAATACATTTTCTTTTTGTAGAAATACCCCAAAAGAATCGACCATAAGGCTACATAAATGAGGGCAAATACTAGAGAAGCTGTCATGGGATTACTAAAGAAAGGCTGAACTCCAAAGGAATACAAATAATCAAGGAGATTGATTTGCTCAGCAGGGATTTTTGGATTTGGGAAAGTAATCATTACAAAAGCTTGCGGAATAATTTCAGAAAGAAAGAATACTATCATTGGGTTTACTCCCCAGATCAAGAATAATTTGGTTCCCTTTTTGTAATTAGCAATATCAATACAGTAGTATAAAATGGCTAATGTTATTGTGGCTAATCCTGCAGTATACACAACATAAGAACTGGTCCAAAGTGCTTTATTGATTGGAAAAACAATATTCCAAGCTAATCCCAAGCAGATAAGAACTACTCCGATAATTGCCATTTTTTTAGCCTTTTCTATTTTTAAAGATGAACTATTGAGTAATTGTCCAATAAGAAGTCCTATGATTCCGGTAGCAATTGATGGGATTGTGCTTAGGATTCCTTCTGGATCCCAAGTGTTGGTTACCGCCCACATATGTCCTTTTAAAACAACACTATCTACCCAAGCGGCTAAGTTGGTTCCTTTTTCAAGATTTGTGATTTCCAATCCAGGTGCTGGAACAAGTGTCATGACGGCCCAATAACCTAGTAATATTCCAATAGCAAACAATAATTGCGTTTTTTGTGTAGTTTTTAGATATAAAAGCGAAGCTATGAAATAGATAATCCCGATGCGTTGCAATACACCAGGGAGCCTTACATTTTGATAAGCTTCAATACCGCTATAGGCTAAAATTAAATAAACAGCAAAAATAGAAACTGCTAAATATGTTTTTAGTTTGGAATTAAAATTGCCCATAAGTGCATATCCTATCAGAGCGGTTATAAATAAACGTCCGATGACTAATGGAATGCCCTCTAATCCGAAGAGTTGAATGTTGCCAAAAAAATTAAAAAATACACCTAAGCAAAACATTCGTAAAGAACGCGTTAGTATTTTATTGAAGGTTTCACTATCATAGCTTTTTGTTGGCATTGCAAAAGAAATGGCGACTCCCATAATGAATATAAAGAAAGGAAAAACCAAGTCAGTAGGAGTACAGCCGTGCCACTCAGAGTGTAAGAGAGGAGGGTAAACGGTTGCCCAACTGCCGGGATTGTTCACAATAGTCATTAATAAAATTGTCAGTCCTCTAAATACATCTAGCGAAATAAGGCGTTCTTTGGTCATTTTTTTTGAGTTACTAAGTTGTTAAGACTTTAAGTTACTGAGTTTTTTAGTTTATTTTTACTGTTATTCAAATCTAACTTACTCAGTAGTTTAGTAACTTAGAAACTATTGAACTTACAAAATAATTATATTGAAATTTTGTTCCAATGGTTTAAGCTGACTTATTAGTTGAGGAATCAAATGTTCTCCATTTTCCAGATAAAATTCCGAGAAATTGGCTTGACGTTCCTGTAAGCTTTCATTGGGAAATAAATCGTTTTGCAGGTCAATAATGCGTTGTAGTTCGTCATGGAATTTTCTTTTTTGGGCAATAAGCAATCGCTTTTCCAAATTTTCCAATCCTTTGGTTTGCTTGACTTCTTGTGCTTTTACAGCGCCTAAAAATGACTTGTCAGTATGATTGGCCAATTCTAAAAGTGTTTCGAATTGTTTTCTTAAGACTTCTTTTTGTTCAGAGAAATCAATTGGGAAATCGGATAGTTTTTGAGTAATGTTATTGACTAAAGAGGCTTGTGTCGAGAATAAATCAGACCAAGTTAGATTTAATTTATCGGCTTTTTTATTTTGTTTTTCAGTTGCCAAAAGCACTGAATTTCTCAATAATAATATTGGGAAAGTCATTTTTGCAGCATCGAAAAAAGATTTTAGCTCTAGCCAATAAGCAATTTCTCCACCTCCGCCAATGTAGCATAAGTTTGGTAAAATGACTTCCTGATACAAAGGACGCATGATTACGTTCGGACTGAATTTTTCAGGATTACTTTCCAATAATGCTAAAATTTCAGATTCAGTAAATTCAATTTTGGTGTGATTAACTTTATAAATACCATTTTCAAGAATAATTCTTTCACGCAAATCATCTTCAATATAGAATAAATTAATTTCACGAGGGTTTACCTGAATCGGATAGTCTGTTATTTTTTCTATAGTATCAGTTACAGCCTTGAAGGAAGTTTGATGAAGCAATTCGTCTTTTATATACGGAATAAAATTGCGTTTTAAATCTTGATGATCCCCGTCTAGAATCACTAATCCTTGAGAGCCAAAAAGAGCGTTAGCCAAATATCTCGTGGCGTCGGCTAAGTTGTTATGTTTGATATAAGAATCCTCGAAAAGCTTTTTGATAATTTTAGCATTGGTACTAGAACCAATTTCTAAGGCATAGATTTCAAGGAAATCAGCCAGACCTTCGGTAGATAATCTCCCTACAGGACCAGTGCTTTCTCTATTCCAATGGAATTTTTTTCCTTTAAAACTAAAATAATTAATTTCTTCAAAATCATGATCCTCCGTTGCCATCCAATAGATTGGAACGAAATTATAGTTTGGATACTTCTTTTTTAATTCGGTAGTCAAATTAATGGTCGAAATGATTTTGTATAAAAAATACAACGGACCACTGAATAAATTGAGCTGATGTCCAGTGGTAACAGTAAAGGTGTTGGGTTGGTTTAAAAGTTCAATATTGCTTAAAGTTTCATTCGAAATGGTTAGTTCTGCATATTGATTTTTTAGTACACTTACTAATGTCTTTCTTTTAGAATTTTCATCGTCATTGAAATTAATTTTTTTCTCAAGAATTTGTTCTTCAAAGTTTTCGAGAGTAGGAAAGCGATGGTATAAAGATTGTAATTCTGGTTTTTGGTTTATATAATCTTGTATCAATTTGGAAAAATATCCTGAGGTTTGATAGCTGATACAGTCTGTAGGCATAGTTTTAGATTTTTTTTATAGTTGTAAATTTAATGAAAAAATGCTGTTAAAAATTATTTTAGCATTTGCTTAAGATTTGAATTCTATGATTGTTTTTAAATTGTTGTTTGTTAGTTGTTTATGGTGTTGTTGTGAAAATATTTCAAAATTAATTTGTTAATTAGAAAAATATTTCACAAAATTTGCGTCAGAAAAATAAATCATTAACTATTAATAACGAAGACAATGTTTGTATTAAACTTTACCTCTCAAAACATCGCATCAGGATCAGATTCTGTTGTCATGTGTCTTCGTGGCTTTTCTCAATCATAGCAAATCAATTTTAGATATATGAACAAGCCCGAAGGAAAATAACTTTCGGGCTTTTTTTTATTCTAGACTCTTCAAAAAATTCCCGATCGCTAGAACTTGTATTTATCTGTTTCAGATAAAATAGTTGTCAAAATTAGTATTGCTGTTAATCTGCAATGTGTTTTGCTAATATTCTTATTTCCCTATAAATGGATTTAAGATGTTAAGCATTTCCTTTTGCCAGAAATAGAATGCGCAATATTGATTTTGGAAAAAATCAATATTAAAAATAAAATGGGAAATAAATTATCTGGAAAAGACCTAATTAAAATAGGCTTTCCAAAAAATAACAGTATCAATATTGCCTTGGGGCAAATAAACAGATATAGAAAAAGAGAAAAAAAAGAGAGCATATTAACTGAAGCTAAAGAAGTTTTACTGTATCCTGAAAAATTTACAGGCCATGGAACCTGGGGGAAAGTAGCCGAAGGATTAGTAAATCCGGTACAAGTAAGAATGCATCAGCTGAATAATACACGAGCACCATTCTCCATATTTGGAGAAAATGAAATTGATGAACAAGCGAAGTATCAATTGTATGATGCTCTGAAATTACCAATTTCGGTAGCTGGAGCTTTAATGCCAGATGCGCATACTGGTTATGGTTTGCCAATAGGAGGGGTGCTTGCAACAGATAATGCCGTGATTCCGTATGGAGTTGGAGTTGATATTGGCTGCCGAATGAGTTTGTCAATTTTTGATATTCCAGCTTCTTTTTTCAAAGGAAAAGATCATCAGCTGCAAGCAATTTTAAAAGACCATACCAAATTTGGAATGTACGAAACCCACACAATTAAGGCTGATCATGAACTATTTAGCCGAAGTGAATTTCAAGACATCCCGCTTTTGAAAAATCTTTTGAGTAAAGCATACAAACAGCTTGGAACATCTGGTGGAGGAAATCATTTTGTTGAATTTGGAATTGCAAAAATAACCAATCCGCTTAATGAATGGAAAATTGGTGTTGGCGAATATTTTGCGGTGTTATCACACAGTGGTTCAAGAGGATTAGGAGCAAATATTGCCAAGCATTACACTTATCTGGCATCCAAGCAATGTCCTTTGCCAAAAAATGTTCAGCACTTGGCTTGGTTAGATTTAAATACACATGACGGTCAGGAATATTGGCTGGCGATGAATTTAGCCGGAGATTATGCAAAAGCCTGCCATGATGATATTCATCGCCGAATTGCAAAAGCGATTGGAAAACGAGTGGTCGTGACCATTGAAAATCATCACAATTTTGCATGGAAAGAAACAGTGAATGGGAAGGAGGCAATTGTGCATAGAAAAGGCGCAACTCCTGCCAATGTTGGAGAATTAGGGATTATTCCGGGTTCGATGACGGCCCCAGGATTTATTGTTCAAGGAAAAGGAAATGCGGAGAGTTTAAAATCTGCTTCACATGGTGCCGGACGACTTTTTTCTCGAAGAAAATGCAAAGAATCTTTTACTCAAAGTGAGATTACTAAAGTGCTTAAAGCAAATGATGTCAGCTTAATAGGAGGTAATGTTGATGAAGCTCCAATGGCGTATAAAGACATTAATACAGTAATGGCAAACCAAAGCGAGTTGGTAGATGTACTTGGTACATTCACGCCAAAAATCGTTAGAATGGATCGCTAAAAAAAATAGAAATTATGGAAAAAATAATTCAAATAACATCAGGTCGGGGCCCAGCTGAATGCAGCTGGGTTGTGGCTCAGGTTTTGAAAACCTTTATCGAAGAAGCAAAAGAAAATAATATAAAAACAACTATGCTTCAAAGAGAAACTGGAGTTGAAAACGGAACTGTAGAAACCGCAACAATTTTACTTGAAAACAATGATTTGAATGCGTTTGTCAATTCTTGGATTGGAACAATTCAATGGGTTGGAAAAAGTCAGTTTAGGAAATTTCATAAACGGAAAAATTGGTTCATTGGAGTTTTTGAGATTCAAAAATCATCAGTAATGGAGGTTTCCGAAAATGATATCCAATATCAGGCTATGCGAAGCTCTGGTGCCGGAGGACAGCATGTAAATAAAGTAAGTTCGGCAGTAAGAGCTACACATATTCCGACTGGAATTAGCGTGGTTTCGATGGATTCGCGTTCGCAGCATCAGAATAAAAAACTGGCGACAGAAAGATTATTGCAGAAATTCAAAGAAGAAACCGTAAAGCAGTTTAAAGCTGAGTTTCAAGCACAATGGATGAACCAGTTGGAGGTTCAGCGCGGAAATCCGATTCGGGTTTTTCAGGGTTCTGATTTTAAAAAACAAAAACAGGAAAAAACAAACAAGCAGGAAAGGCAAAGATTAAAAAGAGAAGATTATTTCGATCGGGAATAATAGGCTTGATTTTTTGAATTTCCAAATCGAATGATTATGAAAACAGTTGATAAATACATTTTTGAAGCATTAGATAATTATCCCTATTCGTTGGTAGAAACAATAGAATCACTGGATTATGCATTGTCTTATGATGATAAAAATACAATGGCGTTATGTTTATACGGTCGTGTTCAGGCTGATCAATTGCTTAGATATGAAGAAGCCAAAGAATATTTTCAGGAGGCAATTTCAATTAATATTAATGCAATCGAAGTTTATTCATACTACATAAATACTCTAGTATTGAATGAAGATTATGAAGAAGCGAAGAAACTTATAGATTTTGCATTGACTATTAAAGGAATTAATAAAACTGAAATTCTTCTAAAAAAGGCGATGCTTTTAGAGAGTCAGAAAAACTTCAAAAAGGCCTTGAAAGTTCTTAAGGAGGCCAGACTTGAAACTTTGAGCAATGAGTATGATTTTCTTATTGATGAATCTGAAAAACGATTAAATATAAAAGCAAAGAAAAAGTTGGATAAGCTTTCTAAAAAAGAGAAAGTGACCAAGAAAAAGAGCAAATAAAATAAAAGGGATGCCATAACAGCATCCCTTTTTAGTTTCATAATTGTTTGAATATGAAATATAATTTGAAAATTATTTGTCAGATTAAAAATATATTTAGATATTTGTCTAAATATATAAACACTTTGAATTATGAATGATATATTCAAAGCATTGAATGATGCCACGAGAAGAGAAATATTAGAACTTTTGAGAACAAAGGATATGTCAGCTGGGGAAATAGCAGATCAGTTCAATATGTCCAAACCAAGTATTTCTCATCATCTGGATATTTTAAAACGTGCCGATTTGATTACTTCCGAAAAATCGGGACAATTTATTTTCTATTCCATTAATACTACTATTATGGAAGATGTGCTACAATGGATTTTAACTTTTAAAAAATAAATAAATTTTACGAATATGAATTCAACTTTTAGAAAAGAGATTCCTATTATTGGAATTATGTTAATGCCTTTTGTTTATTTGGCTTTTATTTGGAATACATTGCCAGCAAAAGTTCCGACTCATTGGAATTATAAAGGTGAGATAGATCATTGGGGAGATAAATTTTCACTTATTTACCTGTTGTTGGCATTGCTTATTTTGTCCTATGGCATATTATTCATAATTCCTAAAATCGATCCTAAAAAGAGAATTACATTGATGGGAGGCAAGTACTATCAATTCAAATTTGCTTTTTTACTAGTGATGGTGATACTTTCTTTTTTTATTTTGTATGTAGCCAAAAATCAATCTTTTTCGACACCCAATATAAATTTTGCTCTTATTGGGATTTTGTTTGTAGTGTTAGGTAATTATTTCAAAGTCATACAACCCAATTATTTTATTGGAATTCGTACTCCGTGGACATTAGAAAATAAAGAAATTTGGAAATTAACCCATGCTTTTGCCGGTAAACTTTGGTTTATTGGAGGATTACTCATTATAGTCACATCATTAACTTTTTCGGATCAGTTTATGATTTACACTTTTGCTTCTGTTTTAGGTATGATGGTGATTGTTCCAATAGTGTACTCCTATATTAAGTTCAAGAAATTAGAGAAAAAGGAACAGTAGTTTTAACGATAGGCAGCAATTTTAATATTTAATCCAATAAGATGAAGAAAGCAGTATTTTTTTTAATAGCAATTCTAACCTCTTTTATTATGGTTGGGCAAGAAATTACGGGGCAATGGAATGGAGTTTTAAAAGTTCCGGGTAGTCAATTAAGAGTTGTATTCAATATCACTAAGGCGGAAAATGGTTATAGCTCAACATTGGATAGCCCTGATCAGGGAGCCAAAGGAATTCCGTTTACGAAAACCAGTTTTGAGAACTCAATTTTAAAACTAGAAATACCAAATGCTCAGATTGTTTATGAAGGAATGTTAAATAAGGATAATAATATAGTTGGTAATTTTGTGCAAAGAGGTCAATCTTTTTCTTTGAATTTGTCAAAAGGGAAAATCGAAGAAAAAATAGTCTTAAGACCACAAGAGCCACAAAAACCATATCCATACTATTCTGAAGAAGTTGCTTTCGAAAATAAAACGGATAAAAATGTTTTGGCAGGAACATTGACTTTACCTCGAAAAGAGGGCATTTTTCCAGCCGTAATTTTGATTACCGGCAGTGGTCCGGAGAACAGAGATGAAGAAATATTTGGACACAAACCTTTCCTCGTCTTAGCAGATTATTTGACTAAAAAAGGAATTGCAGTTTTACGATTTGACGATCGCGGAGTAGCAAAATCAACTGGAGACTATAAAACAGCAACCACATTGGATTTTGCCCACGATGTTCAATCCGGAGTTGATTATTTGAAAAGTAGAAAGGAAATTGACAAAAATAAAATTGGTTTAATTGGGCATAGTGAAGGTGGAGTAATTGCACCTATTGTTGCGGAGAATTCAAAGGATGTTGGTTTCATAGTGTTATTGGCTGGAACAGGAATTCGAGGAGATAAATTGATGCTTTTGCAAAAAGAAAAAATTGAGCATCAAATGGGAATTTCTGAAAATGAAATTCAAAAGGGGCAGGAAAAATTTAAGGGTGCTTATGATATAATTTTAGCTTCAACTGCTGCTGATGATTTAACAACTAAAATTAATAGTTATATCAAATCGCAATTTGGAAATAAATTGGACGGGGAACAAACAAGCGCATTAGTTGCCCAACTTACGAGTCCATGGATGGTTTATTTTCTGAAATTTGATCCTGCAACGGCTTTAGAGAAAGTGAAATGTCCAGTTCTGGCCTTAAACGGTGATAAAGATCTTCAAGTTCCCGCAGATGAAAATTTGGATGCGATTAAAAAAGCAGTTGCTAAAGGAGGAAATAAAAAAGTAACAACCAAAGTATTGCCTAATTTGAATCATCTGTTTCAAGAATGCAAGACAGGATCTCCTGACGAATATAAAATTATTGAACAGACATTTTCTCCAATAGCATTAGAGGAAATATCTAAATGGATTTTGGTTCAAGTCAAGTAATGAATTTATATTTCAGTAAAAAAGCCCAATGAATGGGCTTTTTTTGTGTTTATACTTTGCTTAGAATTTCAGAATTATTAAATATCCCTTATTTTTGCACAAAATAATATCCCTTGAAAACCAAACTTTTCCTCATCACGCCCCCATTTACGCAACTGAATACACCGTATCCGGCAACTGCTTATATCAAAGGGTTTCTGAATACTAAAAATATCGAATCGGTTCAAGCGGATTTGGGTATTGATGTGATTTTGAAATTGTTTTCGAAGAAAGGTTTGATTGATTTGTTTCAATCTAATAGCCAACAACCCACAACCGATAACTGTAAACGTATTTTTGCTTTACAGGATGAATATATTAAAACCATTGATCCCGTAATTCAGTTTTTACAGGGGAAAAATCCAACGTTGGCACTCCAAATCTGTCAAGAAGATTTCTTGCCGGAAGCTTCGAGATTTGCACAGTTAGAAGAACTCGATTGGGCTTTCGGGACAATGGGAACACAGGACAAAGCCAAGCATTTGGCAACGTTGTATCTCGAAGATATTTCGGATTTTATTGTAGAATGCGTTGATGAAAACTTTGGCTTTAGCCGATATGCAGAACGTCTTGGCCGAAGCGCTAATTCTTTCGATGAATTATACGAAGCTTTACAGCAGGAACCAACGTATATCGATTCCATTTTAATTTCGATTTTAAAAACTAAAATTGAAGTTATAAAACCTTCACTGTTTTTAATTTCGGTTCCTTTCCCAGGGAATTTATATAGTGCATTTCGATGTGCACAATGGGTAAAAGAAAATCACCCTGAGATTAAGATTTCTATGGGAGGGGGTTTTCCTAATACCGAATTACGTTCGCTTTCGGATGCTCGCGTTTTTGAGTTTTTTGATTTTATTACTTTGGATGATGGTGAAACGCCAATTGAAGAACTAATTACCAATATTGAAAATCCGGATTACAATTCATATAAAAGAACTTTTCTGTTAGAAGACGGAAAAGTAGTGTATAAAAACAATTCCACTCAACCAGATTACAAACAATCTCAAGTGGGAACACCAGATTATTCAGATTTGCTTTTGGATAAATATATTTCGGTTATCGAAATCGTGAATCCGATGCATAGAATGTGGAGCGATGGTCGTTGGAATAAACTCACGATGGCGCATGGCTGTTATTGGGGGAAATGCACATTTTGTGATATTTCATTAGATTATATAAAAGTCTATGAACCCGTAGCTGCAGGTTTGCTTTGTGACCGAATGGAAGAAATGATTGCCCAAACGGGACAAAATGGTTTTCATTTTGTTGATGAAGCTGCTCCACCAGCTTTGATGCGAGCTTTGGCTCTTGAAATTTTAAAACGAAAACTGGCAGTTACTTGGTGGACCAATATTCGTTTCGAGAAAAGCTTCACAGGAGATTTATGTTTGTTACTAAAAGCTTCGGGGTGCATTGCAGTTTCTGGAGGTTTAGAAGTGGCTTCGGATCGATTATTGAAATTAATAGACAAAGGAGTTACGGTAGAACAAGTAGCGAAAGTTACACGGAACTTTACCGAAGCCGGCATTATGGTGCATGCATATTTAATGTATGGTTACCCAACACAAACGGTGCAGGAAACTGTGGACAGTCTTGAAATGGTGCGTCAATTGTTCGAAGAAGGAGTATTGCAATCAGGGTTTTGGCATCAGTTTGCGATGACGGCACACAGTCCGGTGGGAATGTTCCCGGAGCAATTTGGAGCTATAAAAGAAACGGAAGTCATAGGTACATTTGCTAATAACGATATTAATTATACAGACAAAACGGGAATCGACCACGATAAATTTAGTTTTGGACTTAAGAAATCGCTGTTCAATTTTATGCACGGCATTTGTTTTGACTATGAATTGCAGGAGTGGTTTGATTTTAAGATTCCGAAAACAAAAATTGGTCCCGATTTTATTTTTGATGCCCTACAAGAAGAAAATAATTTTAATACCAAACCTAACGCCAAAATTGTTTGGTTGGGAGGAAAACCTACTATTGAGCATTTCACCAAATCCAAGAAAGGAAATAGTTGGGAAATGATGGCTTTGACTTTTCACGACAAAAAAGAAAGTTTTGCGATTCAAACAGCAAAAAGTGAAGGCGAATGGCTTATTGAAATGCTTCAGAAAATCTCGGTTTCGAATGCTAAAACCTATTCTTTTCAAGAAATAAAAGCCGATTTTGAAACCAGTTTAGAGGATTTTGAATTGTTTTGGTATTCCAAACCGGTGAATACTTTGAGGGAATTCGGGTTGCTGGTTTTATAGAATTAAAATTACACCATAAATAAAAAATTATTCACCATTAAGAGATTAAGGTTCATTAAGTTTAATAGTTTTATTTTGTAAAGTTTGTGTTGTATTAGCCCACAGATTTTGCGGATTAAACAGATTGACACGGATTTTTGATTTCCTTATCTGTGTAATATTCGCTACATCCATATAATTCTATTTAACTCTTTTTAAATAGTTGATATTAAGAATTCGAAATAGTGCTATGGCACTATAAAATCTGCCGAATCTGCGAGAAAATTTTTTGGCACGCAGATTTAGCAGATTAGTATTGTGAAAAATCTGTCTTTATCAGCGTTTCGCTTTAGCGAACCCGTTTCATCTGCGTACCTCAGACAACGCTTTTCTTAGTTAACAACTCATTGTCAAAGTCTCAACTTTCTTCAAATCTGTGGGATTTTTTTATTTTTAAGTAAATCATGATTTTTACCACTAAATTTTCGGGTACAACGGGTTTACGTGAGGGATAGAAGCAAGTTACCGAAGTAACGCGGATAGCCCGACTCTATTAGGGAAAGGGCTGTGTGAGCGAAAAGTGAAGTAGCCCTTTTCCTAATAGAGGCACGCCCCAATTGTAATTCTTCGGATGATTTTGTACGGAATTCGAATTTTTATTCACGAAAACGTTTTCTTTTCATACTTTTACTCCCCTAAAAGAGTAAAGAATGAGTGCTAATTACAAAGTAAATGTAAATGATACTTTTCAGTTTGATTTTGAAAAGGAAAGTATTTCTCAACTGGATGCAATACCTACGGGAGTAAATGAATTTCATGTACTGCATCAAAACACACCTTATAAAGCAGAAATCATCGCTTCGGATTTCAATCAAAAAAGCTATACGGTTAAGGTAAACAATACCAATTATACGGTAGCTATTTCTAATCCTTTGGATATTTTGATTAAGGAGATGGGGTTTGAAGTTGGGTTGACTAAACAAGTTAATGCAATTAAGGCACCTATGCCTGGATTAATTTTGGAGATTAGCGTTGTTGTTGGGCAAACCGTAAAAGAAAATGATAACTTAATCATCTTGGGTGCCATGAAAATGGAGAACAGTTTTCTTTCACCACGTGATGGTGTGATAAAATCCATTTCGGTGAGTACGGGAGATGCAGTAGACAAAGGGCAATTATTAATTGAATTCGAGTAAAATTATGAAAAAAATAGTAGTTGCCAATAGAGGAGAAATCGCCATTAGGGTGATGAAAACCGCACAAAAAATGGGCATTAAAACAGTGGCAGTATATTCTACAGCCGATAGAAATGCACCACACGTAAAATTTGCTGATGAAGCTGTTTGGATTGGGGAAGCACCTTCTAACCAGTCGTATTTGTTAGGAAATAAAATTATAGAAGTAGCCAAAGCGCTAAACGCAGACGCAATCCATCCTGGATATGGTTTCCTGAGTGAAAATGCTGATTTTGCAGAAGAAGTAGAGAAAAATAATCTCATCTTTATAGGTCCAAAGTCAAAAGCCATAAAAATTATGGGAAGTAAATTGGCAGCTAAAGATGCTGTTAAAGAATATAATATTCCTATGGTTCCCGGTATTGATGAAGCTATTACCGATATAGAAAAAGCAAAGCAAGCTGCTACAACAATTGGTTTTCCTATCTTGATTAAAGCTTCGGCTGGAGGTGGTGGAAAAGGAATGCGTGTGGTAGAAAACGAAGCCGATTTTGAATCTCAAATGAATCGTGCCATAAGTGAAGCTGTAGCTGCGTTTGGCGATGGTTCGGTTTTTATCGAAAAGTATGTGGCTTCACCAAGACATATCGAAATTCAGGTGATGGCAGACAGTCATGGTAACATTTTATATTTGTTTGAAAGAGAGTGCAGTGTTCAGCGTCGTCATCAAAAAGTGGTTGAAGAAGCACCTTCGGCAGTTTTGACGCCGGAATTGCGTAAAAAAATGGGAGAAGCAGCTGTTTTGGTGGCTAAATCCTGCGATTACTTGGGAGCGGGAACTGTTGAGTTTTTATTAGACGAAAATAATAATTTCTATTTCCTTGAAATGAATACCCGTTTGCAGGTAGAACATCCAGTTACGGAATTAATTACTGGTACTGATTTGGTCGAATTACAAATTCGAGTGGCAAGGGGAGAAGCATTGACAATTCAACAAGAAGATTTAAAAATAAAAGGTCATGCATTGGAATTACGTGTCTATGCCGAAGATCCGTTGAATGATTTTTTGCCGAGTGTAGGTCATTTAGATGTTTACCAATTGCCTGTTGGTGAAGGGATTCGTGTAGATAATGGTTTTGAGCAAGGAATGGACATTCCGATTTATTATGACCCAATGTTAGCTAAATTAATCACTTACGGACAAACTCGTGAAGAAGCTATTCAATTGATGATTAAAGCCATTGAAAACTATCAGGTAGAAGGTGTTCAAACCACTTTAGCTTTCGGGAAATTTGTTTTTGAGCATGAGGCGTTTTGTTCGGGGAAATTCGACACGCATTTTGTCAAGAAATTCTACAATGCCGATGTGTTGAAAAACCAAATGGCCCAAGAAGCTGAAATTGCTGCTTTGGTAGCATTGAAACAGTATTTTGAAGATCAAAAAATCGTACGCTTACCGAATTAAAAATATTTGAACCATTAAGGAATTAAGTTTCATTTAGAAAGAGACAAAGCTTAATTTTCTTAATCTCTTAATGGTTTAAAAAAATAAGTTGGCTTTAGCCAAAAAAGGGAAGTATTACTTAAAACTTAGCGGTTAAAAACAGTATGCAAGACAAAATAAAAACATTAAACGATAAAATTGCCGAAGCCCATTTGGGTGGAGGAACAAAACGTATTGCGAAACAGCATTCGAACAAAAAACTGACAGCAAGAGAGCGCATTAATTATTTGATGGATGAAGGTTCTTTTGAAGAAATCGGGATGTTGGTAACCCACCGAACTACTGATTTTGGAATGGAGAATGAAATGTATTATGGTGATGGAGTTATTACCGGTTACGGAACCATCAACGGAAGATTGGTTTATATTTTCGCACAGGATTTTACGGTTTTTGGAGGTTCATTATCAGAAACTCATGCTGAGAAAATCTGTAAAGTAATGGATATGGCTGTAAAAATGGGCGCACCAATGATTGGATTGAATGATTCCGGTGGAGCGCGTATTCAGGAAGGCGTTCGTTCATTAGGCGGTTATGCAGATATTTTCTTTAGAAACGTACAAGCCAGTGGTGTGATTCCGCAAATATCTGCCATTATGGGGCCTTGCGCCGGTGGAGCGGTGTATTCTCCAGCCATGACGGATTTTACAATGATGGTTGAAGACACCAGTTACATGTTTGTTACTGGACCAAATGTGGTAAAAACCGTGACGAATGAATCAGTGACATCAGAGGAATTGGGAGGAGCAAGTACGCATTCTACAAAGTCGGGTGTGGCACATTGCACTTCGACAAATGATGTGGTTTGTTTAGAAGACCTTAAGCGATTATTGAGTTATTTGCCTCAAAACAACAAAGAAACTCCTCATAAATTGCCGTATGAATTTAAGGATGAAATACGCGAACAATTAGCAAATATTATTCCGGATAATCCAAATAAACCTTATGACATGCACAGCGTGATAGGTGGGATTATAGATGAGGATTCGTTTTTTGAAATTCATAAAAATTATGCCGAAAACATTATTGTGGGCTTTGCCCGATTGGGAGGTCGAAGTATAGGAATTGTAGCCAACCAACCTATGTTTTTGGCAGGATGCCTAGATGTAAACAGTTCAATAAAAGCGGCACGTTTTACTCGTTTTTGTGATGCGTTTAATATTCCGTTGTTGGTATTGGTAGATGTACCGGGCTTTTTGCCAGGAACTGATCAAGAATGGAATGGAATCATTGTACACGGAGCAAAATTACTTTACGC
This sequence comes from Flavobacterium aestivum, assembly GCF_026870175.2. Taxonomy (NCBI): domain Bacteria; kingdom Pseudomonadati; phylum Bacteroidota; class Flavobacteriia; order Flavobacteriales; family Flavobacteriaceae; genus Flavobacterium; species Flavobacterium aestivum. Next base: position 4,100,898 of record NZ_CP113977.2, on the reverse strand, counting down.
CTTAAGTGAAGCAACGGTACCAAGAGTTACAGTAATTACTCGTAAAGCTTATGGTGGTGCTTATGATGTAATGAACTCCAAACATATTGGTGCCGACATGAATTTTGCTTGGCCTACAGCTGAGATTGCTGTAATGGGAGCGAAAGGTGCTTCAGAAATTATCTTTAAAAAAGAAATCAACGAAGCTGAAGATCACGAAGCTAAACTTCTGGAAAAAGAGGCAGAATATGCTGATTTGTTTGCTAATCCGTATACAGCAGCCCAACGTGGTTTTGTAGATGAGGTAATTCTACCGCAAGATACGAGACGCAAATTGATAAAAGCTTTTAGCATGCTTGAAAACAAAGAAAGCGTAACCCCAAATAGAAAACACGGAAATATTCCTTTGTAAGCGTTTATCTAAATTTTATAGATTAAAGAACCACCTGATTAAGGTGGTTTTTTTGTTAATATCAAAGTGGTTGGTTTAAATTTTCGTGAGTTCTGTTTATGAGATTTTACTATTCATATATGCAAAAAAGCATATATTTCATTCAGCCGGTTTTCTGTAGATATAATGGATTTTATAGTGATATGTTTATTTCTTTTATTATAATGCTGTAAAATTTGGTTTGTTTTGAATTATTTGATTAATTTTATGTTAAATGTCTTTGTATGTATTTTGATTACTTTAAATAGTTTCCGTGGGGTGAAAATATAATAGATGAGTTAAGGGAGCTGTTTGACTTAGGGTTGAAAATCTTTTCTTTTATTAATCTATAAATTAGTTGACCATGAGAAAAATAAAAACAATCTGTTCAGCTTTAGTCTTAGCACTATCAGTAATGTCCTGTAGCGGTGGAGATGATTCTCCATCAGATACAACAGCACCTCCTACAGGTGGTGGCACAACAGTAACCAATCCTACTTATTCAGCAAATATTAAAGCAATAATTGATGGGAATTGTGTTTCCTGTCATGGTCCGGGCGGAGAAAATAGCGATCATCCACTTCAAACGTATGAACAGGTTAGTGCCAGAGCTTCTGATATAAAGGAAAGAATCGGAAAACCGGTTGGTGATCCGTTGAAGATGCCAAAAGGAGGAAGTTTGTCACAAGCCAATATTGATTTAATCAATAAATGGATAGCGAACGGAATGCCTAATTAAATGTGTATCAAAAAAAGTTTTGCACGATACATTTATTATAAAGTCAAAATGACAAAATCCTTCAAATTTTTACAATTAAAAAGGAAGAGTGATGAATAAAAAAATCAAAATAATTCTTTTAATCCTTGTAATAGTTGGTCTTACTGGCTTGATTGCCTATAATTATGTAATGCATGGAGGAGCAAGAAATCTTGAAAAAGAAGAGACTAATTTCACAGTGACTTCGGTATCTATTGCGTCGGAATTTACCACAAATACCGAAGCGGCAAATAAAAAATACCTCGAAAAAGCAGTAGAGATAAAGGGTAAAGTCACAGCTTCAAACGAGAAAGAGGTTATTCTGGATGAGGTGATTATTTGTAGTTTCAGTAATCTGGATTCGTCAATCAAAAACGGTCAAATAGTAAATATAAAAGGAAGAATTGTTGGCTATGATGATTTGATGGGTGAATTAAAAATGGATCAATGTTTTGTAATCAAAAAATAAATTAGATGAACATAAAATTATTTTTATTCCTGGTGTTTGGACTTTTGGTGATTGAACAGGCTTCTGCACAAGACGAGTTGTTAAAACAATTAGATACCATAAAACCAAAAGAAAAACAAGTAGAAATTGCAGGTTTCAAAGGGTTACAAATTTGTAATATGCAATCGACCAAATTGACGGCTAAGGGTGAATGGTATGTATTGATTTCACACCGATTTGGTGATTTGACTGAGGGGTTGGATAATTTTTTTGGTTTGGATGATGCATACACAAAATTAGGGGGAATATATGGGGTGACAAATTGGTTGTCAATTGGTGCATCAAGACAAACGAATAATAAAATTTATGAGTTAACAGCGAAATATAGATTGAAAAGTCAGGAAGAAAATGGGTTTCCCGTAACGATTGTGGGCTATAACACTATGGATATCAATACAAACTTGAGCACAGATATTTATCCGAAATTAGAATTCTATAATCGTTTGGCATATACTACCCAATTACTGATTTCCAGAAAATTTTCCAGAAAATTTTCAGCTGAATTGGCACCAATTTTTATTCATAAAAATCTCTATGATCCAACTACCGAAAGGAAGAATCAATTTGTGTTGGGAACTGGAGGAAGATACAAATTGTCCAAAAGATTAAGTGTGAATTTAGAGTATGCGGCCCGAATAGATGCACCAGAAAACACTGTTTATCATGATTTACTTTCAGTAGGATTGGATATTGAGACGGGTGGACATATTTTTCAGTTATTGTTTTCCAATTGTCAGACTATGAATGATGTTTATGTGTTCTCTAATGTTAACGGAAAGTGGAACGGAGGAAGTCTTTATTTTGGATTTAACTTGTACAGGGTTTTTTAAAATTAATATGATATTCAGATGGGAAAAATAAAAATGTTTCTGGTTGTATTATGCGGTGCACTGGTCGTTTCATGTGAGTCGAACACTTATAGTGAAGTAGGCGAGCAAACGAGCAATCCCACTTATGTTGCGAATATAAAACCAATTGTTTCAGTAAATTGTATTAGCTGTCATTATGGTACGTATCAATTTCCTAATCTGGAAACCTATGAAGGAGTAAAAAGTGCATGTTTAAACAATAATTTGGTCTGTAGAATTGAATCAGAATCCTGTGGCGAAAGAATGCCACAAGGAGGAAAACTGCCACAGTCAAATATAGATTTGATAAAACTTTGGGTAACTAACGGATTTGTAGAAAAATAATCTTTATGCGATGAAAAAGATAGTATGTTTAATAATGTTCATTTTTGTGGGAAACGTAATTTTCTCCCAAAAGATGATGACGCGTACAGGAGAAATAAAATTTGAGGCTTCTGTACCTTCCTTTGAGCCAGTAGCGGCAGTAAATAATTCAGTTTCTGCTATTCTTGATGAATCCAATGGGGAATTTGCCGCATTGGCTTTGGTAAAAGCTTTTAAGTTTAAGGTTCCTTTGATGGAAGAACACTTTAATGAAAATTATATTGAATCTAGCCAATATCCAAAGGCGACTTTCAAAGGGAAAATCATCAATTTTGATGCCTCCAAATTAACTAATGAAGCAAAATATGATGTAGAGGGTGATTTAACGGTACATGGAGTCACTAAAAAGATTAAAACCAAAATGTCTTTAGTCTTAAAAGATGGAAAAATAAACGCCAGTTGTAATTTTACGGTTAAGGTTCAGGATTTTAATATAAAAATACCAAGTGTCGTGAAGAGTAAAGTGTCAGAGAATGTAGAAATTGAGGTTAATTTTGTACTCGCCGAGAAATAATGCTAGAAATACCATTTTCATATACTTATTATCAAAAAACCATCAAATGATTTTGTTGGTTTTTTTGTTTTTAGGATTGTTATGATTTAGAGTTTGATTAATAACAATCCGTTTTATTATTTCCTCAATTTGGTTTCACTCGTTTTCAACAGAAGTGAAATATTTCCAATAAAATATAATAGTATTTTTTAAATTCTGTATGAAGAATACTCATTTTGGCTTTTGGTTTGAGCTGGTAATATCATTCAAATTATTGTAAAAAACAGGACTAATTTAGTTTTTAATTTTGGTTAAATATAGGTGTACGTAGTATTACCTTGTTTGTAATCAAGTATTTATACTCTTTTAAAATTGGGTGTTCTTTTTAAACTTTGTGTAGCTATCAATAAGGAAGTTTGTTGAAAAGGTAAAAAAATACAATGCTTCCTTAAATAATTAACACACTTGGCGAAATCCGAAAAGCCTTTAATAGAGTAGGAAATTTTAAAAAATTAAATTTATGAAAACTCAAGATCTTAATGAAAAAGTAGGAGCTGAATTAGCTTCTTCAAACGAAATTATTAATGTTCAAATCATCATTGATACTGATAAAATAATCAGTGATATGAACAAAAAAGGTATTAAACCTAGCCAAAATAAAGATGCTCCAACAGGTTTGGATCATAGCTACCAATTTATGGTTGCTTCGACTTTGGCAAGCATAAAAGGTCAAGGAACTGCTGACCTAGAATTTAGAGCAGAAGTTGGAGACGTTGTGAGATTTAATGCTGTTTCTGAATATAATAACATGGATAATGCAGTATTGATGTATCAAATTAAAAAATTTGCTGGTACTGATGTATTTAATGAGTTTTCATCAAAAGTGTATACTAAAAGAGTTATTCAAGCTGCAGGAGGTATTTCACCACTTCCTCCAACTTTTGCAGATGTTAAATTCTGGTTTTATGAGTCTAGTATAGCTAAAGCAGGAACAGAGGATTTTGATATTCGTTTTGCATTATACACAAGAGTAAGAGGTCAAGAAAATCCAGTTCTATATGGTTATTTCTATTGGGATCCAAGAGTTGTTGTGAAATTCTAATTTCATAAAGAAAACTTATAGATTTTATTAGTTATAAGAGACTGTCCAAAAATTGGTTTGGACAGTCTTCTTTATGTTATGGCTATTCTTTTTTATTAGGTAGATATAAAAATAGAGTAGCAAAAATTGAAAAGTCTTTAATGGAGCTGAAAAATTTTTAAAATAAATAAACATGAAAACAAAAGAAATTTACGGGGCAGCTAATGCTTTTTTTGTTAACTCAGTAAATGAGATAATTAATGTAGAAATTATTATTGATACTGATAGATTAATAGATGATTTTGAAAACCCTAGCCAAGATATTGATAGTCCTATTGCTATAGATCATAACTATATGTATGTAGCTGTTTCAACCCCAAATGGGACTGTGGGTAGTGAAAATAATACTAAATTGAAGCTTAGTGCAGAAGTTGGAGATGTTATTCGATTTAATGCTATTTCTGAATATAATAACATGGATAATTCTGTATTGCTATGTGATATTAAGAAAGTTAAAGGCGCTAATGTTTTTAAAAAGTTTAAATCTAAAGTTTACAATAAAATCTCTATTGAGGCTGCTATAGGAGAATCACCACTTCCACCTGTATTTGCAAAGAGAAATTTTTGGTTTTATGAATCGAGCGTTAAAAAAATAGGTAAAGAGACATTATCTTTAAAATTCGCTCTATATGTAAGAGTTAGAGGTCAAAAAGATCCTGTTTTCTGGGGGTATTTCATTTGCAATCAGGTGATAGTAGTTGAAGCTATATCAGCTACTTCTTAAGTAGTATATATTTGATCATATTTAAAGAAGACTGCCTAAAGTATTTTAGACAGTTTTTTTATAAAGTGATCTCAAAAAATAGTATCGGGTTATTTCAGACCAAAAGATTATAGTAATTCTAAAAAATGAGTCATTACGCTTTTTAGATTTTGCTTGGTTTCTTCCTCTTTTATATCTCCATTTTCATCAGTTTTGCCTCTGGCACCTTTTATCAAAAGAGTAGTGCTGTCATTAAAATTTGCCTCTAATGTCTTCATTATGAGATTTAATTCTTCCTGGGCTTTTTCTCCCGAGGCCGAAGCCGTTATCAAGGCAGCAGGTTTTTTTGAAAATAAAGTAGTAGAAACAATCCATTCTAACGCATTCTTTAAACTTCCAGGCAAGCTAAACACATATTCTGGAGTGCAAATAAGGATACCATCAGCAATTCTTATTTCTTCTCGAAAAGCATGAATTGATTCTGGTAATTGGTCATTATCTAAGTCAGGATTGAAATGAGGTAAGTCTGCAATTGTATCAAAAATTATAAAATGAGCTTCTTCTGAAAATATTTTTGATATTGCTTTTACGATTTGTAGGTTAGTTGAGTTTTTTCTCGTGCTTCCTATAATGGCTAAGATTCTTTTTTTGTCAGGCATTTTTGCTTTTGTGATTTTAATACTTGGAGTAATTTTTTACAATCAATAAAAGTAGTTATTTATTTACTGTAAACCGAAACCCAATCCCGTGTAAATTCTCAATGGCAATTCCTTTTTCGTTTACTAAAATTTTGCGCAAGCGAGAAATAAAAACATCAAGACTGCGCCCCATAAAATAATCATCGTCACCCCAAAGAGAAGTCAGGATTTGTTCTCGTTTTAAGACTACGTTTTTATTGTCCAGAAATAATTTTAAGAGATCTGCTTCACGTTGGGTGAGAGTTATTTTTTCTGTTTCATTGAATAAGATAAAATTTTTGGTATCGAATTGGTATTTTCCAATTTCATAAATCGATTTTTCAACCGTATTATTTTTACGGGAACGTCTCAAAAAGATTTCGATTTTGAGGAGTAATTCTTCAATGCTAAAAGGCTTTACGAGATAATCATCGGCACCCAATCTAAGCCCTTTGATACGGTCTTCTTTTAAGGTTTTTGCCGAAAGGAAAATAATAGGAATATCAGCATCAAGTTTTCTGATTTCGGTAGCCAGTTCAAAACCATCCATTTTGGGCATCATGATATCAAGAATGCAAATATCAAAAGTGCCTTTTTTGAAAACTTCAAAACCGTTTTTTCCATCTTCGCAATGGGTTACTTCATAGTGATTTTGTTCCAAATTATCTTTGGTTAAAAATGCTAAAGTTGCATCGTCTTCGGTATATAATATTTGAACAGTACTCATTTAGTTTTGCGGAATTAATAGTGAAAAGGTACAACCTTTTTCTGGATTGCATTTTACAGAAATTTTCCATTGATGAAGATCACAAATTTTTTTGACATAATACAAACCCAATCCAAAGCCGTTTACCTCGTTGCTTTTTTGACTTGGAACTCTATAAAATTTATCAAATATAAAAGGAATGTTTTTAGAGGAGATGCCAATGCCATTATCTGTAAAATCCAATCGCAGATGTTTCCCCACTTTTGTAATACCGATATTAATTTCGGGTTTATTTTCGCAGTATTTTATAGCGTTATCAAGCAGGTTATAAACCAAATTAGAGAAATGAAATTCATCTGCTTCAATTGTAGCCAATTGTAAACGGGTATTAATTTCTATTTTGGTTTCTGGGTGTTTTAGCTTAATGTTCTCAATTACTGATTCTAAAATAGCTTGAATGTTCAATTGGTTTTTGTTTAAAACCAAAGGAGCAGTATCAGATTTTGCAATGGTTAAAATTTTCTCAATATGCTGATTCAATTTGTTGCTTTGATCGATAATAATATGAGTATACTTTTCCAGTTTTTCGTCTTCTAAGATTGGATTTTGCCTGCTGAGATAGTTGGAAGCTATCAATATAGAGGATAGTGGCGTTTTGAACTCATGAGTCATATTGTTAATAAAATCCCGTTGTAAATCAGAGTATTTCTTTTGCTGTAAAAGCGTAAAAATAGAATACACATAAACGAGTAAAATGACGATTAAAGCAATAAAAAGCACAAACCAGAATTTTAATGAACTGAACAAATAACTGGTTTCATTAGGAAATCGGATAGCAAAATAATAGATTAAATTTTTATGTTTGGGAAAATGTATAGAATGTTTGGTTTGTGTTTTTTCGGATAATGAGATATAATTGCCATAAACCATCTCATCGCTTTGACAATTGTACATAGCATATTCGAAATCCGTGGTGATATTCATTTTTTTGAACTCCGATATTAGATAAAATTCTAAAATTTCGGGTTCAAAATCATTGTCAATATTGACGATATAATAATCATTAGAAATTTTTCGAACCGGATTTTTACCTGGAAGCTCGTGATTGGTTCCTTTATATAATTTTTTGGCAACTTCAAGTAAAGCGATATGGGTTTTTTGACTAAACTTTTTTTCTTCAATAGTAAAGGCTTCTTTGGTCCAAAGCAATTGTGCCACAAGAATACCTATAATGGCAATTAATCCAATTATGATGCTACTATTGAGTTTGTTTAATTTCATATGAATAGGATTTCAGACTGTAATATTAATCAAAATTTAGCTGCCTTTTTTGTATTAACAAGTCGTTAACAAACATTTGAAACCGCTTAACAAGGGGGTGAGTTTTTCTAATCTAATTTTGAATTGATTAATTAAAACAAACTATTAACCAAAATCTGAAATAACCTGACAATTCGGGCAGATTAAAAAAAATCGAGTTATGAAAATTATAAGAATTTCAATGTTGGCATTAAGTTTAGGATTAATGTCATTTTCTGCTATCGCTCCAATAAATGCGCTAGTGAAAAAAGAGGTAAGTACAACTTCTTCAATTGTATGGAAAAGTGAAAGTATAGATGTGGGCAATATTCCTCAAAATACTCCCAAGCCTATAGTTTTTGAATTTAAAAATACAGGAAAAACTGCTATTCTGGTTACAAACGTTCAAGGTTCTTGCGGATGTACGGCTACAAGTTATACAAAAACTCCAATAGCTCCAGGGAAAACAGGTACCGTTACAGCGACATATAATGCTGTTAATGCTGGAGCGTTTACCAAAACAGTATCCGTAACGACTAATGATGATACAACTCCTAAAATTTTGACTATAAAAGGAACTGTTGTTGCGGCATCTACTGGTACAAAAAGTTAATTTTAAATTGTAAAAATGTACAAGAAACCACCTCTTCAGGTGGTTTCTTGTTTATATAACCTTTTTAAAAAGTTACAAAAGGATATAATTAATAATATAGCCATTTTCTGTTTAAATTTGTATTTTTGGAATCATGACCATTTAATAGTTTTAGTATTGAATACGAATTTGCTAAAAAAAGCATTTTGTATTCTTAAAAGGTATGGAGTAATTAATTGATTTAATACTGTAAAATTTGAACAATGAAATACAACAGATGTGGAAAAAGCGGATTGTTATTACCGCAAGTTTCTTTAGGATTATGGCATAATTTTGGGTCGGTTGATTCTTTCGAAAATGCCGAAAATATTGCCAAAGCAGCTTTTGATAAAGGAATAACTCATTTTGATTTAGCTAATAATTATGGGCCAGTACCGGGTTCTGCAGAGACTAATTTTGGAAAAATTATTAAAAATAATTTTCAGGGAAATCTTCGAGATGAAATCGTAATTTCGACCAAAGCTGGATATACTATGTGGAATGGTCCTTATGGAGACTGGGGTTCCCGCAAGTATTTATTGTCGAGTTTGGATCAAAGCTTAAAACGAATGGACTTGGAATATGTAGATATTTTTTATTCGCATCGTCCAGACCCGGAAACACCAATGGAAGAAACAATGATGGCATTAGATCATGCCGTTCGAAGCGGAAAAGCACTGTATGCTGGGATTTCCAATTACAATGCGGAACAAACCAGAGAAGCTACCGAAATTTTGAAGCGATTGGGAACACCTTGTTTGATTCATCAAGTGAAATATTCGATGTTTGTTCGACAACCAGAAGAAGGATTGCTAGACGTTCTTGAAGAAAAGGGAGTAGGTTGCATAGCCTTTTCTCCTTTGGCACAAGGACTTTTAACCGACAAATACTTAAAAGGAATACCCGAAAATTCTAGAGCTTCAAATCCTAATGGACATTTAAAAACCGATGAGGTTACCGAACTGAGAATTCAAAAAAGTATTGAGCTAAATACTATTGCCCAAGATAGAAATCAATCGTTGGCACAAATGGCTCTGGCTTGGTTGCTAAAAGACAGTAGAGTCACTTCGGTATTGATTGGAGCTAGTTCTGTTTCTCAATTGCATAATAATATTGATTCTTTGGAGAATCTATCGTTTTCTAATGATGAACTAGAGAAAATCGAACGAATTTTAAAAGCATAAAAAAATGGAGTGATTCTAATGGGGTCACAATTTAAGCCTATAAAAAGGTGCAAATAATAAATAATATGAATATAGATAATATTGGAGTAAATGATTTAAAAACTAAGTTAAATCAAATTTTAGAAGATAAAATTATTGCGATTGAAAAAGGTTGTCAAGAGCAGGTATTAATAGAGGCAAATAAATATATTTCAGGAAAAGAAATAAAATTAGTATTAGTTTGTGATTCAAATAAAGCAAGCACAGATGTTTTAATAAGGAACTTAGATGTTCTAAATTATTTAAGTAATATCAGTAATTTAGTGATTTTATCCAACTCTTCAAAAGAGTTGGAAGAAATTAAAAATGTGCAAAATATTACTGATTTAGTAAGTTTTAAACTATCTGGATATTACAATAAAAATATAGATGTTGAAGTAATTAGTAAATTCAGCAATATCAAAATATTTGAAATTGAAGCTTTAAGTGATGGTAAAAAATATAAATTACTCGAGAATTTTAATCTTGAAAAATTGGCAATAGAAAAATTAGACTTATCAAAAGTTGAAGCAAATATAAATTTGAAACATCTAAAAATTTCTAAAGAGTTAATTAGCGAAAATTTATTAATTGAAAAATTCCCAAACATCGTTAATATTGAACTTGTTAACTGCAAAAAAATCATAGATTTTTCTTTTCTATCTAATTTAATGCATTTAGAAAATATAATAATAAACAATACAAGCATAGAAAAATTTCCAGAACTCAGTAACAAAGTGACTAAAGTACAATTGTTAACTAATAAAAAGTTAAAGGATATTCAAGCAATTTTTAAACTAAATAATTTAAACAAAATAGCTATTACAGATTCTGTTGTAAATTTTGAAGATATAATTAAGTTATCTAAATCTGATTTTATCAATTTTTATTTTAGAAGTAAACTGAAAGTTGAAAATGATGACTTTGAAAAAATTGCAATAGAAAATAATTTTAAAAATAATTTAGCGAATTGGTAGGAGTGTTTTTTCTATACTAAATGTTCATCAGCTATTTTCAGAGCTTCAGAAATAATAGCCAAACCTTCGTCTATCTCAGACTCAGTAATGCATAATGGAGGAGCTATAAAAATGTAGCCCCAACGTACAAAAGTATATAATCCCAAAGCTCTCAATTTGGCCGCAATAAGGTTTGTTATCTTTAGGTCTTCACCACTGGCGTTATAGGGAGCAATTAGCTCGCCAGTAGTTTTATTTTTTAAAACATCAAGACATCCCAACAGACCAGTGTTCCTAAAAGCACCCATACTTGGATGCTTTGCGCGCATTGCTTCTATTTGTGACTCTAGATAAGCACCCATTTTTTGAGTGTTTGCTATTAAATTATCACTTTCATAAATGTTTATTACTGCTAATGCTGCTGCCAAAGCTACTGGGTGGGCATTGTAAGTAAGTCCGATCATCATTGGAGTATTGTCGAATTTTGCGGCTATTTTATCGGAAACCATCAAACAGCCCAAAGGGAGATAAGATGATGTTAATCCTTTGGCCATACAAATCATATCGGGAATAATATCATGGTTTTCAAATCCGAACCATTTTCCGGTTCTTCCAAATCCGCTCATTACTTCATCTGCAATAAAAAGGATATCATATTTTTCGCAAAGAGCCTTTATTCCTTTTAGATATCCTTTTGGATAATGCAAACAGCCCGAAGAACCGCTTTCGCCTTCAAAAATGAATGCTGCAATATTTGTCTTTCCTTCAAAATGGATTATTCTTTCTACATATTCTAAGCTTAAACTCAATTTTGTAGCCTCATCTAGCCCTTTCATTCCAAAGAAATAGTAGGGGTCATCTAAAAGTACCGCGTTGGGCATTTGTTGAGTATCATTGGCTAGTTTTCGTGGATCTCCACCTACAGACATTCCGCCTATGGAGCCTCCATGAAAAGCTCTGTATCTCCCAATGATTTTATGTCTCCCAGTATATAATCTTGCCAGTTTTATGGCATTATCTACAGATGAGGTGCCGCATAATGTAAAGAAAGCTTTATTCAAATCACCAGGGCATATTTCAGACAATTTTTTGGACAGTTTGGCTCTTATTTCGGTGGTGCAGGTTGGTGTTACATAACTTACTTTTTGCATTTGTTCAACCACTGCTGCGGTAACTCTTTGATCGCCATGCCCAATATTTACAGACATTAATCCTGACGAAAAATCGATTATCTTGTTACCATCGTAGTCATATAAATAAACCCCTTTGGCTTTTTCTATCGCTATGGGGTTTATATTGGCTTGTGCGGACCATGAAAATAAACTGAATTCTTTGCTGTCACTTATGATTTGTTCTTTGCTTAACATTTTTATCTAATCAGTTGTAGTTAGTAATTAGTTAACGGTAAGGTCGTAACTATAGAGGTAGTCTTCTCTTACAAAGCCCATTTTGTTGTATAAACCTTGGGCGGCAGTATTGTTTTTTGCGGTTCGTAATCGTATGATATTAGAACCTAATTCTTTCGCGAACTCAACTGTTTTTTGAATTAGTTTTTCGCCAATTCCGTTTTTTCGAACGGAGTCATCAACAAAAAGATCATTTAAAATCAAAATTCTATTGAGAGCCAACGAAGAAAAAGTAACGTAAATAAGTGCAAAGCCAACTATTTTATCAGCATTGGCTTCGTCGCAAGCGATGAAAATAGTAGCTTCATTATTTTCTATTCTTTCCTTTAGATATTCTTTGTGTTTTTCATAATTGGATGGTTTCATATAAAAAACTACATATTGATCAAATAAATTAGTCAATTGATCTAAGTCCTTTATAGTGGCTTTACGTATCATAATCAGTTGGTTTTTAATGGTTAGTTGTCTAAAGTTACAAAAAAAATCTATAACTATTCAGATTGGCTTTTGGACTAAATATTAAAATAAAAATTCTTACAAGACATCAATGAGAACTTATTTTTTAATTTATATAAATAGCCATGATGTTTTTAAGATAAATATTTTAAAATTAGAATCATTAACTCATCCAGTTGATTCTCGCTTCTGGATTCCATTTGGTAGTGGTTTTCTTTTCTTTGGTAAAAAAGTTGATAGCGCTTTTTCCTGTAATATCGCCAGAGCCAAAATGGGATTGATTCCATCCTCCAAAGCCGAAAGGCTCTCTAGGAACTGGAACACCAATGTTTACACCACACATTCCTGCCGAGGCATGTTCGGTAACGTAATTAGCCAAACCACCGCTTTGCGTAAAGACAGAACAAGCATTTCCGTACGGATTAGCGTTTTCTATTGCCAATGCTTCATCAATAGTGTTTACACGAACAATGGTTAGAACGGGGCCAAAAATTTCTTCTTTAGCAATTTTCATATCGGCTGTAGCATAGTCAATTAGAGTAGGACCAACATAATACCCATTTTCTTTTCCGGGAACAATAGTGTTACGGCCGTCTAAAATAATTTTGGCGCCTTGTTGTTCGGCTTCAGTAATATAGGATTCAATTCTGTCTTTGGCAGCTTTAGAAATAACGGAACCTAACGTAGTTCCGCATTGAATTTTTTGGGCATCAGTTATCAATCTATTTAGTGTAGCGTCACAATTTCCTACGGCTATTAAGGTCGATGCAGCCATACATCTTTGTCCTGCACAGCCACTCATTGAGGCAGCAATATTAGAGGATGCCATTTCAGGATGGGCATCAGGTAATAATAGGATATGATTTTTTGCACCTCCAAGTGCCAGTACTTGCTTTAGGTTATTGCTGGCTCTTTGGTACACAATTTTGGCTACTTTGGTAGAGCCTACGAAAGTGATTGCCTGAATTTCCGGATGGTCACAAATGTTTTCTACCGTAGTTTGTGTGCCATTTATAATGCTGAATAATCCGTCAGGAAGTCCAGCTTCTTTTAAGAGTTTGGCTGTATATTGACTGCTTATTGGTACTGCTTCAGAAGGTTTTAGAATAAAAGCATTTCCAAGAGCTATTGCGTTTACAATAGTCCAATGCGGTACCATAATCGGAAAATTAAAAGGTACAATAGAGGCTACAATTCCTAAAGGAACTTTTGTAGAGGAACAAAAAACACCTTTGCTAACCTCCATATTTTCGCCATTGATGAATTGTGGCAAGGAACAGGCAAATTCGGTCAATTCTATGGCTTTGTCAACCTCGGCTTTAGCTTCGCTAAGAATTTTTCCGTTTTCAAGATGAATGATTTCGGTTAGTTCTTCACTGTTTTTTTCTAATAATTGTTTGTATTTGTAGAAGATTTGAACTCTGTCTTTTAGAGTGATTTTTTGCCAAGCTTTTTGAGCTTTTTGCGCGGCTATTATAATTTCATTCAAATCTTCCATTGTAGATTCTTTGAATGTTGCTAATTCTTTGCCGTCTAGCGGAGAGATAACGGAATGTGTTTTTGTTGAACTTCCAGATTTGAATTCCCCGTTTATAAAGTTTTTTACTTCGTTAAATAGCATTTTTTTTGGTTTTATGTTTTTCTAAAAATACAAAATATATAAAAGCATAACGTATTTTGTTGGTAATAAAAGCATTATAGGATTTGTGAAATAAAGGATTGTCTGTTGATTTATTTGCAATCTCAAGAGTTTTAAAGAGAGTTGATTCATAAAACATAAACTTTTGTAATAAAAACAAGAGTAGAATAAATTGCAAAAAAGAAGTTTGCTTTTTAAAAATAAAACAAAATAGTTGTTTTTTATTGTAAATAAATTAATTACATTTGATTTGTTGTGTAATCTTTACAAAAATAAGCTGCTATATATGAGTGTATTAGATGATGAATTAGATTTTCAAATTTTGACATTGCTTCAAAAAGATGGTAGAATGTCATTTACAGAAATTTCAAAAGAGATTAATGTTGCTGTAAGTACCATTAGGCATCGATATATCAATTTGGTTGAGGATGGGACTTTGAAAATTATTGGAAGAATTGATCCGAATAAAATTGGTTTTAATGCGTATGCCAGTATTTTGATTTCGGTCAAGCCTAAAACGTTCATGAATTCTATTTTTGAGGAATTGTCAAAATTACCTGAAGTTAGTTTTCTAGCATCGGTTTCTGGTGATTTTGATATTGAAGCGAATGTAATGTGTCGGGATATGGAACATTTGAATAATTTAATTGGAGAAAAAATACATGTTTTAGAAGGTGTTTTTGATACTAAAACAAATATGTATATGAAGATTTATAAAATTTCACAACCAGATTTGGAGTTGGCAAAATTGTCAAGTAAGTAAAACGAGCGGCGATAAATTCAGTTGTTTAATTATACTTAATCACATTGATTATTGTAACTCGAGGGAATTCTAGATGTATTTCTATCATCTTTGAGATGAAGTTGGAAGAGAATATAAAATTAAAGGAAAATGATATTTAAGTCTATAAATCCATTTACACAAGCTGTTATTGCTGAGCATGAAGTATTAACGAACGCTCAATTGACTCAGAAATTGCAACTATCGGAATCTGCTTTTAAAAACTGGCGTACGACGAGTTTTCAAGAGAGGTCCGATAAAATGAAAAAGTTGGCAAATATTCTGCGAGTCAATAAAAATGAATTAGGAATGCTCATTACTAATGAAATGGGTAAAGTTCTCCGAGAAGGAATTGCCGAAGTAGAAAAATCAGCAGGGAATTGTGATTTCTATGCAGAGCATGCAGAGAAAATGCTTAAAGAGGTTCAGTATGATACACCTTTTAAAAGTATGTCGGTTTACGATCCGATGGGAGCTGTATTTGCTATTATGCCTTGGAATTATCCTTTTTGGCAAGTGCTGCGTTATGCCGCACTAGCAATTATGGCTGGAAATGTGACACTTTTAAAACACGCACCCAATGTAATTGGTTGTGCCAAAGCCATCGAAAATGCATTTTTGGAAGCTGGTTTTCCAGAAGGTGTTTTTCAGCAAATAACCATTGATATTCCACAAGTAGAAAGTGTGATAGCAAGTGATATCGTTCATGGAGTTACTATAACGGGTAGCGAAATGGCTGGTTCATCAGTTGCGTCATTAGCAGGTAAACATATCAAAAAATCAGTTTTAGAATTAGGAGGGTCAGATGCTTTTATTGTTTTGAATGATGCTGATTTAGAAAAAGCAGTTACAATAGCCACACAATCCAGAATGCTCAATGCTGGTCAGGCTTGTATTTGTGCCAAGCGTTTTATCGTTACCGAAAAAGTAGCTGATGAGTTTGTAGCTCTTTTTATGAATAAAGTAGCTGCGCTACAACAGGGAAATCCGTTACAAGAGGGAATTCATATGGGGCCATTGGCGCGAATTGATCTGGCTGAAAAGTTAAGCTTTCAATTAGAACGTTCCTTGAAACAAGGTGCAAAAGTGATAGTAGGAGGGGAGCGAGATCATTGCAATTTTCAGCCTACGTTAATAGATTTTGTGGATTCAAATAATATAGCTTTTCAAGAAGAAACCTTCGGTCCACTGGCTACAATTATTAGGGCTAAAGATGAAAATGATGCTATTGCTATTGCCAATAATCATAGATATGGTTTGGCTTCGTCAATATGGACAGAGGATAGGGAGAACGCATATAAATTGGCCAGAAAGATCGAAGCTGGCAATGTTTTTGTCAATTCTTTGGTGCGATCAGATTCCCGAATTCCTTTTGGTGGAATAAAGAAATCAGGTTATGGTAGAGAATTATCTGAGGTAGGAATAAAGGAATTTATGAATATGAAGTCCATAATCATTGAGTAATGATGCTTTGATAAAGAATCAAATTTAACTTAAAACGAGAGTTTGAACTTTAAAAAAAAACAGTAGTAAGTGCTTATTTACTACTGTTTTTTTAGTTTTATTTTGTGTGAGCTTTTTGATGCAAGATAAATATTGTATCCAAAAATGATTAGTAACTTTTAGTAGGTAAAAGTGATTGCTCTTAAGTCATCAGCCTTGTTCGATAGTATTACTATAAATGGCTCGCCTTTTAGCGCAGCATTTTCTTTTAGTCGTTTTTCTCCCATTTCTAATAATGCTATTCTTGATTGACCTTTTATTTTACCCCAAAAACTACTCAGGTCATTAGACTTTTTTAGACCAACGGTTTCTGATTCTTTTAGTATAATCACCTTTTTATAGTCTGATTTCTTTGTCAAATAGATTTTTTCAGATATAGTCTGTGAATTATTTTTTGATTTATCATTTAGTTGAGCTACTGCGTATTTGCTTATTTTTTTCTCTTCAGTACTGGAGGGTAGTGAATAGTAAATGAGATTGTTTTCAATTTTTATAAAGTTTATGTCTAATTTTTCGCCATTATGCTTAATGATTTCATGTGTTTGCGCAAAAATTTGGACAGTAGCTAATGCAATTATTAGGGTTAATATGTTTTTCATTTTTTTATAATTTATAAGTTTTTGCAGTTGTATCGCTCTTTTTACATTTGAAAAAGACAAAGTTGTAAAAAATTATAAAAGCAGTTTTATTTATAAATCTAACTTTTTAAATAGGCTGTTTTCTATATCTCAAATTTAATTATAAAAGACAGGACTAACAAATGGATACAAGACGGTATATGAGGTTTTTGAGCTGTTTTATGTCTTTTTGGAGTATAGTGTTTGTGTATTGTTCTGTGCTGGAAAAGTGTTTTTCTTGTTCTTTATATTTTTTATTTAAAACAAATACCCCTGTTTTATTTATGGGTGCTTTTTTATTCTGTATTGTTTATTGATGATTTTCTTGTGTTTTTTGTTTCAAGTTTGGTTTTTGCGTAAAAATTTAATGGGGTATTTGTAAAAAATACTGATTATTGAATTTGTAAAATAAGCATCGAAAAAAAGAAAATGCATATTATTTTTTGGTGATATTTAGATATCGATAATTCTTCTCTAAAAATTCAAAAAAAACTTTTATGTGAACGAAAAGTTAATAATTTCACTCCAATGAATAACCAAAACCAATTAATAAAGAGTAATTTAACTACTAATTAAAAACCAATTACGCATGAAAAAAGGAGTGAAAATTATAGGATTAATGCTAATAACAAGTATGGCTTTTGCACAGGAATCAGAAGTGTCAACAACATGTCCGGCAACCACATTTGGAGGGTCTGCAGATGCATATTATAAATATGATTTTTCAGGAATCTCAAATGGGTATACTAGTTTTACTAATGCGGATAATTCTTTTGAATTAGGAATGGTCTCTTTAGAAGGTTCCCATAAATGGAAAAAAGCTTCGGTTTTTGTAGATTTAGGATTTGGAAGCAGAGCGAAAGAGTTTACTTATAATGATAATCAATATTCATTTATGATTAAACAATTGATATTTGCTTATGATATTTCAGATAGTTTTAAAGTCACTGCAGGTACATTTGGAACTCATATTGGCTATGAGTTGCTAGACGCTGTTGATAATAAGAACTACAGTATGTCTTATGCTTTTACTTACGGACCATTTTTTAATACTGGAATAAAAGGGCAATATACTTTGGGGAAGTTTAGTTTTATGGCAGGAATTACGAATCCTACTGATTTTAAATCGACTATGGAAACAGGTACAAATGCAAAAACCTTCATTGGGCAAATGGCTTATGCTGGTGAAACTGGAAGCGTTTATCTTAACGTATCTTCTGGTGTTTCTAACGGAAGTCCTATAAGAGATGAAGATGGTAAAGTTATAGCACCTTCGGATGAAGATAAAACTCAGTTTGATTTTGTTGGGTCCAAAAAATTAGGAGATAAATTTACTATTGGTTTCAATGGGACATATGCTATTACTAATAATAGTGTTGATAGTAATTTAGATGGGAAATGGTTTTCATTGGTTTTATATCCTACTTATACATTCAATCCTGCTCTATTATTGGCCTATAGGTTGGAGTATATGAATTCTAAGGAGGCTGCTGCTTCAATTGGAGTTCTAGCCGGTTATTCTATAATTGGTAATACGTTATCCTTGAATTATAAATTGGGGAACTTAACGATTATACCTGAATTTAGAATAGACTCTGCTTCAAATGATATTTTTGAAGACAAAGATGGCGCATTAAAAGGAGTAAATAAATACGCTTTGGCGGCTGTTACTTATACATTCTAAGTTTAGGAGTGATCACTTTTTTGCTGTCAGGATCCGTAATGGTTTTGACAGCTTTTTTGTTCTAAAATACCTTAAAATATTTGTTTTTTAAAGAATATAAATTTTATTTAGGACAATAGTTTTAATAAAATGGTTTGTATACGATCTCTGTCAGAGTCAGTCAGATTGGAGCCTGAAGGCAAACTAAGTCCTCTCTCAAACAATGTTTCGGCAACTTTATTTCCATAAAATGGATAGTTTTCATAAAGTGGTTGCAGGTGCATGGGTTTCCATAAAGGTCTGCATTCTATATCAGAATCCAATAATGCCAATCGTATGGTTTCCCGATCGATTCCGTTTTTGGTTTCATCAGGATTTACAAGAATAGATGTCAACCAATAATTAGAGAAGCTGTCTGGATTTGTTGTAGAGAAAACAGCGATTCCGGGAATATTTTCAAAAAGCGAAACATAAAAATCATGCATCGCTCTTCTTAAAGCAATATGTTGATTCAATACTTTCATTTGTCCTCGTCCGATACCAGCACAAATATTACTCATTTGATAGTTGTATCCTAATTCGCTGTGTTGATAATGAGGAGCTTCATCTTTTGATTGTGACGCCAGAAATTGCGCTTTTTTCTTTAATTGATAATTTGAGGTGACAATAGCTCCACCTCCTGAAGTGGTTATGATTTTGTTTCCATTGAATGAAAAAACGCCAACATCTCCAAAAGTACCACATTTTTGTCCTTTGTAGCTACTTCCCAAGGCCTCGGCACTATCTTCCAAAATTGGGATTTTGTATTTATCGGCAATGGTTCTTATTTCGTCAATTTTATAGGG
This sequence comes from Flavobacterium aestivum, assembly GCF_026870175.2. Lineage (NCBI taxonomy): Bacteria > Pseudomonadati > Bacteroidota > Flavobacteriia > Flavobacteriales > Flavobacteriaceae > Flavobacterium > Flavobacterium aestivum. The sequence goes on along the minus strand of NZ_CP113977.2, from coordinate 4,081,274 downwards.
AACACCGTATAAGTGTACAGTAATTATTGCTTTTGGTATTTTTCCTTTAGAAATAGTGTCTAGAATGGCTTCTTCTAAAGCAATGGGACAAAGATTCCAGGTTTCCGGTTCGCTGTCAATAAAAATGGGAGTTGCTCCTAGATAAAGAATAGGATTTGCTGATGCAGTGAATGTTAGTGATTGGCAAATGACAACATCGTCTTTTTTTACGTTTAGGAGAATTAAACCCAGATGAATGGCAGAAGTTGCTGAGTTTAATGCAGTAACATAAATATTTTGAGATAAATATTTTTCCAAGTCATGTTCAAATTCGGTAATATTTGCTCCAATAGGGGCAATCCAGTTTGTGTCGAAAGCATCTTGTATGTATTCGAGTTCAGTGCCTCCCATATGGGGAGAGGATAACCATATTTTTGATTTGTTCATTGTCTTTGGATAAAACTCAGTGAAATGGTTTTTTATCTGCTGGTTATTTAAATTTAAATCAGGAACACCATTAAGCTTTATTATAAAACTGTATTAATTAATTTAGAAAGACTTGAGGGATTCCAGATTTCTAAGGAAACATTTGTCTAATAAAAAGCGGAACAGTTTAATAAATACTAATAATGGATTAAATCTATGTAAAAATAATCTTTTTTAATAAAGTATGAAAAAGAGATAGATTTGCAAAGGATGCTATTCTTAATTTTTCCTTTCTTTAGCAGTGATCTATTGATAGAAAGATGTGATTCAGATTAAAAAAAAGCTTTTTGAATTGATCAAAAAGCTTTTTATAGATTAAATGAAAATTTTATTTTTTGTAAATCGAGTATATGGTACTGATTGTTTTTTCGTCCAAAACATTATTGACTTCAGTTTGAATGAAGTGAAGTTTGAAAGCAGTAATGGCAGCCGAAAGGTTTTTTGTGTTATAACCAATTACCTGTAAGCCTTGTTCTGCATTGAAATCCTCAGGTGGGCAAGGTAATTCCTCATCAGGCCAAAGACCAAAACCATTTGCAGCAAGAAGTTTCCATGGAAATAATGCACTTGGATCTACTTTTCTAGTAGGAGCAATGTCTGAATGACCAATAATGTTTTGAGTAGGAATGTTGTAGTCTTTTTTTAATTTAGTCAAAAGAGCCAACAAACTATTGATTTGTGTGTCAGAAAATGCTTCGGAACCATTATTGTCTAATTCAATCCCTAAAGAAGAAGAGTTAATATCTGTGTTTTTGCCCCAAGAACTATTGCCTGCGTGCCATGCTCTTAGATAATCATTGAGCATATGCACTACTTTACCATCTCTTGAGATTACATAATGAGCACTTACTTTTGTCTTTAGTGAGGTAAAAGTTCGTAATGTTTTTTGAAGCGAATCTTGGGCTGTATGGTGGATAATAATAAAATTAGGTTTCCTTAAATTAAAATTTACGGTACCAACCCATTCTGATACAATGCCGTTTGGTAAAATATTACTATCGGTTTTAGAAAGAGTATCTTTATAATTCAGCAGTTGATTTTTATAGCGATAAGCAATACTATCAATAATTACGGCAGGTTCATTTGTTAAGGGTACAGCTTCTTTTTTTGAAATGGTTTCTTTTAAAGAATTCATTTGGGTGTCATAGACCTTTTCACTTTTCTTGTAAGGATTAGTGGAGCATGATGCAACTATAACAGCTAAAAAAATAAAATAGTAAAAGTTTGTTTTCATATATAGAACTGGATTTTTTAAAACCTCAAAAGTTTTTTATCAGTGTTTTCTAGATTCTATTTTATTTTTTCGGTCTTCACTCAAGATTTTGTATTTAGCTTTTTGGTCTTTGTTTAGAACCTCCATTACTTCTAAGTCGGTCATTTCACTAAGAACTTTAAATTCCTTTGTTTTATCCTCGTCGCTTATTTCTTTTTTTATCAAAACATCTTGTTTTTTTAGCGATTTGGTATAAATATTTGTGATAACCACTTCTTGAAGCGCATCTAAACTAAGCTCTTTTTTATAGTATTCTACAATCTTAGCAGCAGTTACTTCTGCTGGAACTTCTTTTGGGGTATATTGGGTAGGAGTTTGACTCAATTGACTCATCTGGTTTGGAGTACTATTTCTATACCCGCCGTATCCATTTCCACCATATCCGTTCCCACCATACCCATTTCCGTATTGTGCGGTAATAGTGTTTGTGGACAAAAATAAAAATGCCACAAAAAGTACTGTTTTAAAAGTTTTTGAAATCATATATCGTGAAAAATTAAATTTAAGATCTAAACAGGTTCTCCGTATAAATCAAATTCAGTAGCTTCAATAATTTTGATCATTACAAACTCACCTGTTTTTACATAATGTTTTGTAGCGTCTATTAAAACTTCATTATCTACATCTGGGCTGTCAAATTCAGTTCTACCCACAAAATGGCCGCCTTCTTTTCTGTCAATGATGCATCTAAAAGTTTGTCCTACTTTTTCCTGATTCAAATCCCATGAAATCTGTGATTGTAATTCCATTATTTCATTGGCACGAGCTTGTTTTACATCGTCTGGAACATCATCTTCCAATAAATAAGCATGTGTGTTTTCTTCATGTGAATAAGCAAAACAACCCATTCGGTCAAATTTCATTTCTTGAACAAAATCTTTCAAAATATTAAAATCTTCCTCCGTTTCTCCAGGATACCCAACAATCAAAGTTGTACGAATAGCCATTCCAGGAACTGCAGCTCTAAAGTCTTTTAATAATTGTGTTGTTTTTTCCTGAGTAGTTCCGCGACGCATCGATTTTAAAATAGAATCCGATATGTGTTGCAACGGAATATCAATATAATTACAAATCTTAGGTTCGCGTTTCATTATTTCAAGAACGTCCATTGGGAAACCGGTAGGGAAAGCGTAGTGTAAACGAATCCACTCAATACCTTCTACTTTTACCAAAGCTTCCAGTAATTCACCTAACGCACGTTTTTTATATAAATCAAGACCATAATAAGTTAAGTCTTGTGCAATCAAAATCAATTCTTTTACTCCGTCTTTAGCCAATCCTTCGGCTTCCTTAACCAGTTTTTCAATGGTTTGAGAAACATTTTTTCCTCTCATTAACGGAATAGCACAAAAACTACATGGTCTGTCGCAACCTTCAGAAATTTTTAAATAAGCATAGTTTTTTGGAGTAGTAGTCAAACGTTCTCCTAATAATTCATGCTTATAATCAGCACCTAAAGCTTTTAATAAAGCTGGTAATTCGGTAGTTCCAAAGTATTGATCCACATTTGGGATTTCTTTTTCTAAATCCGGTCTGTATCTTTCAGACAAACAACCTGTAACAAAAACTTTGTCTACAAGTCCTTTGTCTTTTTTATCAGCATATTCCAAAATCATATTTACTGATTCAGCTTTGGCATTATCAATAAATCCGCAAGTATTAATCACGATAATATTCCCCTCATCTTCAGCCTTGGCTTCATGGGTAACTTCTTTTCCGCTTGCACGGAGTTGCCCCATTAACACTTCACTGTCATACACATTTTTTGAACACCCTAGAGTGATCACATTGATTTTGTTCTTTTTTAAAGACTTCGTTCTCATAGTATTATATTCCGGATAATTTAGGAATTTTGCAAAATTACAATTTTTTGGGCAAACCCTGCCAGTTTCTGTTTCAAAATGACTGCTTAGTTTGTGCAAAATGATTTTTGAGCACAGTTTTTGGATTGTTCAAGGGCATTTCTCCCGCTGTTTGCTGTATCTTTTCTTTTTTAAAGGAAAAAGAAAAGGATGCCGCGACCATCGGGGCTATATTTAGGTGTTTAGTTTTTCATAACGAAGAGATTGAATCAAATAACTTGGATGAAGCTTTAGAGATTAGTTGATTAAAATCGCTCTGTTTTTATGGAAGTCAAAAGCTGTTTTACTTAATTCTTTTTTATGCTAAAAAACGAAAACCACTTTTGAAACATATCAAAAGTGGTTTTTCGATGCAAAGATGTTTATATTTTACATTTCAAATAACAAAGTCATAGTAAAATTGTTTTTGTAGGTATCAATGTGAGCGCTTTCAGTAAATCCTTGTGTGAAGAATTGTTGTTGAGAGCTGCTGTGGGCGTAGGCGTAAGCAAAATCAAGTTTTATGGCTCCAAAACTATAACCTAAGCCACCTGAAAAGCTATTTAAATCGCCTACGGTAGAAGAATCATTATAGGGGCTTCCTTCAAAACGGTATCCGCCTCTTAGTCTGAAATTATGAATTTTATATTCGGCTCCAACTCTTACTTCATTACTGCTGCCAAGAGAGTTTTTCATAGCGTTGTTTATTCCTCTAAAATAAGGATCGTTTTCTGGACTAAATTGGGTGCAGCTATAATCTTTGTATTTGTAATCAAGACTTATTAAGCCGAATTTTCCAAAAACATAAGCAATACTTCCGGTCAAACTTCCTGGAGTGCGTAAATCATAGGGAGCGTAATAATTAATTACTAAAGGATCGACTACATCTGGAGGAAGTGTCTCTACTGTGTTACTACTGGTAGAAGATAATCTTTGGGAGAATTCATCCTTCAAATTATACCATGTTGGAGATTCGTAAGCAAAACCTAAGCGTATCTCGTTGGTTATTTTTGCAATAGCACCTATTTGAAATGAAAAACCGGCACCATAGGTGTGAAGATCGTTTGAGAAATTCAAACTTTTAACTTTGTAACTCAAGTCTAATGGGTTGTTGTTTAACTCATAGAATTTAGTACTTTGAACATAATCTGTAAAATGAGAGTTTAAGTTGACCCCAAAATAAATTTTGTCTCTGTATTGAAGACCAGCGTTAAAAATCAGTTTTCCGTTATATCCATTAGAGTAAAGACTGTTCTCTTGGTAGTAATTTCCGCCTGGGCGAACATTAGAAGTGTATTGTGAATTGTTGGGAGTTTCTGTTACGGGATTTATAATGTAGCCTTGATAGCCAAGAAAAGCTTGTTGCGCTCCGTGGTTTAGACTGGCATAATTAGAATCCTGTAATAAGCTTAATGGAACTCCATTGGCGTAACTTAAAAAATAATTGGCAACCGAATTGATTGGGCTTCTTCCGGCAGAGAATAAATAGTTGTCATAATTATTCGTGTTCTCATAATTGATAGCCATACTAAATTTTTTCCAATCGCTATTTGGATTTCTGTCTTTAAAAACAAAAACACCTCCAGCTTGATTAAGATCAAAAGTGTTCTTACTTGCCGAAGTGGTAGTGCCAAAATAATTAGAATTGTTTTTTGTGTCATAATTGCCCATTGTAAAGGCAAATTGATTGTTTGTAAAAACAGCAGAACCTGCCGGATTTACATTTATTGCAGATAAATCACCACCGAGCGCTCCAAAAGCACCACTCATAGAGGTAAAGCGAGCAGTTCCATGTAAATCGGGTTGACTATATCGAATGGCGTCCGTAATTTCTTGGGATTGAGCCATGCTAAATGATAATCCGATTACAAATAACAATAAGTTTTTTTTCATTTGGTTGAGCTTTGGGTTAGTTAATCTTTAATACAATATTAGCGTCTTCCTCCTCCGCCACCTCCGGACATTCTTCCTCCTCCGCCTGACATTCCACCACCTCCGGATGATCTATATCCACCTCCACTAGACATACCGCCGCCGCTACTTCTGTATGTATTGTTGCTTGGTGTATAGTTGCTTGAAGATCGTTGATAGTTCTGACCTGAGTTCATTCTATTGTATTGATTGTAGTTGTCTCTGGATTGTCCTTGAGAATAACTTCTGGTATATGTGCCACTATTTCTATTGTAATTAGAGTTAGTGTAATTGTTGTTGCTATTTCTATTAGTGAATGTAGGTGATGTTCTAGTGTAATTAGAATTAGTATAGCTGTTTCTACTATAAGTGCTATTTCTGGCACTATAATTTCTGCCATAGGTAGTGTTGTTGTAAGTACCAGCATAAGAAGAACCTCTACGACTATAATTGTAATTATATGCGTACGGGGTAGCATAGCCACAACCATATCCATAATGAGGATATCCGTAACCGTAATATGGGTAGCCGTAGCCATAATATGGGTAACCCCAGCCGTAGTAAGGGTAGCCCCAACCATAATATGGATAGCCCCAGCCATATCCGTAACCGTAATAAGGGTATCCAAATCCAAATCCAAAACCAACAGACCAATAAGAGTCAGGATAAACTGTAACTACTGTTTGTTGTGATCCGCCTCCCCAACCAGCATAACCGGCAGTTGGAGATTGAATACTGTCATTTGCAATACTCTTATTGTTGTTGTAATTGTTGATGTCTGTAAAAATCTCTCCAGATGATTGGTCAGTACTTTGTAAAGAACCAAAATATTCTTTGTACTGAACAGAGGCTGAATTGGCTTGAGTTCCTTTTGTAACAATTTTATCTCCGTTTGTGCCATAAATACCATCGTTCTCATAGTAAGAACTGTTTTGGTAAGAGCCACAAGAGGTTATCAGCAAACTCAAAAAACCAATTAAAAAATAAAGTGATGTTTTCTGGGTGATATTTGCGTTTGTTTTCATTTCGGTAGATTATTTTATTGTTGGACAATACAAAAATAGTTAGTTTTGCGTAATTATTTAGTTAAATTATATATAAACAAATTTTATGCCAAACGATTCAATATGAGCAAAAACCTTACGACAAGAGCAGAAGATTATTCAAAATGGTACAATGAGTTGGTTGTTAAGGCCGATTTAGCTGAGAATTCAGGAGTTAGAGGCTGTATGGTAATAAAACCTTATGGGTATGCCATATGGGAGAAGATGCAAGCAGAACTTGATAGAATGTTTAAAGAGACAGGACATCAAAATGCTTATTTTCCTTTATTTGTTCCCAAAAGCATGTTTGAAGCAGAGGAAAAAAATGCTGAAGGATTTGCAAAAGAATGTGCGATTGTAACTCATTATAGATTAAAAAATGATCCTGATAAAGCAGGTAAGCTAATGGTTGATCCAAATGCAAAGTTAGAAGAGGAACTTATTGTTCGTCCTACCAGTGAAGCTATTATTTGGTCTACTTATAAAGGATGGGTGCAGTCATACAGGGATTTACCGTTATTAATAAATCAATGGGCTAATGTGGTTCGTTGGGAAATGAGAACTAGGTTGTTTTTAAGAACAGCTGAGTTCTTGTGGCAAGAAGGGCATACAGCGCATGCAACTAGAGTAGAGGCTGTAGAGGAATCAGAGCAAATGATGCATGTATATGCTGATTTTGTCGAGAATTTTATGGCAATACCAGTAATAAAAGGATTGAAAACTGAAACAGAACGATTTGCCGGTGCCGAAGAAACGTATTGTATCGAGGCTTTAATGCAGGATGGTAAAGCATTGCAAGCAGGGACATCGCACTTTTTAGGTCAAAATTTCGCAAAAGCTTTTGATGTTAAATTTGCTAATGCCGAAGGAAAACAAGAATATGTTTGGGGTACTTCGTGGGGAGTTTCAACTCGATTGATGGGAGCGCTAGTAATGACGCATTCAGATGATCAAGGGCTAGTGTTGCCTCCTAATTTGGCGCCTATACAAGTTGTTATTGTTCCTATTTATAAAACAGATGAGCAATTAGAAGCCATTTCTGCTGAAGTAGCTGTTTTGGTTAGTGCTCTTAAGAAATTAAGGATATCTGTAAAATTTGATAATAGAACGACTCAAAAACCAGGATTCAAATTTGCTGAATGGGAATTGAAAGGAGTGCCGGTTCGAATTGCTGTAGGACCAAAAGATTTAGAAAACGGAACTTTTGAAGTAGCCAGAAGAGATACTTTGACTAAGGAAGTGGTTTCGAAAGATGGAATTGAAACTTATGTAAGTAGTTTGTTAGAGCAAATCCAAAAAGATTTGTTTGATAAAGCATTAAATTATAGGAATACTCATATTACAGAAGTAGAAAATTTTGATGAGTTTAAAGAAGTTTTAGATGGTGAAGGAGGTTTTGTTTCAGCACATTGGGATGGAACTGCAGAGACAGAAGAGAAGATTAAGGAGTTGACTAAAGCGACTATAAGATGTATTCCTTTGGATAGGGTTGAACAGGCGGGAAGCTGTGTGTTTACAGGAAAACCTTCTGTAGGAAGAGTATTGTTTGCTAAGGCATATTAAAAAAAAAAATATTTTTTTTGCTCTGCTATTGTAGAACTCAAAAATAGTTGTATTTTTGCATCCGCATTACAGAAGCACGGTCCGTTCGTCTATCGGTTAGGACGCCAGGTTTTCATCCTGGTAAGGGGGGTTCGATTCCCCCACGGACTACAAGAAGTATTTAGATTGAAAAATTTCTGAGAATAAAAAAAGTAATGGTCCGTTCGTCTATCGGTTAGGACGCCAGGTTTTCATCCTGGTAAGGGGGGTTCGATTCCCCCACGGACTACAAATTTTTTTGATCTAGAATGTTCCAGAACTTAGAGGAATAAGGTCCGTTCGTCTAGGGGTTAGGACGCCAGAATTTCATTCTGGTAACAGGGGTTCGATTCCCTTACGGACTACAAAAAATGAAATAATAAAAGATAAAAGAAAATAAAATGGCAAATCATAAGTCAGCTCTAAAGAGAATTAGAAGTAACGAAAAGAAAAGAGTATTAAATAGATACCAACACAAAACGACTCGTAATGCTATTAAAGCATTAAGAATAGCTACTGATAAAGTTGATGCTACTTCTAAATTATCAAGTGTAATTTCTATGATTGATAAATTAGCTAAGAAAAATATCATTCATGATAATAAAGCTTCTAACTTGAAGTCTAAATTAACTAAGCACGTTGCAAAATTGTAATTAGTACAATTTTTATATAAATTGAAAGCTCCTTTTATAGGGGCTTTTTTTTGTGCTTATTTTTCAGAGAGAATTATGTTGTGAAATTTATTAATGTGATTATTTCGTTTAGTAGGAGTGAAGTAGTTTTTTAATTTGTTTAGAAAAACATTTCAATAGGATGTGTGGGTAAGTGTATTATTGTTTTTAAAACTTAGTTTTTAGATAATCAAGCATTGAAGTGGTGATAGGTTTAGGTAAGAAATCAATAACTATAGGGTAAGTTTTCGATTTTTTAACATCTTCTGGATCTATTGTAGATGATAAAACAACAACCTTGATGTTGTTGAAGTTGAGGTATTCTGGCTTGTTGAAATAATCTAAAAACTCCCATCCGCCCATAACTGGCATGTTTAAATCAAGGAATATCAATTGAGGTTGCTTGGTGGTTGTGTCTTTTATTGATTTAAAGAATTCTAATGCTTCTTCGCCATTTTGAGCGGTTATTATTTCTTTTGAAAAAAGGGCTTTATTGATGACTTTTTTAAATAACAATAAAGTTATAGGATCATCGTCGATACACATGATTAGATCTAACATTTTTTTAGGCTTTAAATGTTAATGTAAAAGAGGTTCCTTTGTTTACTTCGCTTTCAATGCTAATAGCGCCTCCCATGGATTCTATTTGAGATTTTACTAAATATAGTCCCAGGCCTTTGCTGTCTGGATAATTATGGAATCTTTGGTATAAGCCAAATATTTTGTCTTTATTACGTTTTAAATCTATTCCTATTCCGTTGTCTTTGATTTTGATAACGATTGTGTTGTTAATTTTGGTGCTGGTGATTTCTATAACTAGTTTTCGATCTTTAGATCTGTACTTGATGGCGTTAGTTAGTAAATTTAAAATAATACTTTCAAAATAGGCTTTGTTTGTTTGTATTGTTGTAACGTTTCCGAAGTTAATATTAAATTCGGGTTTGTGTAGTTCTATTTGGAAATTAAGTTGATTAAAGACGTTTTGAAAAATATTTTTGATTAAGACTTCTTCGTTTTGTATAGAAAGGTTGTCTCTTATGATAATTACTTTTGCGAGATCGTTGATGGTTTCGTTTAATAAATGTGTAGATTTACTAAATCCTATTAAGATTTCTTTTAATTCTTCATCTTCAATAGGGATGTCTTCTATTAGATTGAGTAATCCAGTTAGGTTAGATAAAGGAGCTCTGAGGTTGTGAGAAGTGATGTAGGAGAATTGTTTTAAATCCTTATTGTTTTGCGTTAATTCTCGAATGAGTTGTTCTTTTTCTTTTTCTAATTTTTTTTCCTCTGTGACATCTCTTTGGATTGAAATCCAGTGAGAGAGTTCATGTTCTAGGTTGTATACAGGAATGAAAGAAAGTTGAACCCAATATTCTGATTGGTCTTTTTTGTAGCAAATAATTTCTAGAAGAGATTCTTCTTTGTTGGTTATGGCGTTGATTAATTTTTCTATTTGTTGTGTGTCTGAATTTTTTCCCATGAATAAATTCGGGGATTCTCCAATTATTTCATATGTTTCATAGCCAGACATGTTGATGTAAGCAGGATTTGCAAATACTATTTTTGGAATCTGACCGTCATTAGACTCGGCTTCTGTGATAATAATAGAGTCTTTGGCTTCAGTAAAAACAGTTTCTAATAGTTTTAGTCTGTTTTCTTCTTCTTTTTGTTTGGTTATATCCTGTATGGCTCCAATCATTCTAATGGCCTTGCCGTTTTCGTCTTTTAGGATAAAACCTCTGTCTAGGACATGTTTATAGGTGTTGTCAGCACATTTGAAGCGATATTCGTCTTGCCATTTCTCTGTCTTTTGTTCTAAAAAAGCGTATAATTTGATAGACATTTTGATACTGTCTTCTGGGTGGATATTGTTGAACCACCATTTTGAATTGTTTTCAACTTGATCTTGATCGTAGCCATAAATCCCTTTTATTCCTCTGTTCCAAGTCAGGTTGTCTTCCGGAATCTTCCAATCCCAAATAGTGTCACTGGTTGCCTTAGAAACGATATCGTATTTCTCGTTAGATTCTTTGATCTTGTCGTTGGTTTGTTTTAGGTTTTCGTAGAACTTGGTATTTGTCTTGTCGTTTTTGTGTAAAATATATCTAAAGAACAAACCTGTGATTGTAATGAAAATAAGGTCTTTTATGAAATTGTATGAGTGGTAGTTGGTGTTTGATGTATAAATTTTCAATAATTTATAGCTAATAATAGCAATAAATAATGAAGAGAGAATGTAGAATGCAGTTATTTGATTGGTTTTATTTTTCATTACTCAAATGTAAATAAATATTGTCAAAAATTAAAATTTCGATAATAATATAATTGAAAGTTTAATTTATTAAGATGCTTTAACTATTTATAAGTTAACAAAATAGCAAACTATTGCATAAAGGTTTTTTATATCAAAATAAAGTGTACCTTTGCACCCATTAAAAATCACAGATGGAAGCTATTAGAAACATTGCAATTATTGCCCACGTCGATCACGGTAAAACAACTTTGGTTGATAAAATTATGTATCACTGTCAATTATTTCGTGAAAACGAAAATACAGGTGATTTAATCCTTGATAACAATGACTTAGAGCGTGAAAGAGGTATTACCATTACTTCTAAGAATGTTTCTGTAGTATACAAAGGAACTAAGATCAATATTATCGATACTCCAGGCCACGCCGATTTTGGTGGTGAGGTTGAGCGTGTGTTGAATATGGCTGATGGTGTTTGTTTATTGGTAGATGCTTTTGAAGGACCAATGCCACAAACCCGTTTTGTATTACAAAAAGCAATTGATTTAGGATTAAAACCATGTGTTGTAATCAATAAAGTTGATAAAGAAAACTGTACTCCTGAAGAAGTTCATGAAAAAGTTTTTGACTTAATGTTTGAATTAGGTGCTCAAGAGTGGCAGTTGGATTTCCCAACGGTTTACGGATCAGCTAAGAATAACTGGATGTCTGACCACTGGGAGAACAAAACAGAAAATATTGAGCCATTATTGGATATGGTTATTGAAAATGTACCAGCTCCAAAAGTATCTGAAGGAACTCCTCAGATGTTGATTACTTCTCTAGATTTCTCTTCATTTACAGGACGTATCGCTATTGGTCGTTTAGAAAGAGGTGTTTTGAAAGAAGGAATGCCAATTTCTTTGGTAAAAAGAGATGGTAAAGTAATAAAATCAAGAATCAAAGAATTACATACTTTTGAAGGTCTTGGACGTAAAAAAGTTGAACAAGTTGTTGCAGGAGACATTTGTGCTGTAGTTGGTGTTGAAGGATTTGAAATTGGAGATACGATTGCCGATTTTGAAAATCCAGAAGCTTTGCAGACAATTGCTATTGATGAGCCTACAATGAGTATGTTGTTTACAATTAATGATTCTCCTTTCTTTGGAAAAGAAGGTAAGTTTGTAACTTCTCGTCACATTAGAGAAAGATTGACAAAAGAGTTGGAGAAAAACTTGGCAATGAGGCTAGGTGAAACTGATTCTGCTGATAAATTCATGGTTTTCGGACGTGGTGTATTACACTTGTCTGTTCTTATTGAAACTATGAGAAGAGAAGGATATGAATTGCAAATTGGACAACCACAAGTTATCATCAAAGAAGTTGATGGTGTGAAATGTGAGCCAGTTGAGGAATTGACTATCGATTTACCAGAAACACTTTCAGGTAGAGCTGTAGAGTTTGTTTCTATCCGTAAAGGTGAAATGTTGAGTATGGAAGGAAAAGGAGATCGTATGATTGTAAAATTCAACATCCCATCTCGTGGTATCATCGGTTTACGTAACCAATTATTGACTGCAACTGCTGGTGAGGCTATTATGTCACACCGTTTCATTGGATATGAACCATACAAAGGAGAAATTCCTGGACGTAACAATGGTTCGTTAATCTCTATGGAAAACGGAAAAGCGATTCCTTACTCTATCGATAAATTACAAGATCGTGGTAAGTTCTTCGTTGATCCAAATGAGGATATCTACGAAGGTCAGGTTATTGGTGAAAACACCCGTAGCGACGATATGACTGTTAACGTAACTAAGACTAAGAAATTATCTAACGTACGTTCTTCTGGAGCTGATGATAAAGCTAGAATTATTCCAGCAATCAAATTTTCATTAGAAGAAGCTTTAGAGTATATTCAAAAAGACGAATACGTAGAGGTAACTCCAAAATCACTTCGTTTAAGAAAAATATATTTATCTGAAACTGATAGAAAAAGATTCAAATTCTAAAAGATTTAGATTTCGATATTTAAAATCCCAAATTCCTAAGTACTGGAATTTGGGATTTTTGTTTTAATGCTTTAGAGTTATTACGTTGTATTTATTTTGTAGATGCTTTTAGTTTTTTTTCTTTTGACATGTATGATTGTTGGAAGAAAATGTTCTTGATTTGCACGAGTGAGGGATAGACGGAAGCTACCGAAGTAGCCCAGATAGCCCGACAGCATCCCGATAAAAAGAGGGATCAACGCAAAGAGAATAACTCTTTTTATCGGGATGGTGGCACTCCCTAATGATTATTATCTTTTCAATGAAAAATGCCCTTTGGCTTCTCGTCCGTCTTCTAATTTTATGGAGTACCAATAGTCATCAGCAGGCATTGGATTCCCGATATAAGTGCCGTCCCAACCATTGCCTGAGGGGAGTATTTGTTTGATTATTTTTCCGTATCGGTCATAAATAATAATCTGCGCACTTTTATTGAAGGTTTCATTTACACCCTTGATGCTCCAGTAATCATTATAACCATCATTGTTTGGTGTGAAAAATTTAGGAATTCCAAGCACTGAAATTGTTTTCTTTAGCGTACCGCAACCTTTTGTGTCATTGATGTAAACATCATGAATTCCGGAAGGGACATTATCAAAGAAATTAGATTCTTGAAAAGGACCGTTGGGTAAATCTATACTGTATTGGTAATTTCCTTGACCTGAACTGTTTACTGTGACTGTGTTGGATTCTGATAGATCTTCAATGGTAATTGATTCCAGATGTGCTATATCTGATGAAGTTACTAAAATGGTTCTAGGAGTACTGCAACCTTTTTTGGTTGACACAGTTACAGTATATGTTCCTTTTTCATTAACATCTAAAGTAGCGTTTGTTTGACCAGGAATTATAATGGCGTCTTTTGTCCAGATATAATTATAATCACTGGCTGGAGTGTTTCCTATAATTCCGGAATCTAGTTTGACAAAAAAGGCAGGAAGATTAGAGCAAACTATTTGATCACTAATATGGCTATTATTGGCATCTATATTAGGAATGGGGTTTACTTGAAGAGTGATATAAGCTCCCAATCCAAAACAAGAATTGTCCAGATTATTGTCTATCCTTACCCAAATTTTCTGTTGATTTGGTATTGTGTTTCTATAGTTGGAAGGATTTAAAATAGGATTAGCTTCTGCCAAAGCATCGGTTTGGCTAACATAAAATTTTATCGAATAGGTTTGACTTGAAGAAGGAATCAGCGCTTGAATCTCTGAAGTAACGCTACTAAAGTCGAAAGTGGTAAAACCATCTTTATTATCGTTTGCTGTGTCTACAAAATCATCACATACTTCAAAAGTTCTTTTGGATGTTAAATTTAGCTGAGTTGTTGAAACCATTAGGTCTAATTGAGCCACGTTAAAACAACCATTTGTGTTTTCGACCCTAGTCCAAATAGTTTGGCTTGAACTTGAAAAAGCGGTGGGATTTGTAATGAGTGTAGTTGGATCTTTGGTATTAGCACCTGTAGAAGTGGTGTAATAAGTAAAGGTTTCGTTGGCGTAATTAGCCGAAATGAAGTTGTTTTTTTTTGTTAAATTAAAGTTGGTAATACCATCAATATTATCATCACATTGTATGATAGTGATAGGGGAGTTTAATGTTGGTAAAGCAAGAACAGTCAATGTTGCAGCAGAAGAAGTTAATCCGCAGATAATGTTGTTTTTGTTTAAAAGAACACGATATTGATTAGCATTCATAGCTGCACTTATCTTTGTGATATGTAATGATGCAGTTTTAACACCAGAGTAAGTAGCGTTATTCGATAAAGAATTCCAATTTATACCACCATCAGTAGAAACTTCCCATTGAAAACTATCTGCATTAGAATCGATACTAAAACTGGTATTTAGTTGCAAACATTGGGTTTGGTTTATGGGTTGTGTGGTTATAAGGATTGGGTTGGCAATAGTGTAGTTATTGTTTGGAGTGGTGTATCCATCGGTTTTACTGGTTACTAATCCATTTGAGTTTACTGCAACTGGGCTGTTTCCTAATATACCATCAAAATTGGGATCTGTAAATCCTGCTTCGGTAACATCATTGCACAAATCATTATCACTGTCTAGTTCAATGTGGTTTTTTATCCCGTCAGCATCGGAATCAGCAACTGTGTAGTTAAGAATTCCGTTGTCAGTAGTAGTTTCCAATATATTGGCTAATCCATTTAGCCCAAATGCAGAACCATCTATTATTCCATTTTTATTACTATCCAAAGCATTGCTTCCTGATTCAACCAGATCGTAAATACCGTCGTTATCACTGTCTAAATCAAGATAGTCAGGAACGTTATCTTTATCGGTATCCATTGGACTTGCTATGGGTTCAAAAATTTCATCCAATCCATTTAGATTGGTATCGGTATTTGATAAAGATTTTGGATTTTTTTGAGATTCGATAGCGTCTGGTATTCCATCATTATCGCTGTCTAAATCCAATTGGTCGGGAATTCCATCTCCATCACTATCTTTCGGAATGCAAGTGGCGATTAGTCTAAAAGTAGATTTGTTTCCATCGCTATTGGATAGGTTTTTGTGAGTAATTTTGAAAGATTTTGTTTGATACGATTGAAATTTAAATGTGCCGGTTCCCGCAGGGAGTGGAATGCTTCCGTTGAGAATGAATCGAATTTCGAATGATGAAAATTGAGTGACACCACTTTCGTATATTCCGTCATAGTTGGTGTCAATCAATAGTTGATTGGTTGGATTTTGGACAGTAATGGTTTTATCAATATCTGAATTCACAATATATTCAGCATTGGTATTGAGCAGGTCATTTGAGTTGGCATTTGCTGGATATTCTAAACTCAGGTTTATAGGTTTATTAAAATTCAAATTATAAGTTGTGTAAAAACCTTTTCCGGCCAATACTTCTGTGACAAAACTACCATCTGTATTCCCAATAAAGGGTATTGGGGCAGTAGGAGTAGAATTGGTAACAGCACCAGTGAAAGTATTGGAATATGTACCTATTGAAACCACTCCTGAATTAGGATTGGAGCTGTTGATGTCTTGATTGCCATAAGATTCAGAGCAGTTTTCTATTCCGTCATTGTCATAATCAATGTCAATATTGTCACTAGCTAGATCATTGTCGTTATTTATTGCACATTCGCTAACGGGGATTTTATCTGAAAAAATATTGCTTAAGCATCCTGAAATACTTCCTTTTACCTGATAAAAGCCAGGTTGGGTTGGTATATAGCTATTATTGGTTGCTGATGGAATTGCGATATCGTCTTTATACCACTGAAAGACATCATAGGAGGATAATGTATTTATCTTTAAAACAACATTAGGAATGCAAGTAGAATTAGAAATGGAAATTCTATCGGATACAATTTCAGGTTTTAGATCAAACCCAGAATAATATCCTCCATAGGTTGCAAAGCCATTAGTGCCAAAATAAGAAACATATACTTGCTTACTCGATTTTACGGCTATATTACCAGATAAGTCTGAAATGGTATATCGCACAAAATTTGGATTTCCTGTTATAGAAATTGGTGTAGCGGTAATAGGCGAATTATTAACCTTTACAGTAGCTCCAGTTTCGGTTACTATATTTAAAACGCCACTAAATGTATTATTTCCTATGGATTGAATAAGAGGAATGTTGTCTACGGAGTTGGGTGTTGAACAATTTATAGGTGGGACAAAAAACAAATTTTGATTGGCTGGCGTATCTGTACCGGCAATACTTTGATATGCAAATACATTTTTACTTGTCGTTACATATAAATTTCCATTTTTGAATTGACTTCCATCTATAGCAATGTGTTCTCCTGTATTGAGGGTTGTGAATGGAGTAGGATTATCGTTCAAAAAAACTTGAGTTTGATCTGAATGAGCAACTAATAGTACACGTTCTAATTCATCAGTACCAAGTCCTTTTATAAAAATATACTCTTTTCCTGTTTTTTCTAGAGAAACAATTTGATCAAAACCTACATCTCTACCAGGAGGGGCTAAAATACCATCTGGATTTGGTTCCAAGACAGTACTGTTGCTTCCGCCAAAAGAACCAGAATTTACAACTACAGGTTTATCGGATTCGACTAATGCTCCAATTATTTTAGAGCTATTGGAAGGGGTATTATTAGTAGAATTGTAGTTCTCTAATGCCAAAACATAACTTTCGTTTTTATTTAAAGTTACAGTGATCGGACCGTTTATAAGCATTCCGTTTGTGAGCATTGTCCCGTTTGGAATATTTGAAATGGTTACTTTTGTTCCGTTTTCTGTAGATAATATGGAGGCAAAGTTTAATAAAGTTGTATCATAAAGCGGATTCAACATAGCACCTAGTCTGAATACTGTTCCCAGTGCACTATTTCCTTTAGAAACCAATCCTCCGGCATGATTGTAGCCAGAAGTATTATTTCTTCCTGCATTGACTCTGGCACTTGCATAGATTAAATCTTCGGCTTCGATTATATATCCTTTGTTTTTTACAATGCCAATATTGGTATTTGGAGTAAATAATTGAGTGTTATCTCCTGTGCCAATATCATATCTATACGGATTTGTACTATTAACAGTAGCATTGATTACTGACCCGCCAATAGTTATGATTTTAAAATTTACATTTTTAATACTCGGTGTTGAGATGTATAAATACTGGTCTTCGACTAATCCGTTTGCTGAAATTAGTGGGGGTATATAATGGGTTTTACTGAATTGAGCAAAACAACTGATCGATAAAAAGGTGAAAATGCAGAGTAATTTTTCTTTCATTTGCTAAAAATAGCAAAATAATCCTATCTTTTTAAAGAAAAATGACCCTTAATAATTTTTCCGTCTTCGAATGTGAGAATGAACCAATAATCATCTGCAGGTAGCTCTCTTCCGTTATAGGTACCGTTCCAACCAAGGCTATTAGATTCTAGTTGTTTTAATAATTTTCCGTAACGATCTAATATGTCGATTGTGGATTTTGGTAAAAGATCTAGATTTTTTATTTTCCAAGTGTCATTATAACCATCATTATTTGGAGTAAAAAAACGGGAATAATCAAGTACATAGACTTTGTAAGGGTTTGAGATACCACAACCATTTTTGTCTCGAACTGTTATGTTATATGTTCCTGCATTTAGGCCTGTAAACAAAGGAGCATCTTGATAAGAATTACCATCTAATGAAAACTCATAATCTCCATTACCGGAGTAAGAAATTAAAATAGAGTTTTCGCTTCCGGCAAAATCGTTAACTGTTGCGTTTGTAATCATTCCAATACTGGAAGGTCTAACAATGAATTTTTTTGTTTTTTGACAACCCTTTGCATTCGTTACCGTTACTGTATATTCTCCAGGCGCACTAATGTTTGTTGTATTTATTGTAGATCCATTGCTCCATAAATAATTTGAGTAACCTGAGTTGACTGTTAAATTTAAATTAGATCCGTTGCATAGAGGAAGGGTTTCGTCTTGAAAATTAGGTGGATCGAAGGAATTTACCACAAGTGTTTCTGGAGTAATTTTGAAACAGTCCGGACCATTTACAATTCGGGCATAAATTGTTTGCTGATTTGGAGTTGTATTAGTAAAAAGATTAGGCAATTGATTTTTTTGGGAAATAGCATCGGTTTGATTTAGATAATATTCCACTGTTAATCCAGTAGCCAATCCATTGATTACTTGAGGTGTTACTTGTGTGCTTAAATTAAATTGAGTCAAACCATCTTGTGTAGTATCGATATCGCAACTCTCAATTGGATTTTGAGTTGCAATCGAATTATTTGAAATAACTAAATTCAATTGTGCATAATCAGCACAACCAAACGCATTGCTCACTTTGGCATATAAAACTTCATTGGGTGCAGTATTACTGTAGTTGCTAGGATTTAAAATAGGGTTAATTTCTCCTTGAGCTTCTGCTAAAGTTTTATAATAGGTAAGTTTGATTAATTTTGGATCATTGTTTTTTATGATAGATTCTACTTTTGTTAAATCGAATATCGAAATTCCATCTGCATTATCATCACATTGAACAAGAGTGGTGTTATTCAAAACGATTTGAGGTGCATATTCTATTTTGATTTCATCTTCGGCGGTACAAGTTGATGGCAATAAAGTTACTATTACTTTATAAGTACCAGCAGTAGTTACATCTAGAGTTGGTTTATTTTCACCTGGAATTGGAGTTGTTGAACCATCTTTGTACCATTGATAACTATAATTTGCAGGAAGTTTAGTGTCTATAGTAAAGCTTTCGCCAAAACATAATGGATTATTGGTTGTCGAAGAACGATCTGGACCTAAATCTATTTTAGCAGAAAAGCTTCCGGCTTCCAGAAAAACAGCTGAGTCATAATATTCTTCTTTATCATCAGCAATTACTAATTTTATATGATAAGTTTTTCCCGCAATTACATCAGTTTGGGCATTTAACTTTATAGTTTGCCCACTATAATTCACTGGGCTTGTAGCGTTGTTGAATCCGTTAAAATAAGACTCGTTTTTGGCTGGGCAACCAGGATGGGAAACACCCTGCGAATCTACAAAGGTATTTGTTATAAGGTGTACATTCTCTGATGAAACAGGAATGGTTGTACCAGGGAGAACTGCAATGTTTTTATAACTATCAGTACTTCCTGCCTCTTTGATTAAAAAGGCAAAACCATCTGAGAAGGCACAAGGGAAATAGGATTGATATTCATTTGAGGCAAAAATATAGTTAAAACTGATATAATTGGTCAAAGGAACAAAATCAAATTCGAGCACTGTTGCATTCAAGCTATTAATGCCTAGGGTTTGGTTAAGGTCTGCATCTCCAAGCCAAGTGTTTCCTCCGCCACCTCGATTACTTACAAAGGGACCTATGGCATTTTTACTGGCTGAAGTACTTAAAAGTACACCTTCGGCTAAAGGGAAATTACTGCCTGCAGAATTAAAATAAGCATAACTGTTTTGTACAGGGACTGCATTATTCCCGCTGGCATTAAAATTGGACACACTGGCACAAGCACTTTTTACCAAAACATCCTGAACCAGTTGTTGGGCAGTTTTGGTGTCATCTACAGTAATCTGAGCTATTGCAACAGTTGAGCAGAAGTAAAATACTAGAAATAAAATATTCTTTATAAGATTCATAGCATGCAAATATACTACAAATCTCTGTTTTTTAATATTCTATACGATAGGAATAGAAAAATAATAGTCCAACATAAAACTATTGCAATTGCTGAAAAAGGTACACCATAATCTTTTAGATTTTCCATTCCTATTTGATTTTCAATGGTTTTTGCAAAGTTTGTTCTCGTGAGCGGTTCGACTATTAAGTTAGACATAGCTTCTAAAGGGAAAAGTTGAGTGATGTAATCTGCCGTTTTACCTTCAGGAAAAATACGAAAGTTCAAAATTCCTTTTGCAATGGCTTCTATAATATTCCAAACCAATAAGAAACCTAATGCAAATGCTGATCGTTTTACCAATATTCCTAAGAACAAACAAAAAGAGAAAAATCCAACCAGTTTTACAAAAAAGGCTAAAATATATTGTAAATCAGAAAAAACAATGCTCAATTCGGTATAGGATGAAAAACTATAGCCTAAAATCAGAGTCAGAATAAAGACAAAAATAGTAGAGCATAAAGAAAACAATACTATGGTAACGAATTTAGAAAGAATGAATTCTTCCTTGCTTAATCCATCTATCAGGTTTTGTTTTAATGTTCCGTAGCTGTATTCGTTTGCCATCATAGAAACGATAACGATTGCTAAAAAGAGTTTTAATATTGCTGCTATATAAGTATTAAAGTGCCATATGTATGGAAAATTAAAAATTCCCATTTCGGCAATTTGAAACTTAAGTGGACCAATATTAAATTTAATAGAGGCTATCAAAGCAATAAAAGAAAGTAATATGAAGTAGGTTAATGTTAGCACGCGACTGGCTTTGTTTAACCATATTTTTTGTAATTCTATAGAGAGTAATCGTTTCATTTTGAGATAACTTAGGTTTTAAGATTCTTGGTTTTGTATTTTAGATCAGATAGATTTTTCCAATTGTTATTGATTCTTGGTTAGTTCTAAAAATTGCTCTTCAAGGCTATTTTTACGCTTTACCAAATGACTTAGGCAAATGTTATTTGAAAATAAAAACTGATTCAAATCTTTTGATTCTAATTTTGTTTTTAATTGTACCAAAACTTTTCCTTCTGCGATTCTTGTTTTTTCAATAGCCGGATGCGTATTCAAAACACGAATTAAGGATTCAGTATCATCGGCTTGCAATTCAAAATATCCTTCATTGGCAGAAATACCATCTACTAAACCGGAATATAGAACCTGACCCTTTCTTAAAACCAAAACGTGCGAACAGACTTTTTCTACTTCATCCAATAAATGGGATGCCAATAAGATTGTAGTTCCTTTAGCAGCTATTTGTTTTATGATGTCTCGTATTTGATGAATTCCTTGAGGGTCTAATCCATTAGTAGGTTCATCAAGTATTAAAATCTCAGGGTCATTCAATAGGGCAGAGGCAATGGCCAAGCGTTGTTTCATCCCTAAAGAAAAAGTACTGAATTTGCTGTTTTTCCGATCATTCAAACCAACAAGTTCCAGTTTTTCTGATATTTTAGAATAGTTGATGTTTTTTATTTTGCAGACTAATTTCAGGTTTTCTTCAGCCGTCATGTAAGGATAAAAGTTAGGCCTTTCTATAATGGCTCCCACTTTTTTTAAGGCTTCATGTGTTTCCAGTTTACCATCAAACCAACTGTATTCCCCAGAAGTCTTGTTGACCACATTAAGAACAATTCCTAAAGTGGTTGATTTTCCGCTTCCATTAGGACCTAGTATTCCGTAAACATTTCCTTTTTTTATTTCTAATGAAACATTTTTTAAGGCTTGTAAGCTACCATAACGTTTGTTGAGGTTATGTATTGAAAGTATTGTATCCAAATCAGTTAGTTTTAATTTCCTGATAAGACGAACAAGGAATGGTTTTGTTACTGTAAAAAAATATTTTAGCGTAAATTTGTGTCTAATACACATTAAACCCAATGAGTGAGCCATTAATGCTTTTTAAAAAACCTACGTATCCAATAAATTCTGCTCTGTTGGATTATTTAGGACGTTATAATCGGATCTCTAGAGTTCCTATTGTTTATGATGATTTATTGCGTTTTTCGGGATCGATAAGTGTATTTGATAAAAATGATCAAGATACGCTCTGGATTAGGGTGTATTACAGCGAGTATGAGAGAATTGAAATTGATTTAACGCTAAAAAAAATATATTCGCTTTTGCATTCCGATGGTAATATTGGGATTATTAAGTACCTGAATATTGACTCTATAGATTTTTGCACTTTTGGAAACTCTAAGCCTTTCCGGATAAAAGTTAGAAACATTCTCAATGATAACTACACTCATTTTTATGTTAAAAAAGCGGATGCATCCCGTGTTTATGGATTAGAATTGGAGCATATTTTGTCACCAGATAAAATTAACTTTTTGGTGTATAAAGACACTCTAATCGAAGAGCATATTATGGGAATTGCAGGTGATGTGTTTATTAAAACTCATCTCAAATTGTGTAATGAAACCGAGAAATCTCAAATTGCAAAGGAGTTTGTAAAGTTTAATGAGCGAAGTATGATTCGGTTATTGGGAGATATGCGTGCTTATAATTATGTCGTAATTCCAATTCATGATTTTGACCAAGTAGTTTATAGAATTCGTGCAATTGACTTTGATCAACAATGTTATGAAGGAAATTTTAAAGTGTATCGCCCTCAGTTTTTCAAAGAAAATTACCCAATGGTAAAATTGGTCAAAGAAAAATTAGAAGACAGCTCTATTGATCAATATAAGCATGAAGAACGTGCCGTGTTGGCCAAAAGAATTATTTCGGCAGAATATAGAATAAAGCGATTAATGAAAATTATGAGAAATGATATTATTTCTACCGATGAGCATATAGAGCGATTGAAGAAAGAGCTTTATAGCTATACCCATGATTTGAATTTTAAAAAGGCAAAATCTATGGGAAATATCATGAGTGCTGCTTTTGAATTTATTACCAGAAATTTCAAGAACACCAATTTATTTGGTTCTTAGAAAAGAATCGTAAAGCAGTATCTTAAAGTCTGCACAATTTTATGGTTTAGAAATTATAAAGAAAGAACTCTTCTTCTGTTATAATGATCCAATAAAGTTTCGTTTATTTCTTTTAGCTCAGGGGTTAGAAATGTTTTCCTGTCTTGTAAATCATTCGTTAGTTCAATTCCACAACAAGTACATTTGAACTCTTTAAAATGTCCAGTTACATTTCTGACAGTCACTATTTTATGACCAAAAATAGAACAGGCTGTTTTTTTATTTACAAATTTTGACATGAAATTTAAAAAGCTCATAGTGTGTGGATTATAAATTTGGACAAACGTATAATAAAAACTCCCATGACCCAAATAAATCCGATGAAATGCGCTTTTTTTGTTAAAAAACAAACTAAATCTTACATGAAATGTTATTTTTAATTTGCGTTGAATTTTGAGGCAAAAAAAATCCCCAACTATTTAGATTAGTAGGGGATTGATTTTTTTGAGACACCAAATTGTTGGTTACTTCAAGCTATATACTAACTTTTTTCTTCCTTATTAAAGTAAACCAAATAATAATACATTTGTTTTTCTTCGTCCCAACCTTTTTCCACAAATTTTTCGGCACTTTCAGGATTGATGAAATCCATTTTGATTTGAATATGTGTATCTAGATTGATTACGTTTTTTATTGATTTTCTGGCATCACTAACTGCTGCATTGGCAATAGGAAATGAAGTTACATCTTCAATACTATATTTTTCTCCTTTGTCTACTTTATAGTTTTTAAATTCCGGAATCAAATCAGGATTGTCTAATACTTCATTCAAGAAATTGCTTTCTTCAAATTGATCGTTTTTTGCAAAATAGTTTACAGAACGGTTCATGAACATTACCTCTTCTTTTTTGTCTTCGGCTGGAAAAACAACATCTTTGGCAAAGTTTTGACAAAATTTCAAGTATTTTTTGGTAATGAAGTTTTCATCTTCAAAAGCATCAACAGATAGGAAATGCTCTAACCAATATCTTGCATCATAGCGATTGCTATCTACAGATAAAATTTTGTAACCTTCTTCTTTTTTGTAATTAAAGATCAAACAACCTTTGTCAAGTTTGTTTAGACTTACACCATGTTGCAAAATCATTTCCAGTTGTGTGCCTTTTTCTTCAAACTGTAAAAAGTCTGATTGAATCTCACTTTTGAAAATACCAATTGCATCAACTACATTATTATCAATACTTACACCAGTTAAATAGGTTACATATACTTCACCGTTTTTAATATGTGGGTGATTAGACTGCTCAAAAAGATGTTGTGTAATCTTTTTGGAAACGTCATGTAATGAATTTGGGTTGGTAAAAATTTCTGTCGCAAATTTAAACATGTCGTTGTAGTCTAAGTCTACCTCATGTGCAAACTGAAAGTAATTTTCTTCCTTTTCTTTGAATGGCTTTAGGAAGAACTCTTTCATCAATGGCACAATCTCATCATTTAATTTATAAGGTTCTTCTGATAAAAAAAGTGGTTCGTTACGACTGATGTTCCCCACACGGTGTATGGATAGCGTTTCAATGTGGGTGTTGTATAAGTTGATCATTTTTTAAGTTTTTATAGATGAAAGAGCCAAGAAGAAAGATAGTATTAAATTCTTTATTCTTGGCTCTTGATTTTTATTTTCGTTTATTTAATTCCAATTCTCCTCAAAACCATAGTCTTCAAAACTATCATCTCCCTCAAACATATCTAAGTCATCTTCGTCTAAATCGTCTTCAAATTCACCATAAATGTCATCATGCATATCAGCTTCAAAGTTTTTCTCAGTAGCTTCATCTGGCATTTCTCCGTGAGAAAATAAGGTTTCCGGATAAGTTTGACCAACAGTTTGTTCTTCTATAGCTGCTAATTCAACTAGGAAGGTCCACATATTGAGGAAGTCATAAACATAAATGATCTTGGTGTTTTCCTCATCTAGTATATCAGATAATTTATAATCACTCATGATTCTTTGTTCTCCTTGAACATCTCCGGTGTCAAAAAGCGAAATTTCCTCTTCTTGATTCCAGGTTTCATCGCAAGTGTAAAAAGAAGCTACCTCCATTCCGTCAAAACCAAATGAATTGAAAATAGCATTGTGTAAATCTTCTAAAGTGTCTTCAGCAAGTATCGCTATGTCTCTAAAAATGTCTTCTTCGGCATCTAGAATAACTCTGAATTTATAAACCATAATCTTTGTTTTTATTGAAAGAGCAAATGTAAAGTTTAATTTTAGATTTCAGATTTAGGAATTGGGATTTGTTGATAATATTTTTGTTTGAAATATTTTTAGATGTAAGTGGTAGATTTTCATTTTGTTAACAAAATAAAACAAATGAAACATTAAAATTATTGTCTGATAAAAGTTTTAGAAATTGAAACGGTATTTGGAGTGAATTCCTTTAGCTTTTTATAGATTTAACAATTCTCTTTCTAAGTTGATGGTATTTTTTATGATTTGGATAATACCTGTTTGAAGTCATGTTATTAAAAATTAATGCTGTGGCAAGCAAAATAAGAGAACCGGCTAAAACAGGACAAAGCACATACCAATATCCTAAAGCCTTTACTTTTGCAGATCCAACAACTGCAATTAATGCTGTCGCACCTCCTGGTGGATGTAGCGTTTTTGTAATTTGCATTAATACAATCGATGCCGATACTGCAAGTGGAGCCGCTATCCATAAAACATTAGGAGCAAATTTTGCAACGGTAACACCTATGATTGCTGAAACAAAATGACCTCCAACTAAATTTCTGGGCTGTGCAAGCGGACTTTGTATAATACCGTATACCAAAACACTCGAAGCACCAAACGATCCTATCAAATAAACAACATCTGATTGTTCCAATGATCTGGATTGTAAATAAGCAAGGGTTCCTATACCAACAAATGAGCCCAAAAAGGACCAAAAATGTTCTTTGAAATCAATTAAAGTTTCTTTGTAAAGAATGTGTTTTGTTCTGTGATAACCCCGTTTTATTTTTTGTATTGGCATATATAATTATTTTGATAAACTTGGTGAAAAACTATAAACAGTAAAAGGATAAATTGCTTTTGCTGTGTATTTAGAGATCAGACAAACTAGTAAAATAGGGATAAATAAAGTATAATCATCCGTTAATCCGCAAACAAGAAAAATTGCCGTAAAGGGAGCATGAATACTGGCGCTTAAAACCGCAGCCATTCCTATGATTATGAAATTTACAGGAATAACATTTACTCCAAAATAGGTGTTTAAGATCGAAGCAACCAATAATCCTAGAAATGCACCAATAAAAAGACTTGGGGCGAAAACACCTCCATCTCCTCCAGAAGCCAGTGTAGCAGAGGTAACGATTGGTTTTAAAACTAAAATAGCCAGAAACGTTAAGGCTATTGAAAGCGTTAGTTGCGTTCCGCTTGGGTTAGCAATAATTTCCTTGATGCCATGATATCCTTCACCATAAAGTTGAGGAAACACAAATAGAGAAACACTCAAAATACTGGAACCAAGAAGAATTTTAAAATAATGTACTTTTATTTTCGAAAATTGAGATTTAAAAAATAATACACATCTAGTTAAATAAACAGAGGTGAATCCCGCTAAAATTCCTAAAAGGATAAAATAAGGAATTGCTTTTAATTGCCAAGTTGTAATAGCTACGGTAAATAAGGGCTTTTCTTTTAATAATAAAACGAGTCCAAATGCGGTAAGGACAGAAATTAGATTACTAACTAAGAAGGCTCGGGTTACTTTTCTTGAAATAACTTCTAGAGCAAAAAGTATTCCGGCAATTGGACTACTGAATAAAGCAGTAATTCCTGCTGCAATACCAGCACAAATCAATTCGGTTTTGTATTCTTTAAATACATTTTGTTTCCTTTGTGCAACAGAACCAATAGTTGCCGATGCAACAACGGTAGAAACTTCTATCCCTGTAGAACCACCAAAAATCACTGTCAGTAATCCGTTAATAAAATGAGACGAAATCTTGTAATTAGGTAAGTTTTGTGATTTAGAATTGGTGCTTTCAAAAATTTCCTTGATGCCTTTGTTTTCTTTTTTCTTAAAAAGATACTCTCGAAGAAAATAAATAACAGACAATCCAAAGATTGGGAAAAAGATATAATACAAAGAATTTATTGAGGCTTGATGAGCAAATATTTCCTCGTAATATTCGGTTAGTTTTTTTAAAGCAACTCCTAAGAATGCCGAAAGAAAACCAATTAGGATAGAAACGATAACTAATTTTTGAAGCTTTAGGAATTGAAAATTTCGTATTGTTTGGATCATTTTCTTTATTTAAGCCGAATAGACGGGATTAATTTGATAAAAAAACAAGTCTTTATTTTATGTAATGAAAAGCGGTTCTTTTTTTAGGACTACAAAACTAAAGAAAGTAAATTGGATTTCTGATACTTGGGTAATTATAATAACAATGTTTTGTGATTTCTTTAAGAGTTTGTTTGTTGATATTTTATTTTTCGTAAAACTCAATAGGTGTGTTATCTGGGTCGGTTATAAAGAAAAACTTTTTGTTGGTAAATTCATCTATTCGTATTTCTTCGGCAATACAATCTTGATCTATTAGGTATTTTCTTGTCTCTTGAATGTCATTTACTTCGAAAGCCAAATGTCTTAATCCAGCAGCTTCTGGATTTGAAACTCGTTTTGGAGGTTTCGGGAATGAAAATAACTCAATTACATAGTTTCCATCAAGCGCTAAATCGAGTTTATAGGATTGTCGTTCTTTGCGATAGATTTCTTGTACAATCTCTAACCCCAGAATTTGGGTGTAAAAGTGTTTTGATTTTTGATAGTCAGAACAAATAATAGCAATGTGGTGAATTTTGTTTAATCTTATCATTGTTGGCAAATTGGTGTTTCCCTTTTTTGTATTGGAAAAAGTATTAACTCAAAAAAAGTGTTTTAGCTTTATTGGAGAATCAAAGGTAAAATTTATATTCAAATTTTAGTTTTTTGAAAAAATTATAGAGTGAATCCAATTCTAAATCCGCCCCATCTATGTGCTTCTCCGGTTTTGAACTCCTTAGTAAGTTCTGAATGGCAATATTCGAAATAAAATGTTTTTCGACGTAAGACTATTCCAAAATTGCTTTGAAAAGTAAATCTTTCCATATTTTGATCAGTAATAACATAAGGACTACTTTGATTAAAGAGACCGCCTTGTAAGCTAGCATCATATCCAACTGCGGTAACCAGACCTTGGCAGTAAAGATAGATTTGTACATTATTTTTGTTTTTTAGAGCAATGAATGGGGAGTTGATTTTTCCAAAAGTAGTTGTTAATCCTCCAGAGATATTTGTGTTCATTGTCCCTAATCTGAGCTTTGAGTTAGAGTTTAATGCAAATAAATTATTAAACCGATACAATTCTTTCTCATGTGAAATGTCATAGTTTAGTATCAAATCATTTTTGATTTGGTATTCCCATCCATGTGGGATTTTATGGTTAATCCATTCGTGAATTTCAGTTTGTATTTCTTTGCCTAAAGCAAAGGGACCAATAATACCAATAGTTAGATTTGAAGAAAGCATTGTTTTATGTATAGTATCAGTCGAAATTAAAAATGGTTTTAGGGCTGCTGTCGCTGCAAAAGGCCTATCATCGTAAAGAATTTCTTCTGGTTCTATGTTTGTAGGTGTAAAACCCAATTGTTCAAACGATAAACCATATTTTTGTTTGCTGTTTTTTAACTTTATAAACAATGTATTTATTGGGTTTTTAGACAGCTTTGGACTTACCAACTCAATATTGTGGCCTTGAGTGTAGTAATAATCTGTTCCTGAGAAAAAGTCGTTGTCATAATGATAACGCAAGTAATGATTACTGTTTATTTCCCTGAAAGATGCAGTATTGTCTATTCTTTGGGAAAAAGAGAGTAAAGGAAAAAAGAGTAAGTTAATGGCGTAATATTTCTTACATTCATATATCAAAAAAAATATAGTGTTTTTTATTAATTTGAAAATAATAATATTAGCTAGATAAATCATTGCAAGTAGATCATCGTTGGTAAATTAGCATTGGGATCTTGTGATAGAGCGCTGGAATGTAGTTTCTCGATTAATTTTTTTGTCTTTTCTATAGAATTTATTCTGAAAAGAAACAGTACTTCATTTTCATCATCAACGTTTTGCCAAATATGCTCTAAATACATTTCCTCCGAAGCATGAAACGCTTTATCGTTTTCTAAAACTCCTTTGATGGTTTCAAAAGGGACATTCCTGAGTGTTGCTAAAAGGTGTGGCATTTTTTCTAGGTATAAAGTTTTTACTTTCTGGAACGATAGTGAGTTTTCAGTTTTTAATGAAAAAAGCTAGAATTTGTTTTTTGCTATTTTTTCATGAATTTTAAGCGTTTCCTGTAATGCCGCACTTCCGTACCAAAGTGTCAATTCGGCTTCCAAAAGATTTGCTTTTACTGCTGGATCTGTTGCTACAAGTGTTTTTGCTTCTTCGATGGTGCTAACATTAAAGATGTAAAGGCCTCGATAGTTTCTGTCGTTTTTCATGAATGGCCCAGCTAAAACAAGTTTGCCTTCTTGCGCAAGCCGAGTTATGTTAGCCATATGTCCCTTAAATAGATTGCTTTTTTCTTCGGCTGTTGCGGTTGTATAGCTGCCGGTTTTCAAAATACAAAATACGTATTGTTTCATTCCGTGATCATCAGCATTCAATGATTTGGCTAGTTTTTCGTCATAAACAGAATTAGCCTCTTGAGAAAAAAGTAGATTAAAATTAACTACAAGCAGTAAGGTAAGAATAGCTTTTTTCATAACAGTTCTTTTTATATACCAAATTTACGAATTCTGAGTGATTTATGGGATACTTCATAGAAACATAAAAAACGGTTCATCCCTAATTTTCCGCAATTGGGTCAGAACAATTTCAATTCCCTTTTTTTCTGTAAGATATTTGTCTCATCAAAATAATAATCATGAAAACCATTTTATTCGCATTCGTTTCTTTATTTAGTTTTACACTTTTTTCTCAAACTACTATTTCAGGTAAAATCACCAATCAAAAAGGAGTTCCAATCGCAGGTGCCAATGTTTATATTGAAGGCAGCTATGATGGTGCTTCAACTTCAGAAAATGGTGATTTTACATTTGCTACTACCTCTACAGGAAATCAAAATTTGATAGCAAGTTCTTTACTTTACGAAACATCAAATACCATGATAGATGTAGCTAATTTTCAAAATCAAACTATTAAATTAAAAGATAATATTAACACACTGGATGCAGTTGTAATTACAGCTGGTTCTTTGAATTCTGGAAGTAAAGCCCGAGTATCTGTATTAAAGCCTTTGGATATTGTAACCACTGCAGGTTCAGTAGGGAATATCGTGGCAGCTTTGCAAACTTTGCCAGGAACACAATCAGTAGGTGAGGACGGAAGATTGTTCGTTCGTGGAGGTGAAGCCAATGAGACCCAGACTTATGTTGATGGAATGAGAGTCCCGCAACCTTATAATTCTACGCCTAATAATTTGCCAACACGTAGTCGTTTTTCTCCTTTTCTTTTTAGTGGAATTTCTTTTTCAACAGGAGGATATTCTGCAGAATATGGGGATGCTTTGTCGAGTGTGCTGCTTTTGAATACGATAGATGAACCAGACCAAAGTAAAACTGAAATCTCGGTAATGTCAGTGGGTGTCGGGCTTGGGAATACTCAAAAATGGGCTAAAAGTTCTTTTAGTATCAACACTTCTTATATCAATTTAACGCCATATCAGGCTCTTGTTCCTCAGGATGTAGAATGGAAAAGCGCTCCACAATCCTTGTCTGGAGAAATGGTATACAGATACAATTTTGAAAGAGGGATTTTTAAGATGTATGCCGCTTTTGATGCCTCTCAATACATCATAAAACAAGAAAATATCAATTCAGTCGATAAAATTACGGTCGATTCCAAAAATGATAATCTCTATTTCAATACTTCATACAATGGTTTTTTTGGAACCAATTGGAACATTACGGCAGGAATGAGTTATGGTTACAATAAGTTGAAATCAGGTATTGATTTGGACCAATTGGAGAATGATGAAAATGCCGTGAATATGAAGCTGAAATTGAAAAAAAGCATATCTAATAGCTTTAAATTGACTTTTGGAGCCGATTATTTTATCACTAAATATGATGAAAATTTTACTCGAAATGCTGGAAATTCCTTTGATTACGGATATGATAACACCATAGGGGCATTATATACTGAAGCTGATGTTTCCCTTTCTAAAGAATTAGTGGCTAAGGTAGGTGTTCGTGCCTCTGCAAATGATTTAACGAATGATAATTTTATTTCACCAAGAGTTTCATTTGCTTATAAAATGGCAAAATTTAGTCAGTTGTCTTTTGCTTATGGTGATTTTTCTCAAACTCCAAGTGTTGAATATATTAAGTATTCTAAATTCAATCAGTTTGAGAGTGAAAAAGCTTCTCATTATATCTTGAATTATCAATACCATAAAGATGGACGCACACTTAGAGCCGAAGCCTATTATAAAGATTACAGTAATTTGGTTCGATTTGACAGCCCTCAGGTAGCATACAATTCTATATTTACCAATGATGGGAAAGGATATGCTAAAGGTTTGGATTTGTTTTGGAGAGACGGAAAAACTATTAAGAATTTAGAGTATTGGGTATCATATTCTTATATAGATACCGAGCGTTTGTATAAAAATTACCCAACTCAGGTAACTCCTAATTTTGTTCCGAATAATAATTTGTCTATAGTGACTAAA
Organism: Flavobacterium aestivum; assembly: GCF_026870175.2. Classification (NCBI taxonomy): domain Bacteria; kingdom Pseudomonadati; phylum Bacteroidota; class Flavobacteriia; order Flavobacteriales; family Flavobacteriaceae; genus Flavobacterium; species Flavobacterium aestivum. Next base: position 4,049,372 of record NZ_CP113977.2, on the reverse strand, counting down.
TATTGGATTACAGATTGGAAATCCCAAGTAGGTTTAACCAATTCTTTCAGCACCGGAAGACCATACAATAATCCGAATGAAACTCAATTTATGAACGGAAAAACAAAATCATACAACGATTTGAGTTTTAATTGGGCTTATTTATTAACCACTCAAAAGATTTTATATTTCTCAGTATCGAATGTTTTAGGGGCAAATAATGTATACGGATATAACTATGCAGTTAGGCCTGATGCTAACGGTGAGTACCAGCGAAGTGCCATAAAACCAGCTGCAGATCGTTTTTTCTTTGTGGGCTTCTTTTGGACCATCAGCAAAAACAAAAAAGACAATCAGTTGAAGAATTTGTAAAGTTGCTAAGTCGCTGATGTTCTATGTAATTTTAAAAAAAAACTTAGAATCTTAGTAACCCAGAAACTTAGAATCTCAAAAAGAAACAATTCATCCTTCAAAAATGACAGTTCGGTATTATTAAATTTTAAAAGCCTTACAATCAATATAAATTTGTTCAAGAATTAAATCAATAACTATTCAATTTTATTAACAACTAAAAATTAAACACCATGTTAAAAATCATTACCACAATCGCATTATTTGTTTGTAGCTTATTATCAGCTCAAAATGTAAAACTGACTGTTTCAGTTTCAGGTTTAAAGAATGACACAGGAATTCTAAAAGTAGGTTTGTATAATTCAGAAGGGACTTTCCTTAAATTGCCATACAAAAGTATTCCTTCCCAAATTAAAGGAAATGCAGCTACTATAGTTTTTGAGGGGATTCCAAAAGGAGAGTATGCTATTTCGTCCTATCAAGATGAAAACAACAACGGAAAACTAGATCGAAATGAAATAGGAATTCCAACTGAAGATGTTGCTTGCTCTAACAATGCAAAAGGATTTATGGGGCCTCCAAGATATCAAGATGCTAAATTTAATGTTGATAAGGATTTAAAAATAGACGTAATATTCAATAACTAATCAAATAACCATTTAATTTTTTATAAAAATGAAAAAGATCATCACCGCAATCGCATTACTAGTAACAATAATAAGTTCAGCTCAAGGGCAATTTGAACAAGGAATGGGAAAAGCATTTCAGCTCTGGAAAGAAGGAAAAAATACTGAAGCATCAGATTTATTTGAACGTATAGCAGCAGCAGAGAAAGCCAGTTGGTTACCTAATTATTATGTGGCATTGGTTAATACAACCTCTTCTTTCGGGACTCAGGACAAAAACCAAATTACTGCATTGCTTACTAAAGCGCAAAATGCTTTGGATGTAGAAATGATAAAAGATCAAAAAAATGCCGAGCTGTATGTAATGCAGGCAATGATTTATACAGCTTGGGTAGTTGCAGATCCGATGACAAACGGAATGATATATTCGCCTAAAGTAATGGAGGCATATGCTAAAGCAAAAGCTATAAATCCAAATAATCCAAGAGTTGTTTTTGGAGAGGCTGATTATCAGTTAGGTGGGGCGAAATGGACAGGGGTTGATACAAAACCACTTTGTGTACAAGTAAATAAAGCTATCGAACTTTTTGCTACTTTTAAACCGGAAACACCTTTTTCTCCAAAATGGGGATTGGATAGAGCACTAGAAGCTCAGAAAAACTGTAAATAATTAAACTAATTAAAGCTGATTATAATGAAAGATTATAGAGAAACATTTTCTGATTTAAAAAGTGCAACAATTGCTTGTCTTAAGATTTCTATGGTTTTTACTGTCATTTTTTCAGCCTTTTTAGGAAATGATTTTAGTTTAAAAAGTGTATTAATAACGTTCTCTTTGAGTTGTTTGTATTCTTTTGGCTTAGGTTTTGGGAATGGTTTTTTAAATAATTTGCTTGACAGAAAATGGGATTGGCTCGAACAAACTAATTTGAGGGTATATTACGGAATTTTGGTTACTGTTTTGTACACGGTTCCTGTTGTTTTGGGTATAAATTATATCATTTTTGTGATTTTGCAAAAAATGTCATTGGATAAGTTTTTTAGTGAAAGGATGATTTGGATTCATCTTTTTTACATCATTTTGTCATTGGGCGTTTCTAGTTTTATGCAAGCCAGAAGTTTTATGGTAAAATGGAAACAAGCTTCCAAAACCGAAGCAACTCAACAAAGAATCATTGCCGGAACTGCCAATGCTAAGTTTGAAACCTTAAAAAACCAAATCGACCCACATTTTCTTTTTAATAGTTTGAATGTTCTGAGTTCATTGATCGAAGAAAATCCAGATAATGCACAACGGTTTACCACTTCTTTGTCTAAAATTTACCGCTATGTATTAGAGCAAAAAGACAAAGAACTGGTTTCAGTTGCCGAAGAGTTGTCTTTTGCCAAAACGTATATGAATCTTTTGAAAATGCGTTTCGAAAACAGCTTGTTTTATGAATTGCCGGAAACTGTAGTAAATTCAGAGACCAAAGTAGTGCCACTTTCATTGCAGTTACTGTTAGAGAATACAGTAAAGCACAATGTGGTAAGCGAACAAAAACCGTTACATATCCGGATATTTATAGAAGGGGATTATTTGGCAGTTCAAAATGATTTTCAGAAAAAAGAAGTGATACAGAGCCGTCAGGGAGTAGGATTACAAAACATAGTAGACCGCTATGGAATTATTACCAACAGAAAGGTGTTGATTGAAGAAAATGAACAAACATTTACGGTTAAGATTCCTATTTTGACCAAACAAATTAGCGTTATGGAAACAAATTTAAATTACAACGAAAATAGTGCTTATTACAGAGCCAAAAAGAGAGTAGAACAGCTTAGAGGATTCTACGGAAACTTGATTTCTTATTGTTGCGTGATTCCAGTTTTAATTTTTATTAATCTAACCTATACGCCAAAATTTCATTGGTTTTGGTTCTCAGCAGCTGGTTGGGGATTTGGATTAATAATGCATGCTTTTAAGGTATTTGGATATGGTACCAATTGGGAAGAAAGAAAGATCCAGGAAATTTTGAGAAAAGAAGAAGGTAAGCAAACTTGGAAATAATCTTGGAAAAGGAAAATAACAAACCAATTTAGAAATAATCATGGAAAATCAATATACAGAAGAAGATCGTTATCGCAAAGCGAGAAGAAGAGTAGAAGAGTTAAAAGGATTCTATGGGAATTTGATTTCTTATATCGTTGTCAATTGCTTTTTATTAGCAATAAATTTAGTGACATCACCAGAATATTTATGGTTCTTTTGGCCTTTATTTGGGTGGGGAATAGGAGTGTTTTTTCACGGATTAAAAGTGTTTAACTACTCACCTTTTTTAGGTAAAGAATGGGAAGAACGAAAAATTAAAGAGTTAATGGAAAAAGAAGAACAAATCAAAAAAACTTGGGAATAATAAAATAAAACACAATGGGAAGATATAGAAGACATTTTTATGAAAATTTTCGGGATGAAAATTTCAATCCAGACACGAGATATGAATTGGCTTATAGACGAGTAAAAAGAATAAAAGGTTTTTATGTACATGCTTTGATTTATGTACTGGTAAATGGCTTTGCAATCATAGCTGATTATAATAAAGGTTTATTAGGAGATGGAGTTACTTTAGCAGGAAGCTTTTCTACTGCTTTTTTCTGGGGGATAGGATTGTTAGCGCATGGTTTGAGTGTTTTTGGCAGAAACTTGTTTTTTAGTGATGATTGGGAAGAAAGGAAAATCAAGGAATTTATGGAGAAAGATAAAAATCAAAAGTGGGAGTAAGGAGTAGTACTTAGTTAGCAGAAAATAGTTAGTAAGAAACAGTGAATTTAAAATTTTAAAATGACCACAATAATAATAGAAGACGAAAAACCGGCAGCAAGATTGTTGCAACGCAAACTCGAAAAAATAAATATTCAAGTAGGGGTGATGCTTCATTCTGTAGAAGAGGCTATAGATTGGTTTTCGAAAAATGAACACCCAGATTTGATCTTTTTGGATATTCAATTATCGGATGGTTTGTCTTTTGAAATCTTCGAAAAAATAGATATAAAAAGTGCTGTTATTTTTACCACTGCTTATGATGAATATGCATTGCGTGCTTTCAAATTAAACAGTATAGATTATCTTTTGAAACCTATCGACGAAGATGATTTGGAAGTGGCCGTTTTGAAATTTAAAGACCGTTTTCAGCTATCTAAAACTACAGGGAATGAAACCATGCAATTGGACTTTGAACAGATCCGAAAAATGTTTTCTAACCCTTTTGAAAAAACATTCAAAAAAAGATTTACTGTCAAAATAGGACAACATCTTAAAGTAATTTCAACAGATGAAATCGAATGTTTTTTTAGTGAAAATAAAGGAACTTATATTCATACTTTCGACAACAGAAATTATTTGATGGACTCCACTTTGGAAGTTTTGGAGCAAGAATTAGACGCCTCAGAATTTTACAGGATCAGTAGAAAATTTATTATTTCGCTCAAATCAATAAAGGAGATTGTGATGTACAGTAACTCCAGATTGAAGATTGTTTTACCGTCTTATAAAGAAGATGAGGTGGTTGTGAGCCGGGAAAAGGTGTCTGATTTCAAAAATTGGATCAGTTAAGGAATTACCTAAAATCATTGTTTATATAAGTTATTTTAAATATCTGGATTTGTGTATTTTAAGTTTTATGTATAGATTTTACTTATGATGATTTTATAAGCTAAAATGAAGCTTAAAAAACTCAAATCCTGTTTGTTTTATAAGTTTACGGAATCAGAATTAGAAGTTTGGTTTCTTTTCTCAGAAAGCTAAAAAATGCTTTTGGCAGTTGATGTCGTTTTTAGAATAACGATTGCTTTCATTCAAAAATTGAAAGTCCTTTTTTTTCTTTGCAAAATTTTTTATGACCTCGATTTTTAAACTTGGTATGATAATCTTTTGTTAATCATTTTCTTAGAAATGTTTAAAGATTGTACTTTCGTTCTAGTCAGTCATAAATAAATTTTTTAGGATGAAATATTTACTCTATTTAATTTTTCCGCTTCTGTTTTCGAATATAATTGCTGCTCAAAAGGTAGCCGTTTTTGAAAAATATACTGCTTTAGAAAAAGAAGTTTTGAGTGATAAAAACACAATTTATGTGGTCAATTTTTGGGCAACTTGGTGTGCTCCTTGTGTGAAAGAATTACCCCATTTTGAAAAATTAAATTCGGAAAATAAAAGTGTAAAAGTAGTGCTGGTAAGCTTGGATTTTAAGAATCAGTTTGAAACGAAATTACTGCCATTTTTGAAAAACAGAAAGGTCAATTCTGAAGTGGTTTTACTAACGGATAAAGATTATAACACTTGGCTTCCGATAGTAGATAAAGATTGGTCGGGATCAATTCCAGCTACACTAATTATCAAGAATGGAAAGAGAGTTTTTGCAGAAAAAACATTTTCTAGTTATGAGGAACTCAATGAGTATGTAAATACAAATATCAACTAAAACCATTTATAGTATGAAAATTTTGTCAGGACTTTTATTGTTCGTTTCCGTTTTTTTTATCGCTGGATTTACGCCAGACACACCAACTCCTTATAAAATTGGAGATAAAGCTGCTGATTTTAAATTAAAATCGGTTGATGGAAAAATGTATAGCATGTCTGATTTTAAAGACGCAAAAGGCTTTATAGTCGTTTTTACCTGTAATCATTGTCCTGTAGCACAAAAATATGAAGGCAGGATTAATGATTTAGCCAAGAAGTACAAACCGAAAGGGTATATTTTATTAGCCATAAATTCAAATGATCCAGAAGTAGAGCCTGAAGATAGTTTTGAATTAATGAAAGTTAGAGCCAAAGAAAAAGGCTTTGCATTTCCATATTTATTTGATGATGGACAAAAAGTGTATCCTCAATTTGGCGCGACAAAAACGCCACATGCCTTTTTGTTGGATAAAAATCTCGCTGTAAGATACATTGGAGCCATTGATGATAACATGGATAGCGTTAATGATGTAAAAGAAAAATATCTTGAAAATGCTATTATAGCTTTAGAAAACGGTAAGACACCTTCTCCGGAAACCACAAAAGCAATAGGCTGCTCGATTAAAACAAAGAAATAATTTATTATATAAACAGATAGAAAGAGTAAGGACAAATTCGTTTTTACTCTTTTTTATTTTATGTAAACTTTCCTAATTCCTATCAAAACAAAAATCAATACAGAATAGGCCACGAAAAAAGGAGCAATCAATTCTATTTTGTTTAAAGATAATAGTACAGCAATCAATAGCAATTGAAAGCCTAATCCATATAGAGAAACAAGAGTCATAAACCAGTTTGGAAATGTTTTTACTTTGTAGGCATCACTATCCAAAGTGTGTATTATCTTGTCAAAAATGCCATACACAACAGTGTAAATAGCGAACAAGATATCTACTGATCTTTGACTTTCCCCTGGAAGGGCACGAGGTGATTTGTCCTCAAAAATTTTACTAGTTACGTCTCCTCCTACCGATTTATTTCTTAAAATGACATAATAATAGTTGTATAGAGTTCCTTGTAATTGTATTCCGATAAAGGCCAAAAAAGTTAGCCAAAAAGGGGTTTCGGATACATAACAAATAGTCATTAAAATCAAAAAATTCAGGATAAGATCAAATACGCTGTCGAGGTATCTGCCAGTGTAGGAAGGTGTTTTTTTGATGCGTGCAAGTTCACCATCGACGGCATCAATTATTGATTTTAAAATGATAAAAAAAGAGGCTGTAAAGTAGTGGTTTTGCAAAATGCAATAGATGGCAATCAAACCCGAAATACCAAAAAGAAGAGTTACATGTATGGGAGTAAAACGAGTATTTTTTAATCGATTTGCAAATAATCGTGCCAATGGCCTACCATAATCGGATAGATCTAGAAATTGATATTGCGGAGCAAGTTTGGACATTTGGCAGTGAACAAGAGGTGAGACAATAAAGCGGAACTACAAAAATAATGTTTATTTAACCTAAAATTCACTTTTGAGAGGTTGAATTAGCTATTGAATTAGCGTGGTTTTTTTTTGAGTTAGCTAAGTCCTTGCGAGGAACGAAGCAATCTCACTAATCTATGTAAACAAAGTCTTTATTTGAAATGAATAATCGTAGTGAGATTGCTTCGTTCCTCGCAAAGACTTATGTCAATCTGCGTGATTGTTTTTCACGCAGATTAAACTGATTTTAAAATGATTTATAGTTGTCTATATTTCTAGGAGACAGAATTCAACAGACAGAAAGAACTTTATCAGTAGATAAAGCCTATTGTTTCGCTTCTAAAAATTTAAAAATATTCTATTTACTCAATCGATGAAGAGTATAGGTCATTGCTGTTAGCAGAAAGAAAGCATTGACTTGGTGGGTTAGACCCAACCAAAGGGGCACGTGGTACAACAAAGTGTAAACTCCTAAAATAAATTGCAGGAATACAATTCCAACCAAAGCATTTAATCCGTTTTTTTGTTGGGAGCTGAGGTTGTATTTTTTTCCTTTGAAATACAGGAACAAAATGAATCCCACAACAAAGTATGCTAATGTTCTATGAACAAATTGTACGCCGCTTTTTCCCTCAACCAGGTTTAGAAAGAGTGTTTTTTGTTCTATAAATACACTGTCGTGAATGAACTGTCCGTCGCTCATCATGGGCCAATGGTTGTGTACTAGTCCAGCATTTAGCCCAGCAACAAAGCCTCCGTAGATGATTTGTAAAAGTAAAAGGAACAATGTGATTCGGGCTATTTTTTTCAAAGGGACAATTGCCGCTTTTTTGTCAGGATAGATTAAATCTAATGCTACCCAAAGCGTGTAGGCAAAAGTGATAAAGGCAAACGTAAGGTGTAGTGAAAGACGAAAATGGCTTACATCTGGATTATCAACCAAACCGCTTTTTACCATAAACCAGCCAAAAAATCCTTGTAAAGCACCCATTCCCAATAAAACAAAGCATTTGTTTAAAGTGGCTTTGTCAATTTTTTTCTTGATTAGAAAATAAATGAACGGAACAACAAAAACCAACCCGATTATTCTTCCTATAAAACGGTGAAACCATTCCCAGAAATAGATAAACTTATAGTCGGATAGTGTAAAATCGTTATGGATGTTGATTTTTTGGTATTCAGGAAATTGTTTGTATTGGTCAAAGGCTTCTTGCCATTTGGCTTCGGTAAGCGGAGGAAGTGTGTCAGTGACCAAATGCCAATCGGTCATTGATAAACCAGAATTTGTTAATCGGGTGATACCTCCTACTACAACCATTACAAACACTAAAAAGCAACCAGATAGAAGCCAGATAATTACGGATTTGTTATTTTTCATTTCTAATTATGTTAATCTTTTGTAGTTATTTCTCCGCTTTTTTCAATCCCAATTTTTCTGCTCTTTTCATCATAAACTCATAAGCGGCATCATAATCATTAGTAATTTCTCCTTCAAGTATAGCTTCTTTAATTGCTTCTTTTAGCATTCCGATTTCACGGGAAGGTTTTAAATCGAAAATTTCCATAATTTCCTCACCAGAAATGGGTGGCTGAAAATTGCGTACATGGTCACGTTCTTCTACTTCAACTATTTTTTTACGAACAAGTTCAAAATTGTTATGATATTTCTTGAATTTATTTGGATTTTTAGTGGTGATATCCGCTTCACAGAGTGTCATCAGATTTTCAACGTCTTCGCCAGCATCAAAAACGAGGCGTCTAACGGCTGAATCGGTTACGATATCCTGAGCCAAAACGATTGGTCTGGAACTCATGATAATCATCTTTTGAACAAACTTCATTTTGTGGTTTAATGGCATGTGCAATCTTTCAAAAATCTTTTTTGCCATTTTACCACCAATAAATTCATGTCCGTGAAAAGTCCAACCTTGTTTTTTGTTGAAGCGTTTTGTTGGTGCTTTTCCGATATCGTGAAGCAAGGCTGACCAGCGCAGCCAAACGTCATCGGTATTAGGACAAATGTTATCTACTACTTCAAGAGTATGGTAAAAATTGTTTTTATGGGTGTGTCCTTCTATTTCTTCTACTTGGTTTAAAGCAGTCAGTTCTGGAAGGATAATATCCAAAAGGCCGGTTTTGTATAGCAATAAAAAACCAACAGAAGGTTTGTCTGTAGAAAGGATTTTATTCAGTTCCTCAACGATTCGTTCCCCTGAGATTATTTTGATACGTTCAGCATTTTTGGTAATCGATTCTAATGAATTTTGGTCTATTTCAAACCCCAGTTGAGTGGCAAACCGAATTCCTCTGAGCATACGCAAAGGATCATCAGAAAATGTGATGTCTGGGTCGAGTGGGGTTTTTATGATTTTGTTTTCTAGGTCAGAAATACCGTTGAAAGGATCTGAAAGAGCTCCATAATTGTTGGTGTTTAATGATAAAGCTAACGCATTTATTGTAAAATCACGTCTGTTTTGGTCATCTTCAAGTGTTCCGTTCTCGACAATAGGATTTCTGCTATCGAGATTGTAGGATTCTTTTCGGGCTCCCACAAATTCAATTTCAGTGTCTTCAAAGCGTAACATTGCAGTTCCATAAGTCTTAAAAACTTGAACTTTTGGTTTTTTAGGAAGCAAATCAGATACTTTTAAAGCCAATTCGATTCCGCTCCCGACAGCGACAATATCAATGTCTTTTTTTGAATCTCTGTTTAAAAGTAAGTCACGAACAAAACCGCCAATCACATAGCTTTCGACATTAAGTTCTTGTGATGCTTGTGAAATGACTTCGAATATTTTATTATTTAGAGCTTTTGTATAATTCATTTTTTAACCGCAAATTCGCAAATTAACTTTTTGATTTTACTATTCGTTTGTATTCTAATGATATCAGATTAAAATTGGCTAAAATTGCTAATTGATTTCCTGATATTTTTAAATAGTTTAAGCATTGATTATAATGACTATTGTTGAAGCAGTCAACCGTTTTTATTTCAAGAATTATTTTATCGTAAACTACAAAGTCTGCATAAAATTTATGTTTCAATATTGTGTTTTTATAACTTACAGTAAACTCTTTTTCTCTTTCAAATGGAATATTGAGTTGAGTGAATTCATATTCTAACGCATCTTTATATACAATTTCGGAAAATCCTTTCCCAAGATTTTTATGTACTTCATAAAGAACTCCAACGATAGAATAACTTTCATCTTTGTGTAAGTAGTCTTCCATAAATTTTAAAATAATTTGCGAATTTGCGGTAATTTACTTGCGAATCACTTTTACCTGCGAATCATTAGTCAGTTTAATGATTGTAGACGGTTTTCCGGCAATTTTATCGTGGTGCAAATTTACAACATAGTCAACGCCTTTTATAATTTCAGGACTAATTTCTTTGAAACTTTTTGGAGTAGGTTGACCAGAAATATTGGCAGAAGTAGATACCAATGGTTTCTTCATACGTTCCATCAGTTTGAAACAAAAAGGTTCTTTGACGATGCGAATACCCAATGTATTATCGGGTGCAATAACGTTAGGAGCCACATTTCTCGGTTGATCGAGGATTAATGTCGTTGGATTTTCGGATAAATCCATGATCTGCCATGCTACTTCCGGAATTTCCTTAAAAACATTATAAATCATTTTTTCGCCGTTCATTAGGCAAATCATGCTTTGTGTTTCGGCTCTCTGTTTGAGTTTGTATATTTTGGAAATGGCTTCTGGATTGGTTGCATCACAACCAATTCCCCAAACGGTATCGGTAGGGTAAAGTATGATTCCGCCTTCTTTTATGACTTCAAATGCGTTGTGTACTTCTTGATTAATGTCCATTTTGTTTTAATTTAATTGTCTTTTTCCTCTTATTTTATCAGTTAAGCTTCTAAAAAAGTAGAAAATGGGACTAGTCTTTTTTAAAGAGTCATCACATTTTTTAAATAATTCTAAATTGGTTTCTGCTATTTCTTTAAAATTGACAGGATTGTTACCTCCTGTGTTTTCGGATACATTTTTAAATTTTAAATAATTGCGATAGTAAGTTTTGGATAATTGATTGAAATCTTGATATGATTTTGGGGTTGCATTACCTAAAATATAATTGCTAAGTTTCAAGTGTTTTTGGGAGGTACTTTTTTGAATGTTATTTTTTCCTCCAATTTGTTGATCAGAATGAATCCTATAGGAAATAAGTTCATCTGTTACGTAATCTAATTTTTTTCTGGAAGCAATGATAATAGCTATCCATTCATCATGATAATATTTTTTAAAGTCAGGAAAAGGAAAAATAAAATCTTTTGTTTCTTTTTTGATGCAAAGTGTTGCTCCAGTTACCATGTTTCTTTTAGAACTCATTAATTTGAATAAATTGATAGGTCTTTCTAATTTATTTTCGATAAAAAAAACAGAATCCCAAAGTGTGTGAGTACTGATTTTTTCGTTCTTGTCATTAATTAAGTCTCCATTGGTGAAAACAGCTTCTGTAGATGGATTCGCTAAAAAATATTCAATGATTTTCTCAACTTTATTTTCTTTCCAAATGTCGTCCTGATCGCTCAAAAAAATATAATCACCAGAACAAATTGAAATGGCTTTTTCGAAATTTTTATTGCTACCTAAATTTATTGGATTGCTATATAAGGATATTTTATTTGGGTTTTCTGCTTGAAATTTAGATATGAGCTCAATTGTATTATCATTAGACCCATCATCACATATGATTATTTCATCAATGTTTATTGTTTGATTTAAAATACTTTCAAGTTGTGCTTTAATGTATTTTTCACCATTATAAGTACACATGGCAACAGAAGTTTTCATAGTATTTTTTCTTGTTTACAAAATAAGCATTACTAATGTAAGTTGTTAATATCAATAAATCTAAATAAATAGTTTTACTGTAATGATTTTGTTGTTTTATAACTGGTATTGCAATGAAACTTGAAACTGAACATTGAGTTTATTATTGTCTAATTGCCACTGATAATTACGCATTTTTGAAAGGTTAAGTTTTGCTTGGATACCTAAATTGCCAAATTTTCGATAAGCATATGTGTTTAATCCTAAATCAACCCATTTGTGATTATAGTCTGTATATGCATCATAATAGAAATCCATATTATGTGCATATCGTTCTACTTGTATACCCCATACTTTATCTTTTTCCCAGACACTAAAATCTAAAGTTTGTAAATTACTCCCAGGACCTATACCAGCTCCAAGAACTTGTCCTTTATTAGTATATCCATGTAAAATGATTCCGTGCATATACCAAGCACCAGCCGGTCTTACTATACGATCAGCACTTTGTTCTAGATGAGTAGTTTCAAAATTTACTTTTAAATACTTGTTTCTGGTTTTGTTAAGCATGAAAAGTTTATTAAAACCAAAAAGATATGCTCTGGAATGTTCAGGAGATTCATATAGGTCCCAAAGTGTTGAGGAGTGATCATTCCAACCACTTTCTCCATAAAATTCGAATTTAGATTCTTTCATTACCCATCTGAAAAAGAGAGAGGCTAATTGATCCCTATTTTTTGCATCTTCATTTTTTAGATTTTTTTTCTGAAAAGGGGCAAATATTGGCATATAATCAGAAAAACTATGCCCCATATCATCACGATAAACTTGAATAGTACGATTTAAGCCCAAAAATAATCCAGGAATCCATTTTGGGTGATAGTTTATGGATAATCCATTGATATAACGCCAATCTTTAGATTTAGATAATTCATAGTCAACGCCATCAATTATAAATTGTGATTTTGGACTTGATATGTTAGAGCCTTCTAGCTTGCCACAGATGATTTGTCCTTCAAAGCTCCCTATGAATGTTTCTATAGGTTGTTTTGTATTAAAAGTGAAGTGTAAAAAGCCAGGTGCCGTATTACTCATTATTAACGAATTTCTAGTTCCAGGACCCCACCATAAGTTTTCTGTAGAGATTCCGATAGAAAATTTATTAATGGCAACACTAATATTGCTTTGTCCCCAGTTTAATTTGCTATAGGATTGGTCACCATACGGGCTAGGTAAATCAGTATGGTTTAAATAATTAATGTAATTCAGACGAACCGAGTTAGATTCAGTTAAAGGAAAAGTTTCAAAATCCGGATTTGCTGCAAATACATATTCAGGTTTTAGTTGTACACTTAAAATTCCATATTTTGCATATAATCCTGTAGTTAGGAGTGTTTGATAACCTTTGGCAGGAATCATCGAGCCATCATTCCAACCATAAGGTGCAAAAGTATTATACTGTTGGGTTAGGGTAATTGGTAGTACTTTTAAGATTACTTTTTTAGGATTACTTTCATCAGATTTAATTTGTGTACTATCAATCGATTCTATGGCTAATGGACGTAAAGTATGGGATATTAAAGGGTTTCCATTGCTTAATAATTGTTCGTTTCTGCTTCTTTGTTCTATCATATCGATAGATCCTACAGGGATGTTTTGTGCTTTTAATGATAGGCTAACTAATAGGCTAACTACGAATAAGAAATTTATTTTCATGAATTTATTTTTTGCTAAAGAGCATTATGGACTGATTTTTTTTAATTATAAAAATTAAAAATGCAAATGTACTTTAATTATGTGAGGTTTTATGGATAGAAATTTTGTCAAATTATTGAGGTGAATTAAAAACTTGATTAATCCATCCATCTAAAGTGTATTTTTTTAGGATCACCTCTGGAATTTTTTCGTATTCATTATTAAAAAAATCTAAAGGGATATTTGGTGTTTTCTCATCTACAATTAGAATATTATTTGGGTTGTAGAAATCATAGTTTTTTACATCAGCATTTGTAGTGATTAGTTTTTTTTCTAATCCTAAACTCTCAAATACTCTAAAGGTAAGTCCGTTTTGTCCTTTTCTATTAATGTCAAGTAAAACGGCAGAATTACTAATGTAATCATTTACTACGGATAACGGTATATGTTTTGTTGTGTACTCTATATTTTTGTCTTTGCCTTCGTTTTTATTATCGTAAATAATGAATTTGTAATTTATATTTTTTGCAAATAAATCTGCAGCTATTTTAGATAAGACTGGCAATCGTTTATCGATAGAGCTGATGTTAAAAACTTGGTATTTAATAGTAGCTTCCTGGTGATCAGGATCGGTAGAATTATAAATCCAATTGGTAGCAAATTTTAAATTATATTTTTCGCAGTCTTCTTTTTCAAAAGAATAAACTTCATCAAAATTACCAATAACACGCAATATTTTTGGGCATCTAGTAGCACTATCATTAAAAAAAGCTATGGATTTTTTAGTGTAATTTTTAAATTTTGATATATTTTCAGGATCTATAAAATCACCTTTTATCGTTAAAATTATATCTTGAGTTTCATTGTTCTCTTTTAATTTTTTTAGCACTTCGTTACCGTAATGTATATTTTTAAGATTTTTTTTGAATATTGTTTTTAAGATGAAATTGTATAATCTTAATATAATATTTGGATATTCATACTTAAAATTATTAAAATTAATATGATGTACAGTATGTCCTGAATTTTTCAAAGAAGTTACTATATGGCTATTAAATCCCCAATTATCAAAGCTTATAATTGTTATTTTCATTAAATAATTTTATATTAATTATAGTTCAAAAATACTTGCAAATGTAGTTTATAATTCAAAGTTTTTCGATTTATTTGTTACATAAAATTTACTTAAATTGTTTTAATTTATTTAGATTTTGATTTTTTTGCTAGTTTTTAGATTAATAGCTTTTTTTATAGGCTGATTATTTTTTTAGCTTCTTGTTTTATATAATATAGTTGTTGTAAATGATTAGATTTGCGGCTGTTTTAATATATCAAAATTTAGGCATACTATAAATGATGAAAGTATTACATATATCTGGGGCAACAGGCTGGGGTGGAAATGAACAACAATTGGTTGATCTGATCCCAGAATTGTCAAAATTAGGTGTTGAAAATATTGTTTTTGGTGTTTCGAATTCTTTACTTCAAAAAGAGTGCGAAAGCAAAGCTATTCCTTTTGTTAATGCCAAAAAAAGCAAACTCAACAAATTTGTAAATTACTTATATTTAAAAAAGATAGTAAAACAGATCAAGCCAGACTTAATTCATTTGCACACAAGTGATTCGTTAACTGTTTTTACAATTTCAGATTTATTGTTTGGGTTGAAAACTAAAGCAGTTTTTTCTAAAAAAGGAATGGGAAGTAGTAGTAGTATTTTGAGTAAGTTTAAATATAATTACTCTGGGTTGAGTTCCATAATTTGTGTTTCGAAAAATGTTTCAACAGATTTTTCTAAAATTTTAACTGCTAAAGCGAAATCTAAGTTATTAATAATTCATGATTGTGTTTCTTTGGAAATTCTCAATTCAGACACTAATTTAATTCTCAAAGAGTTTTTTTCTATAGATAAAAATGATGTTATAGTTGGAAATATAGCAAATCATACGAGAGCTAAAGATTTAGAAACATTTATTGATACAGCTGATTATGTTGTAAATGTTTTGAAGCAAAAGAATATACGATTTATACAAATTGGAGAGTTTACGAATTTGACCAATGAATTAAAGCGAAAAGTTGAGGAGAAAAAATTAGATAGTTATCTTTTTTTTACTGATAAAATTAAGAATGCAAATGTCTTAAATAATCAATTTGATGTTTTTTTAATGACTTCAGAAAGGGAAGGAGGTCCAACTTCAGTACTCGAAGCTATGATGATAGGTGTGCCTGTTGTTACTACAAGTGTTGGAGTTTTACCTGAAATAATAGTTGATGGGGAGAATGGTTTTATTAGCTCTGTTAAAGATTATAAGGATTTGTCAATAAAATTGATAAAGTTAATTTCTGATCAATCGTTAAAGAAACAATTTATAGAGACAAATAAATTAAAGATTACTAAAGAGTTTAATTCTGCATTTATTGCTAATGAAACTTATCTTGCATATAAAAAAACATTAAGAAAATGAAAACGGCATTATTAATTTCCACTTATAATTGGTCTGATGCGCTGGATTTGGTTTTAAAAAGCGTTTTAAATCAGACTAGGCTTCCTGATGAAATTTTGATTGCCGATGATGGTTCAAATGATACGACTAAGGAATTATTGGACAAGTATAAAAGAGAGGCAAAATTTGTCATTCGTCATATCTGGCAAGAAGATATTGGTTTTAGAAAATCAAAAATTTTGAACAAAGCAATAGCTCAAACAACCGCTGACTATATTGTTCAGATAGATGGAGATTGTATAATACACAAAAATTTTATCTCGGATCATATTAAATCCGCTCAAAAAGGACATTATATATATGGTTCCAGAGTCAATATTTTGCCTAAATACGTATCCGAAGTTTTAGAAAAAAAAGTCACAGTTTTTAATTTTTTTTCAAAAGAAATTAAAAATAGGACACGAAGTTTATCAATTCCATTTTTATCAAAACTCTATAAATCACACTATGGAATTTCTAAAAAATTTAGAGGGTGTAATGTTTCCTTTTGGCGAAATGATTTGATTGCTATTAATGGTTATAACGAAGATTTTGAAGGCTGGGGCAGAGAAGATTCGGATTTGGTTATTAGAATGGGTAATAACGGTGTAAAAGCCAAAAGACTTCGTTATGGAGGTATTTTATATCATATTTATCACAAGACTAACTCAAGAAACAATTTAGAGCTTAATAATAAAATTCAGAAAGAAACAATTGAAAAGGGAATAACAAGAGTTACTAACGGAATAGATCAATATTTGAATTTGTAATATTCAACAGATGTGTGTTAATAAAATAGGCACTAAAAAAATAATCGATGCAATTTAAAATAAATAATAGACTTATTAAGTATACCGATTCGGTCAAATCAAGCATACTTGAATTTAAATCCTCAGGTAAGATATTTGGTGATGGTAAAAGAAACATCATTAAGTTATTTGAATTAGATGGGAAAACAATAAATATCAAGTCCTTCAAGATTCCTAATTTGATTAATAAAATTGTATACAAATATTTTAGAAAATCTAAAGCCAGACGTTCTTTTGAATATGCTACCCTTTTACTGGAAAAAGGAATTGGAACACCAGAGCCTATTGCTTATCTTGAGAATTATAATTGGATAGGACTAAAAGATAGCTATTATGTTAGTGAGCATCTTCAATGTGATTTGACTTATAGAGAGCTGGTTGAAATTCCAGATTATCCGGATCATGAAAATATCTTAAGACAATTTACCCAATTTTCATTCCTTTTGCATCAAAAAGGAATAGAATTCAAGGATCATTCGCCTGGAAATACATTAATACTAAAAAAGAGCCAAGAACAATACGATTTCTTTTTGGTTGATTTGAATAGAATGGAATTCCATAAATCAATGCCATTTGAATTACGAATGAAAAATCTTTGCCGATTGACACCTATGAAGGAAATGGTAGCGGTGATGAGTAATGAATATGCTAAATTATCAGGTGAGTCGGAGGAGTTAATTTTTGAAACTCTTTGGAAATATACTGCTGATTTTCAAGAAAAATATTGGAGAAAGAAAAGATTGAAAAAGAAACTTAAGTTTTGGAAATAAGATGTTGATTTTGTTTCCAAAGTTTATTTAATTCTCTGTATCTTACAGTAATACAATACGCATTAAGATAACAAATATAGATACCTTTTTTGCCATCGAGAATACCTAATCGAATGATGTAGTTATAGAAAAAATTATAACTAGGGTGGAAAATTTGATGTAAAAGAGTCGGTTTCATTCCTTTTATAAACTTTTCTTCAGCTTTAAATTTACCATAGAAAATAATTTTTTCCTTATAGTCATGGTAAGATGCATAGGAATAATGGATTAGTTTATTTTTTAAAAAACCGATTTTTCCATTGACTATTAATTTTTCATGAACCAATCTCTTTTCATCATATTTTGCGAATTTTTTATCGAAAAGGCGAAATATTTTATCGGTTTGATTGCCGCTATATTTTAAAATTGAATTCTCAAACATAAATACCCTTTCAAAAAAATAAGCAGAATAATATGGTCTTTTTTGTAATGTTTCTATGATTTCTTGTTTTAATTCCGGAGTCAACCGTTCATCAGCATCAAGAAATAATATCCAGTCGTTTTTTGCTTGTTCAATAGCAAAGTTTCTTTGAGCGGAAAAGTTCTCAAATTTATTTTGAATGAACTTTACTTTAGAAAAAGATTTTGCAATAGTTTCTGTTTTGTCATTACTATACGAGTCGACAATTATTATTTCATCGGCAAAGTCTAAGTCGGATAACAGCTCTTTTAAATGCTCTTCTTCATTTAAAGTTATGATTAATATGGATAATTTTTTAGCATTGTTATCTGTCATAAAATTATTTTTGATAGTTTACAGAACTTTGGCTTAACCATGTTCTTTTTTTAATGGCATTAAAATAATAAAAACAAAGATTACTAAGGATGTATCTATTCGTTTTTAATTTCAAATTAAAAAATAAAAATAAACTTAAAAGAGATAAAAAAGTTTTTTCTAAAAAGATAAAGAGTATTAAAAAAAGATGAGAGGGTAATTGGGATAAAGTATTAAAATTAGTATTGATATACACATGTTTAGAAATGATCACTTCAGTTTTGCTAATGTGTTCAGTTTCAAAATTATTTCTTGAAGAACCACCGTGTTCATGAAAAATGGTTGCGTCACAGGTTATAGCAATTTTGCCTTTGCTCTGCGATATTTTTTTGCAAATATCTACATCTTCAAAGTATAACCAATAATCTTCATTCCATCCATTGACTTTTTTAAACCAATCCCTGCTTATAAATAGTAAAGCGCCAGAAACCCAGTCAGGATAAAATAAATCATCTTGGATTTTAAATTTTTCATTTAATGCTTTTGAGGTAAATTTTCTATAAAAAAATCGGGTAATTCCAAAAACTTGAAAAAATGAAGGAAAAAGGTTTTTTTGATTGAAAAAGCGATTTTTTTTATCAACTTGTAAGCAAGACAAAATACCTATTTCCGGGTGTTTTTTGTATGTTGTATAAAGTGTGTTGAGTGTATCCGGAGCAATTATTGTGTCTGGATTCAGGAATAACAAATATTCTCCTTTTGCTACTTTAGCGCCAAGGTTACATCCGTTAGAAAAACCAGAATTAATATAGTTTTCAATAAAAATAAAGTCTTTGAATTTGCTTTTATAATAATCAAACTGTCCATCGTTAGAAAAATTATCAAGAACAATTACTTCAAAATTTATTTTAGTATCCTCTATTGTTTGCAACGATTCTAAACAGTTAAGTAATGGCTTCCAACTACGGTAATTAACTATAATTATTGAAATGTCCATATACGATGAAACTGTTTTTTGTTATGAATTAAATAGGTTTGAATAAAAGTAAAATAGGAACAATGTTTTTTGCTAATTATTTAAAAAAGAATTCAATAAAAACTAAAGTTGGTTATAAGTTTTGATCCATAAAAAACTCAATTCTGTCTTTAAATAATTCTGGTGTAAATTGTTGATATAACGAAGATGCATTTTTCTTTATTTCATCGTGATGTACATTTTTTATTAAATCAGGCTTGTAATCGTTAAGATGGACTGATATGTTTTTGGATCCATCCTCAAAAGTGGCCCAATTTTTCTTTTCTATAAAAGGAGAGAAGATTGTAAATGAAGGTTTGTTTAATGCTTTAGCCATATTAATTGCTCCACCATCATTTCCTATAATTATATCACAATTATTCATTATGGCAACGAATGATCTTAAATCGCTGCCCAATAAATCAAAACGAATTTTTTCTTGGGTGCTTTTTGAGCAAGAATTGTATATTTTCTTGGCATCTTCAATTTGACTTTCAAAATAATTGAAAAGTATCGTTACATCTTTATGGCTTGCAACATATTCAACTACTTTAGCCATATATTCTAATGGATAAGTTTTGCTTTGCTCACTTCCCAGTAAGCTTATCATTATGATTTTTTTGTTTTTATCTATTTTGTGCTGCTCAAAAAGAGAGATTGTATCCTCATTTTCTTTAGGGCTTACAAATAATTTAGGAAACGGATCTATTGTACTTTTATCTAAGTTTAGTGGTTCTAATAATAAAAGTCGATTTTCAATTGCAAAACCATAATTTGTATCCATTGTATTGTCAATACGTTTTAAATTATGGGTGTAAAATAAAGTAGTATACCATTTATGATAGGCTATTTTTGTATTAGCGCCAGAAAATAAAGTGATCAAATTTGTTTCTAATTTGTTATAAACATCAATTACAACATCATATTTCTTGGCTCTAATTTCAAAAATAAACTTAAATAGGGAAAAGTAATTTTTTCTGACTTTATGAGACAAAACAATTACATTATCAATGTTTGGGTTTCCAATTAGTACATCAACACAATTTGTGTAACCCATGAAATCTATTGTAGCATTAGGATACTTTTTTTTTAAATTGTTGCAGATAATTGTACTAGTCAATACGTCTCCAACTCTTTTTTGTTGAATTACTAAAAACTTCATTATAGATTAAGGTTAATTACTAAAAAAAAAAATTACTTTTGGGGGTCAGCAAAACTACAAAAAAAAAACTAAATGTCTAAGTTGCCCATTTTAATGTACCATAATGTTGTTGAAGATGACTCTAAGTCTTTAGATTTAAGCATTTCCATATCAAAGTTAGAATCACAATTTAAATTCTTGCATGATAATAATTACAAAACATTTCATTTTAGGGATTTAGAAAATTTAAAAGAATTACCTAAAAAAAGTATCATTATCACTTTTGATGATGTTACCGAGTGTCAACTTACATATGCTGTACCTTTACTTGAAAAATACCAATTAAAAGCTTCTTTTTTTATACCATTTTCTTTCGTTGGAAATTTTGATTATTGGATCGAAGGAAAAGAAAAAATAATGAGTGTAGAGCAATTAAAGAAATTAGATAGTAACCTTATAGAGTTGGGGCATCATTCATTTGAGCACAAACGATATGAGGCATTGTCTAAAGAGGAACTGGAAGTTGACTTTGCAAAATGTAATACTTTTATTAAAGAAAATCAATTGGATATAAAGCCAGTTTTAGCATATCCTTTTGGGAATTATCCTAAATCAAATGCTGAGTTTGCCGTCTTTGAAAAAATAATGCGTGAGAATGGTATAAAGTATGGTTTGCGAATTGGGAATAGAGTAAATGATTTTCCGTTTAAAAATAACTATTTAATAAAGCGAATAGATATAAAGGGAGAAGATAATTTGTTTAGATTTAGATTAAAATTGAAAATAGGAAAGCTTAAATTGTTTTAGAATATATTATGAAAATTAGTGGATTAGTAATAACCTATAATGAAGAAAAACATATAGGAAAATGTATAGATGCTCTTTATAGAGTTTGCGACGAAATAATTGTTATAGATTCACTAAGTTCTGATAATACAGTTCAAATTGCCCAAGAAAAAGGAGCTAAAGTTATTTCGCAGCCTTTTTTGGGAGATGGGCCCCAAAGAATTTTTGGGCTTCCTTACTGCAAAAACGATTGGATTTTAAATTTAGATGCGGATGAGATTTTAGCAGCCGATGCTGAGGAATTTGTTTTATCCGGTAAATATGAAAATCAAGATTTTGACGCATATGCTTTTAGCCTGTATAATTATATGGGTGATAAATTAATTAACTTTTCTGGCTGGTATCCTGATAGAACAGTTCGCTTTTTTAATAAAAAAACAGCTTCTCCATCAAAAGACATGGTACATCAAAAGGTTTTAGGAAACAAGAAAGCTAATTTAAATGTTCATTTGAATCATTATGCATGGGCGAGTTATGACCAATTAATCAGTAAGAAAAATTTATATTCTACTTGGCATGCTCAACAACTTTATGATCAAGGAAAGAGGGTAGGGAATTTTAAACCTGTATTAAATGGTTTAACCACTTTTGTAAGATGTTATTTTTTTAAAAAGGGAATATTTAATGGTATAGATGGAGTTACTTTTGCATTAATTCAAGGTCTTTTTACTCATATGAAATATGCTAAACTTTTAGAAATTCAGAATAACAAAAGCAAAAAATAATTTTTTACTTTATAGTTTGCAATAAATAGATTCCTAATAGAAAATAGGAAACTTCAAATAAAAAACTCCAAATTTCAATTCGTATGTCAATTGAAATTTGGAGTTTTTTTTATTGAGCTTAAGTTTATTAAACCGCTACATCATATTCGCGTAAAGCATCATTCAATGATGTTTTTAAATCGGTAGATGGTTTACGAGTTCCAATAATCAATGCGCATGGTACTTGAAACTCTCCAGCAGCAAACTTCTTAGTGTAACTTCCAGGAATCACTACCGAACGAGCAGGAACAAAGCCTTTCATTTCTACAGGCTCATCACCAGTTACATCGATGATTTTTGTAGAAGCTGTCAAACATACATTGGCACCAAGAACGGCTTCTTTACCCACATGAACACCTTCTACAACGATACAACGAGAACCTACAAAGGCACCGTCTTCAATAATTACAGGAGCAGCTTGTAATGGCTCTAAAACTCCACCAATTCCAACTCCACCACTTAAGTGTACATTTTTACCAATTTGAGCACAACTTCCTACTGTTGCCCAAGTATCTACCATAGTTCCTTCATCTACATAAGCTCCGATGTTTACATAACTTGGCATCAAGATTACACCGCTTGAAATGTAAGCTCCATATCTTGCAACTGCATTAGGAACTACACGAATTCCTTTTTCTGCATAACCTTTTTTAAGTAACATTTTGTCGTGGTATTCGAAAATTCCAGATTCTAATGTTTCCATTTTTTGAATAGGGAAGTACATCACAACTGCTTTTTTAACCCATTCGTTTACTTGCCAACCTTCGCCAACAGGCTCGGCAACTCTTAATTTTCCGGCATCTAATAATTCTATAACTTCTCTGATTGCATCAGTAGTTGTTGTTTCTTGTAGCAAAGCACGGTTTTCCCACGCTTGTTCTATTATTGTTTGTAATGAATTCATATGAAAATAATATTAGTTTTTTTATTAGGAATATGATATCGCCATTCTGCCAGAACTTGTATTTAGGAGTCAAGACGATTTCATTTTTTGATAGATTTTGGGCAAAGATACCATTTTAAACCAATAGCAAAAAAAGGAAATTGTATGGAAAATGTTATAGATTTAACTTGAAATTATTTAAATGTAGTAAATTTGATAAGTAAAAAAGTAAGGAATATGAAGGATAATTTCTCTAAGCAAGCATCAGAATATTCAAAATATCGTCCTCATTATCCCGATGAAATGATTGATTATTTGATTTCTTTTGTCAAAAATAAATCAAAGGCACTCGATGTTGCTACTGGTAACGGACAAATTGCTCATAAACTCTCTGCTGTTTTTGAAAAAGTATATGGAATTGATATTAGTCAAAACCAACTCGACAATGCTATTCCGGCGCCCAATTTAGAGTATAAATTAGAGTCTGCTGAAAAGACTTCATTCGATAATCAAACTTTTGATTTGATAACTGTAGCTCAAGCAATTCATTGGTTTGATTTTGATTTGTTTTACAAAGAAATCTACAGAATCCTCAAGCCTGATGGAATTTTTGCTATATTTAGGATACGGACTGTTTTCTACGAATGCTGAATCGGATGTGATAATTCGAAATTATTATTACACTATAATTGGGGAGTATTGGGACAAAGAGCGAAAATATTTGGATGAAAATTACACTACCATTTCTTTTCCTTTTGATGAAATTAGTACTGAGAGTTTCGAAAACCATTTTACTTGGTCTTTTGATGAATTGATGGGATATCTCGAAACATGGTCGGCAACACAACATTATATTCAAAAAAATAACAGCAATCCATTAGATATAATTCGAGAGGAACTGAAAATTTCTTGGGAAAAGAATGATAAGAAGGTGACTTTTCCGCTGCTGTTCAGAATAGGAAAATTAAAATAGTTACCTTTGCTAAAAAAATAAATGCCAAGAATACTCTCCATAGATTACGGACAAAAACGTACCGGAATAGCGGTTACAGATGAATTGCAAATTATTGCATCAGGTCTTACTACGATTCCTTCTGCTACTGTAATACCCTTTTTAAAAGATTATTTTTCTAAAGAAAAAGTTGAAGCTGTTCTTATTGGTGAGCCAAAACAAATGAATGGTGAGCCTTCTGAAAGTGCCTCCATTATAAAAGGATTTGTAACCCATTTTACCAATCATTTTCCGGATATGAAAGTTATTCGTGTAGATGAACGTTTTACTTCTAAAATGGCATTTCAAACAATGATTGATAGCGGACTCAATAAAAAGCAACGTCAAAATAAGGCTTTGATTGATGAAATCTCAGCAACTATAATGCTTCAAGACTACTTGAACAGGAAATAAAAATACCCTTTTGATTAAGGATTAAAACGTTTTCGATCTTTATCACTTTTCTAGTAAAAAATTAATTTTTTATTGTGATTTTATGAGCTATTTTTGCACCATTAAAATTTAGAAAATGCCCGATTCAACAATTCGTTCAAATACTGATGTCGTACTTATTGGTGCTGGAATTATGAGTGCCACTCTTGGCTTGATTCTTAAGGAGTTACAGCCTGAAATTAAAATTGATATATACGAAAGACTGGATATTGCCGCTGCCGAAAGTTCTGATGCATGGAACAATGCTGGTACCGGACATTCTGCTTTTTGTGAACTAAATTACACTCCGGAAAAAGAAGATGGGAGCATCGATCCTAAAAAGGCTATTAGCATAGCTGAATCTTTTGAGGTTTCTCGCCAGTTTTGGGCATACTTAGTCAATCAAAAATATATGGATTCTCCAGAGAAATTCATAAAAAGCATCCCACACATGAGTTTTGTTTGGGGGGAGAAAAATGTTGATTATCTAAAGAAAAGATTTGACGTTTTACATCCTAATGCACTTTTTAAGGATATGGAATTCAGTACTGATTTTTCTAAATTAAAAGAATGGATGCCATTAGTTATGGAATCCAGAAAAGAATCTGAAAAGTACGCAGGAACAACTATGGCAATTGGAACCGATGTGAATTTTGGAGAATTGACCAGAGGGATGTTCAAACATTTATCTCAATTAGAAGGTGTTACTTTACATTTTAATCACCAGGTAAATAAGTTAAAGCAACGTGAAGACGGTACTTGGAGAATAAAAATAGAAGATTTGGCTACTAGTCAAAAAAGAAAAGTATACACAAAATTTGTATTTATTGGTGCCGGAGGAGGTTCATTGCCATTATTGGAAAAAGCTAATGTACCAGAAGGAAAAGGATATGGTGGTTTTCCTGTAAGCGGACAATGGTTAAAATGTACCAATCCAGCAGTTATTGCAAAACACGAAGCTAAAGTCTATGGAAAAGCAAGTGTAGGTGCACCGCCTATGTCTGTTCCTCATATTGATTCTAGAATGATAAACGGAGAAAAAGCATTGCTTTTTGGTCCTTTTGCAGGTTTTTCTACTCGTTTTTTAAAGAACGGATCTTATTCAGATTTACCATTTTCAATAAAGACGGACAATGTTATACCAATGCTTATAGCAGGTTATAAAAACTTACCTCTTACTAAATATCTAATCGAGCAAGTGCGTCAATCTCCCAAAGACAGAATCAATGCTCTTAAGGAATATGTGCCAAAAGCAGTTGCTAAGGATTGGGTTTTAGAGCGTGCTGGTCAAAGGGTTCAAGTGATCAAAAAAGATGAGAAAGAAGGAGGAGTGCTTGAGTTTGGTACAGAAATGATTACTACAGCAGATGGTTCATTAGCAGTTTTGCTTGGAGCATCTCCTGGAGCTTCGACAGCCGTTTCTATAATGCTAGAATTGGTTACTAAATGTTTTAAAGAAGAAAGTAAGACCGCAGAATGGCAGGAAAAATTTAAAGCAATGATTCCTTCATTTGGTCAAACTCTAAATGATAAGCCAGAACTTTTGGCAGAAATCAGAAAAAATACTTCAACAGTTTTAAAACTAAATGAGTAATTTTTTGTTTCAATAACAGTTTTCGGTTTCAGATAATTTATGAAACCGAAAACTGTTATTAATAATTTACTCAATCTTCATTAATAATTTGGTATTTCTTAATATCCGCTCGGATAAATTGGTTAACCAAACTAATTGTTCAAGTACCAATTGTACTTCTTGCATTTTTAAGGCAAATGCTTCTTCATCGATAGGTTTTCCTTCTTTTAGTTCTCTTTCCCTAATATTTTTTAACTCAGTAAATCGATGAGCGAGTTCTTCATTTGTAATAGGGTCCTTTTGTATGAAGACTTCGTTTTTTAAATAACTAATAGCTTCCTCTAAATTCTTAATACTCTTTTTTACAACAATTGTAAAAGCTTCTGATGATGGGGTTGTTTTATGGGATTGTATATAAGTACCCAACGAAGCAATTGATGAAAGTAAGGAATGATTAAGCTCTGTTAATTTATAGACTTGAGTTATTTTTATTTGTTTGGATTTGGGTTCTTGTGACATTCTTTGAAATGAGGCCATAAGATTTCCAATTTCGATAAAAGCATTTTTTCTTGCCAAACGATATGATGTTGTTACTTCACCTTTATTTCGGTAAAAAGTAAATATTTCGTTTAAATAATCGCGATTGGCAGCAATAGCTTTTTCTAAATATTCAGGGGCTTTTATGTATTCCCATGAAGGCCATAAAAAGTGGTTGGCCAGAAATGCCAAAAGTGCTCCTGTCAAGGTATCGATAATTCTAAACTGAATAACATGAACAAAATTTGGGGTTAATATACCATATAAACATACAATATACATGGTTACAAAGGTCGCGCTAGCACTATAATTGGTTTGGGTAAAGGATAAGCCTAAAAGCATACTGGTGATGGCTAATGAACTTATAAGTATTTCATTTTGGGTCAAGGATAAAATGCTAAATGCGATTACACCTCCTAATATTGTCCCAAAAGAACGTTGTATCGAGCGTTGCTTTGTTAAACCATAACCAGGCCGCATAATGATTATAATTGTCATCAAAATCCAATAAATATTTTGAAAAGGAAGTAGCTCCCCGATGATGCCCCCAATTATAACAGTAACAGTTAGTCTTAAAGAATGTCTGAATATTGTAGACGAAAAACTCAAATTCTGAACAAAAGTGCTCAATGGATAATATTGAGGAGTTAAGAATTTTTCTAAATCTTTGTCTTTACCATTAAACTCATAAGTATTGGTGGTCAGGGTAAAAGCACGTTCGACAATTTTAATTTTTTCTATCTGGTTTTCTGCATATTCCAACATTGTAGTTAGCATAAAAACGCCTTCGGAGGCTGCAATTGCTCCTAAATCATTTTCATATTCTTTGATAGCAAGCTCAAGTGAGTTGAGGTCTTTGAATAAATTGTGTTTCGGAACGTATTTTGTTCTGTTATTTATGTTTTTGGACAACTGTTTTAATGTAGAAGCTAGATTATAGGCTAAGTTTTGATAAGTTGACAATACTTTAGGATGATCATCAAATTTTTGATGCAGTTTATCATGATCAAAAGAGGTTGATAGAGCCAATTCTAATATCTCAACTAGGGAAATAAATACAATTAGCATTTTTCTGTTTTGATTGGAAGAAATGGAGTTGATTTGCTTTCCAATAAGAACGCTTCTTATATTATGGTGTATCGTATTGAGTTCTACCTGTAAATGCAATTGTTTCTCTATTATTGCAGTCTTATTGGCACCGATTTTCCATAGATCACCTCTTAATTTTAGGTACTTTGCAGTCAATCGGATACATTCCGTTACTTCTAATTCGGCATATCTGTATGGTCGCAGGTAATGAAAGAGAAGCGATATGGCTAGGTAAAATAAACCTCCTGATAGAATTAAAGCAGCATATCGAATCATTTCTAATCCTGTGTGCATGTGCGAAAAAGATAAAGATACAGCCACCAATGCCGAAAAAGATACAATAGTCGCTCTTTGCCCATAAACGGATATCATAGATAATGCAAACAATAATAGAGCGAAAAATGGATAAAAAAGCCAAGGAAATGGATAGAAAAGGTTAATGAGCAAATTAATGCTTGCGACTAAAAAGGCAGTAAAGCCTATTCCTTTAATCTTATGGTTTAAACTACTAGGGATGTCGCTTGGATAGGTTAAGAAAGCTCCGAGAGCAATAGTAAAACCAATTTCAAAATGATCTAAATAGGAGAATAATAAAACAGGAAAAACCGCAGATAGTGTTGCTTTTAGAGCATTGGTAAAATGAGTGCTATCAGTGAAATTTTCAATTTTATTGATCATACGGATTGATTTAATGCAAAGATACTATTTGTAAGGATTTAAGAAGACTTTATTATAAGATTAAAGCCTAAATTACAAAAAAATGCTAATTATTTAAATGGAATTAATCCTTGTCTATTTTTTTACTATTTTTGCCAACCAAATTAAATGGAATTCCTATTTAATTTGTACTAGTTACTAATTAATACAACACTAATGATATTACCAATTATAGGATATGGTGATCCTGTTTTGAGAAAGATAGGAGATGAGATTACACCTGATTATCCAAATTTGAAAGAGATTATAGCAAATATGTATGATACCATGTATAATGCATGTGGTGTTGGACTTGCTGCTGAGCAAGTAGGTTTGTCATTGCGCTTATTTGTTGTTGATACTACTCCTTTTAGTGATGATGAAGATCTGGAAGACAAAGAACAAGATCAATTGAAAGGGTTCAAAAGAACTTTCATCAATGCTAAAATTATAAAAGAAGAAGGTGAGGAATGGGCTTTTAATGAAGGTTGTTTGAGTATTCCTGATGTGCGTGAAGATGTATACAGAAAACCAACAGTTACTATTGAATATTGTGAAGAAGATTTTGTAATGAAAACCGAAGTTTTTGATGGTTTGATTGCAAGAGTGATTCAACATGAATACGATCATATCGAAGGAATTTTATTTACAGATAAAATATCGTCTTTGAAAAAACGTTTGATTCAAAAGAAATTAAAAAACATCACCGAAGGGAAAACATTTCAAGATTATAGAATGAAATTTTTTGCTAAAAAAGGGAGATAATTTAGTAGTAGTTTACCGTTTATAGTGTTCAGCTTTTAATAAAGAATAAGTAAAAAAATATAAAATGAATTTAGAGAAAATATTATCCATTTCAGGAAAACCTGGTTTATATGTTTTAAAAGTACAAACACGTACAGGTTTTGTTGCTGAGTCATTATTGGATGGGAAAAAAGTAACGGTAAGTTTAAAAAGTAACGTAAGTTTATTGTCAGAAATTTCGATTTACACATACGGAGGAGAAAAGCCTTTAGCAGAAATAATGCAGAGTATTGCTAATAAAGAGAATAAAGGGCAAGCAATTTCTCATAAAGAAGAAAATGCGGTATTGTCTTCTTACTTTAGAGAAATTTTACCTGAATTTGATGAAGAAAGAGTATACCCTTCAGACATCAAGAAAATACTAAATTGGTACAACTTGCTTCAAGAAAGAGGTTTGATCGTTGATGAAGCTCCTGCAGTAGAAGCAGCAGCACCAGTAGCAGAAGAAGTTGTAGCTGAAAAAACAAAAGCTCCAGCTAAAAAAGCAAAAGCTAAAAAAGAGTAATCAAGATCATAGTAATTAGCTCTTATATTTTTAGGCTAAACGCTAAAGATAAAATTTAATCCTGTCAAGATGTTTTCCTGACAGGATTTCTTATTTTTACCAAAAACCCAAATACAATGAATTCCAAACAGAACCAACTCCAGGCCTTTGAACGATTACTGAACATCATGGATGATTTGCGTGAAAAATGCCCTTGGGATAAAAAGCAAACCATGAAAACTTTGCGCCATCTTACCATTGAAGAAACTTATGAATTAGGAGATGCTATATTAGATAATGATTTAAACGAAGTAAAAAAGGAATTAGGGGATTTGTTATTGCATATAGTATTTTATGCTAAAATCGGAAGTGAAACAAACGATTTTGATATGGCAGATGTATGTAATGATATTTGTGAAAAACTAATTCATCGCCATCCTCATATTTACAGTGATGTTGAGGTAAAAGACGAAGAAGAGGTAAAGCAAAATTGGGAAAAACTTAAACTGAAAGAAGGAAAAAAATCGGTTTTGGAAGGTGTCCCGAAAAGTTTACCTGCTTTGGTAAAAGCTAGCCGAATTCAGGATAAAGTTAAAGGAGTGGGATTTGACTGGGAAGAATCGCACCAGGTTTGGGATAAAGTTCAGGAAGAATTACAAGAATTACAAGTTGAGGTAGATGCAGGAGATCAAGATAAAATTGAATCAGAGTTTGGAGATGTTTTATTCTCAATGATTAATTACGCCCGTTTTTTGAATATAAATCCCGAAGATGCATTAGAACGAACTAATAAAAAATTCATTAAACGCTTTCAGTATTTAGAAAGTAAAGCAGATGAGTTAGGAAAACCACTCATGGATATGACCCTTGCAGAAATGGATGTTTTTTGGAACGAAGCAAAGAGACTTTAATATTAAGATGGCAGATAGCAGTTCGCAGAAAATAGTTGCGAAATATTATTCTGCCATTTTTTTTAGCTTATTGATATCTTTCAAAATAATTTTTTTGCCAATCAATTCGATCAATCCTAATTTATTAAAGTCAGATAGTAATCTAATGCAACTCTCGGTTGCAGTTCCTATCATACTAGCTAGTTCATCTCTGGAAAGCTGAACTTTTAACGTTTTGTCAGTATTGGTACCGAAAGTTTCGTGTAAATAAATCAAGGTTTCGGCCAATCGTTCTCTTACAGACTTTTGAGCCATATTTACCGTGTGTTCATCTGCAATTCTTAAATCACTACATATCGTTTTCATAACATTCATAGAAAACTGATTGTTTTTATCGAAGAATCCCATCACGTCGCTTTTTGGAATGAAACAAACGTGCATGTCTTCTAAAGCAATCGCGCTTAAATTAGCAGGTTCGTCACTAATCATGGAGCGTTGGCCTAGTAATTCTCCTTTTGTTACCAGTTTAACGATGTGATCTTTACCATTTGGGCTTAATTTGGTAAGCTTGCAAACTCCGTCTTTGATGCAAAAAATACCATTCACATTCTCACCTTCTTCAAAAATATTTTCACCTTTTTTAATGATTATAGATGTTTTGCAGTCAGAAAGTTTTAATAGTTCGTCTTTATTTAGTGCTTTTAAAGAACTAAATTCTCTAACGATACATTGTTCACATTTGCTCATAATAGGATTGAATTTGCATCTACAAAGTTATAAATTTATACCTTTAGTTATTTCAATTTAGTATTATAAAATTGTGCTAAATAATGTATGTAATGGTATTGTGTTAAAGATCATTGTACTAAAAAACATTAGTAAACTAATGTTACATGATAAATATCATTTTTTTGGGTCAATCAATTAGCAATCTTTGTATTCGCTTTAAGAAGCTATATTTATGGAGAAGAACAATTGTTTTCATTGTGGTTTAGACATTGTAAAGGAAGAAGTAATACTTTTTGATGAAAAAGAGTTTTGTTGTAACGGCTGTAAGACCGTATACGAAATTTTCAGCCTGAATGATCTGACTTGTTATTATGATTTTGAGAATGCACCTGGAGCGACTCCACAGGACATTAATGGTAAATATGATTTTTTAGATAATGATAGCATTGTATCAAAATTGCTAGAATTTCAAGAAGAGTCAACTGCTATTATTTCCCTTAATATTCCTCATATACATTGTAGCTCATGTATTTGGATTTTGGAGAATTTGCAACGCTTACAAAGCGGAATAAATACCTCTCAGGTTAATTTCCCTGAGAAAAAAGTTAGAATCAATTATAATCCAGAAATCGTCTCACTCAAAAATATTGTTTATTTATTGAGTTCTATAGGCTATGAACCTTATATAAGTCTGGAGAATTACGAAACTGGAAAAAATAATGTCGATAGAAGTTTGACCTATAAATTAGGGGTAGCTTTCTTTTGTTTTGGAAACATTATGCTGCTTTCTTTTCCTGAATACTTTGAGGTAAAGGAGTATTGGTTAGATAATTACAAACCCTTTTTTAGAGGTTTGATTTTTGCATTATCCTTGCCTTCGTTTTTATATTCGGCCAGTGGTTATTATGTTTCGGCCTATAAAAGCATTAAACTAAAAATGCTTAATATAGACATTCCTATTGCTTTAGGTATAGTTGTAATGTTTATCCGTAGTACTTTTGATATTATAATGAACTATGGTTCTGGTTTTTTCGATAGTTTAACGGGTTTGATTTTCTTTATGCTATTAGGAAAGATGTTCCAGATTAAAACCTATAGTTTTTTAAATTTTGAAAGGGACTTTAAATCGTATTTTCCAATAGCTATAACCAAAATTGTAAGTGATGCTGTAGAAGAAAGCGTTCCTGTTTATGATGTTCAAAAAGGAGATAGATTATTAATCAGAAATCAAGAACTTATTCCTGTTGATGGAATTTTAATCTCTGAAAAAGCTGATATAGATTATAGTTTTGTGACGGGAGAAGCTATTCCGATAACGAAAAAATCAGGAGATAAAATATTTGCTGGAGGAAAACAAATAGGAAAAGTGATAGAAATGGAAGTTTTACATTCTGTTTCACAAAGTTATCTAACACAATTGTGGAGTAATGATGTCTTCCAGAAAAATGTTGAGCAAAAACACAAAACTATAACAGATAGAATTAGCCGATATTTTACCCCAATTTTGTTATTAATAGCATTGGCAGGATTTGGTTATTGGATATTTTTTGATGCCAATACGGCTTTCAATGTCTTTACCGCTGTTCTTATTGTGGCTTGTCCTTGTGCATTAGCTTTGACCGCTCCTTTCACCATGGGAAATATGTTACGAATTTTAGGAAATAAACATTTTTATCTCAAAAATGCTTTAGTTATTGAGCAATTGGCAAAAGTAGATACTGTTGTTTTTGATAAAACAGGTACGATAACAACCAATACAAGCTCTAATATTACTTATGAAGGGGAGGTTCTTACAGAATCTAATATAGTTTTAATAAAAAATGTACTTCGCGCCTCCAATCATCCTTTGAGTAGAATGTTATATGACTTTTTACCTGAAAAAAAGAGAGTAAAACTTGATTCGTTTGAAGAGATAACAGGAAAAGGTATTCAAGCAATAATAGACGGAGTAGATGTTCAAATGGGCTCGGCAGCACTTTGCTCACCACCTTCAGAAGGGTTAACAGATGTTTTGCAAACTTCGGTTCATATAAGAATAGGGGGGAATTATTATGGGAAATATATCTTTAATAATGAATACAGAGAAGGATTGTCTAAATTGTTTGGTGATTTGAGTACACAATATCAAATCAAAGTACTATCAGGAGATAATGAAGGTGAACAGGCTTTATTAGCAACACTTTTACCTGCTGGAACCGAAATGATTTTTAATCAAAAACCAGAACAAAAATTAGAGTTTATTAAAAAATTACAGGAACAGGGAAAAAATGTGATGATGGTAGGAGATGGTCTTAACGATGCGGGTGCTTTGGCACAAAGCAATGTTGGGATTTCTATTTCTGAGAATGTGAATGTTTTTTCACCGGCTTGTGATGCAATTTTGGATGCTAAAGAATTTAAAAAGCTGAACTACTTTTTGAAATTATCCAAAAAAGCAATAACAACTATTAAAATGAGCTTTGCTTTATCGCTTTTATACAACGTGGTAGGATTGTCCTTTGCCATAACTGGAAATCTCTTACCATTGGTCGCTGCTATTATTATGCCGCTGAGTACAATAACTATAGTGAGTTTTGTAACAGTGATGAGTAATTACTATTCCCGAAAAATAAAATAGTCTGATAGATAGATAGTTATTTGGTTTTTTTTCATATTTTTAACATATTAGATCAAATATGATAATTATCATTTTTTCTTAAAAGCAAGGCCAGTAATTTTGTTTTACTTAATATTTAAGATATGAGCGTTATATATTTATTGATTTCCATTAGTATTTTCGTCGCAATTGGATTTTTTATTGCATTTGTTTTCGCAGTAAAATCAGGGCAATACGATGATGATTATACTCCATCAGTCAGAATGCTTTTTGATGATGAATTGATTAAATCCAAAAAAGAAAAATCTACAACCAAAGGTTAACTCCCATTACTTTAATATTCTAAGAATATACCAATTTAAAAACAACTTTAAAAACAATTATAAATATGGAAATGCAGCAATTTTATTACGATAACAAAATTGTAAAGAAGTTCATTTATGCCACTATACTTTTCGGAGTGGTCGGGATGCTGGTTGGGCTTATTTTGGCCACGATGTTTCTTTTTCCGAACATGACCGATGGTGTTTCGTGGTTAAGCTTTGGTAGACTAAGACCTTTACATACCAATGCAGTTATTTTTGCCTTTGTGGGTAACGCTATGTTTGCAGGAATTTATTATTCTCTACAGCGATTATTAAAAGCAAGAATGTATAGTGATTTCTTGAGTAACTTGAATTTTTGGGGTTGGCAATTAATCATTGTAGCAGCTGCTATCTCATTACCTTTGGGATATACTACATCAAAAGAATATGCTGAGTTAGAATGGCCAATAGATATTGCAATTGCAGTAATATGGGTGGCATTCGGAATCAATATGATTGGTACCATGCTAAAAAGGAGAGAACGCCATTTGTATGTTGCTATTTGGTTTTACTTAGCCACATTTATTACAGTTGCGGTATTACATATATTTAATAGTTTAGAGTTGCCGGTTTCTGCTCTCAAAAGTTATTCTGTTTATGCAGGGGTTCAAGATGCATTAGTGCAATGGTGGTATGGTCATAATGCGGTTGCCTTTTTCTTGACAACACCATTTTTAGGTTTGATGTATTATTTTGTGCCTAAAGTAGCTAATCGCCCAGTATATTCATATAGACTTTCTATTATTCACTTTTGGTCATTGATATTTTTATATATTTGGGCAGGTCCACACCACTTATTATATTCAGCATTACCAACCTGGGCTCAAAACTTAGGAGTTGTATTTTCAGTAATGCTAATTGCTCCATCTTGGGGAGGTATGATAAACGGTCTTTTAACGCTAAGAGGAGTTTGGGATAAAGTTCGTGAAGAACCAGTTTTGAAATTTTTTGTTGTAGCCATGACAGGTTATGGTATGGCTACTTTTGAAGGACCAATGCTTTCATTTAAAAATGTAAATGCTATTGCGCATTATACAGATTGGATTATTGCACACGTTCACGTAGGCGCATTAGCATGGAATGGTTTTATGGCTTTTGGTATTATTTATTGGTTGATTCCAAGAATGACAAAAAGTACTTTGTATTCTACTAAACTGGCTAATTTCCATTTTTGGATCGGAACTTTAGGGATTATATTATATGCATTACCAATGTATTTGGCAGGTTTCTTACAGGCTTCTATGTGGAAACAGTTTAACCCAGACGGTACTTTAACCTATGGTAACTTCCTTGAAACGGTTACTCAAATCATGCCAATGTACTGGATGAGAGCTATTGGAGGTTCTATGTATTTAATTGGAATGCTGACATTGGTTTATAATATTATACAAACCGTAAAAGCAGGAAATGAAATTGAAGATGAATTAGCAGAAGCTCCAGCGTTACAAACGATTAGTTCAGGAAGAATAAAAGGAGAAAAATACCATACTTGGTTGGAAAGAAAACCAATAAAAATGGCTGTTTTTGCTACAATTGCAATATTGATAGGAGGTATTATTCAAATTGTGCCAACCATTATGGTAAAATCGAATATACCAACAATTACAAGTGTAAAACCGTATTCTCCATTAGAATTACAAGGTCGTGATTTATACATACGTGAAGGTTGTGTGGGTTGCCACTCTCAATCGGTTCGTCCTTTCCGTAGTGAAGTAGAACGTTACGGGCCTCAATCTAAAGCAGGAGAATTTGTTTACGATCATCCATTCCTTTGGGGATCAAAACGTACAGGTCCAGATTTATTAAGAGTTGGAGGGAAATACAATGACAACTGGCATTTTAACCATATGTGGAATCCACAAAGTATATCAGCAGGATCTATAATGCCTGGTTATAAATGGTTGTTTGATAATAAAGCGATGGATGTTTCTTCGACTGAAAAGAAAATGGAAGCAATGGTTACTCTTGGAGTTCCTTATACAAAAGATCAAATAACAAATGGTTTAAAAGATTTGAGAACCCAAGCAATTGCAATTGAAGAAAGTCTTAAAAACGACCCTGATTTTGTAAAAAGTTATGAGGATAGCAAGAAAAAAGCAATAGCAAAAGGAGAAAAATTTATCCCGATGAATGAAAGAGAAATCGTTGCATTGATTGCCTATATTCAAAGACTTGGTACGGATATTAAAGTAAAAGAATAACTAAAAAGTAACGTCATGTTCGAACAGATAAAACACAATATGGAGACTATTGCAGGAGTTGCAATTTTCCCAATACTATCATTACTAATTTTCTTTTTCTTTTTTGTAGGGCTAGGTATTTGGGTTTACTCATACAAAAAAGAAACGGTTGATGAGATGAGTCAAATTCCATTAGAAGATTCAATAGTATAATTTCAAAATATATAAATAATGAAATCGCCATGATTCAAGAATCATGATTGAAAAATGAAGAATGGCGATATCATGTTCCTTTAAAAACTAAATATAAACTACGTATGAAAAAAATAGTTCCACCTTATATAAGAGTACTTTTCATATTTTTCTCCGTTTTTGGAGCGATGGAATACTTTATAGACTCAGGAAACCATCCAGCTTTTTTAAAGTACCCTATGGTTGCAGCCTTTTTGTTTATATTGCTTTTTCTTTTGATTGCAATTGAAATAACATTAAATGCTGTTAATACAATTACCTATAGATTGTTGTCAGATGAGGAAAAAGCAAGATTGGCTCATGAAGATAGTTTAAGTTTGAAAGATAAAAGTTGGTACAAAAACCTAATGCAACGTTTGACAAGAACGGTACCAATCGAAGATGAAAAACAATTATTGATGGATCATGACTATGATGGAATCAAAGAACTAGATAATAATTTGCCACCATGGTGGGTATATTTATTCTATGCATGTATTGTTTTTGCAGTAGTTTATTTGGTTAACTATGAAATGATGGGAGCTCCTGATCAAGAAGCTGAACTTAAAGCTGAAATGGCTCAAGCTAAAATAGAAGTAGCTGAATACATGAAAACAGCTCCGGATTTGATGGATGAAAAAACAGTAACATTGTTGACCGATCAAGCAGATTTAGATAAGGGTAAAGCTATTTTCCAGACCAATTGTGTGGCTTGTCATCGTGCTGATGCTGGTGGGCAAATTGGACCAAACTTAACTGACGATCACTGGATATTGGGTGGTGGAATCAAGAATTTATTCCATACAATTACCAATGGAGGTAGAGATGGTAAAGGGATGATTGCCTGGAAAGGTACTCTGAAACCAAAAGAAATTCAGGCTGTAGCGAGTTATGTTATCTCATTAAAAGGAAGTAATCCAAAAGATCCAAAAGCACCAGATGGTGAAATTTGGGTTGATGAAAATGCTTCAGCGACAGCTACTGCTGCTCCTGAAAAAACGGAAGTAAAATAATAATGATCATATATTTAATGAAGAGCTTTGTCAAAATTAACTACTTTGAGAAAGCTCTTTTTTAATTTAAAAATAATAAAATGTCAAGTAAACTGGACGAATCTTTCAGAGATACCATTGGGACTATTGATAAGGAGGGGCGTAGAAAGTATATCTATCCTAAGAAACCTTCTGGTAAGTTTTATGATTATAGAAAATGGGTTAGCTATTTTTTATTAATTGTACTTATCACTAATCCCTTTATAAAAATAAACGGGAATCAGTTCATGATGTTCAATGTTTTAGAACGTCGTTTTAATATTTTTAGCTTTCCTTTTTGGCCACAGGACTTTTATATTTTTGTTCTGTTTATGGTTATTGGGGTTGTGTTTGTGATTTTATTTACAGTCATTTTTGGACGAATATTTTGTGGTTGGATTTGCCCGCAAACCATTTTTATGGAAATGGTTTTCCGCCGTATAGAATATTGGATAGAAGGAGACAGGGGAGCACAAATTCGTTTGGAAAAACAAGAATGGAATGGAGAAAAAATAAGAAAGAAAACTTTAAAATGGTTTGTGTTTCTTATGATTTCATTTCTGATTGCCAATGTCTTTTTAGCTTATCTTATCAGTAGTGATGAATTATTCCGTCTAATAGAGGAAGGACCTTTAGTACATTTGAGCAGCTTTCTATCACTATTGATTTTTACGGGTGTTTTTTATTTTGTTTTTGCTTGGTTTAGAGAACAAGTTTGTATTATTGCTTGTCCTTATGGAAGATTGCAAGGTGTTTTATTAGATAAAAAATCAATAAATGTGGCCTATGATTTTGTAAGAGGTGAGAAAGAAGTAGGTAGAGCCAAATTCAATAAGCAAGAAGACAGAGCAGCTTCCGGTAAGGGTGATTGTATAGATTGTAAACAATGTGTAAATGTTTGTCCTACAGGAATTGATATTCGTAACGGTGTTCAACTCGAATGTGTAAATTGCACCGCTTGTATAGATGAGTGTGATACTATAATGAAAAGCGTTGGGTTGCCTGTTGGGCTTATTAGATATGCCTCTGAAGATGAAATAGAAACTAAGGCCAAGTTTAAATTTACTGCCAGAATGAAAGGATATACCGCAATATTGGTTATATTGGTCGGGGTACTTACAGGCTTGTTGTTTTTACGATCCGAAGTCGAAGCGACTATTTTTAGATTACCTGGACAATTGTTTCAACACAAAGGAGATAATATCAGTAACATTTATACTTTTAAGATTATCAATAAAACCAATCGAGATATTAATGATATACATTTTAAATTGGTTGGAATAAAAGGAGATTTAAAAGTTGTGGGTGTTCAGGATTTAAAAGTTCCTAAACAGGGAATGTCAAGCGGAACCATGTTTATAGAAATTAATAAGTTTTTATTGGAGACTGATAAAACTAAGGTAGAAATTGATGTGTACGAAGGAAATAAAAAAATTGAAACTACTTATACCAACT
Source organism: Flavobacterium aestivum (assembly GCF_026870175.2). Lineage (NCBI taxonomy): Bacteria > Pseudomonadati > Bacteroidota > Flavobacteriia > Flavobacteriales > Flavobacteriaceae > Flavobacterium > Flavobacterium aestivum. The sequence continues at coordinate 4,010,454 of NZ_CP113977.2, read as the reverse complement.
TTTTGAGTCCAAGGAGTTTTGATTAGATTTATAAATGTTTTTGAGCCTTCAATAGTTAAATAAAAATAAACTAAAAGAATAAAAAATGAAAATTAATTGGGGAACTGCTATCGTAATTGCTTTTGCTTTGTTCATTAGCTTTATAATGTATTTCGTTTTAAAAGTACAAACAGATAGCAAATATGATAATGAATTGGTAGTAGAAGAATATTACAAACATGATGTACATTTTCAAGACGAAATGACACGTGTACAAAATGCTCACGATTTAAAAGTAAAGCCGGTAATAACTAATGATTCTAAAGGGATTACTATTGTTTTTCCTGCTGATTTTACGCCAAAAGACATAAAAGGAACAGTTGCACTTTATCGACCATCTAATAAAAAGTTTGATTTTCAGGTGCCTATTTCATTTACAGATTCATCTACTTTGTTTATTCCTAAAGATAAATTTATTGGAGGAGAATGGTATATTAATATGGAGTGGCAATACGGAGGGAAATCCTATTTGACCAAAGAAGAAATTTATATAAAATAGTTTTTGAGTTTTAGGTTATGAATTATCAAGTTTCAAATCTAAAATCTGCATTCTATAATTTAAAATCACAATGCTTTATACTGCTTTTTTATTCGGTTTAATCAGTAGTTTTCACTGCATAGGAATGTGTGGTCCAATTGCTATGATGTTGCCTGTAGAACGAAACAATCCTGCCAAGAAAGCCACACAAATAATCACTTATCATTTAGGACGATTGACGGCTTATGGAAGCATTGGATTGCTATTTGGTTTGTTGGGAAAAGGTTTCTTTTTAGCAGGAATTCAGCAACAGATGTCTATTTTTATAGGCATTGCAATGATTATAGTGATTTTAATACCTGAAAAGATTTTCGCTCAGTATAATTTTTCGAAACCAGTGTTTAGATGGATCTCAAGAATGAAACAAATTCTGGGAAGCCATTTTAAAAACAAAAGTTATAAATCACTCTTTATTATAGGCTTGCTCAATGGTCTTTTGCCATGCGGAATGGTTTATGTAGCCTTGTTTGGGGCTATTGCTATGCAAAGTGCTGGCTTTGGAGTTTTATACATGATTTTATTTGGACTAGGAACTGTGCCCTTGATGAGTACTGTGGTTTATGTCAATTCCTTTCTGACAGTTCCTTTCAGGAATAAGATTCAAAAAGTAATTCCTTATGTAGGTGTTATAATTGGCGTATTGTTTATTCTAAGAGGTTTAGGTCTTGGGATACCTTATGTTTCCCCATCCAATATGAGTTTGTTTATACAAGAAAAAGCCAATTGTCATTAATTTAAAAAAGTGCCTAAATAACTAAGATTCTTAGTTATTTAGGCACTCATAATTTTAGTTACTTACTTAAATTGTCATTGAAAACAAAGCAGTTTCTGGTGCTTTTCTTTTTAGACGTAAATCGAATGCCATGCAAATATTACGTACGTAAGGTTTCCCTTTTTCAGTAACTTGAATTTTATTTTCATCAATAATCAATAAACCATCATTCTCCATTTCTTTAAGTTGTATTAGAATTTCCGGTATTTCATCAAAATAATTGGCAGAATCCGTCCAGCTTGTTTCAAACTGACACATTAGATTTAATATGTGTCTTCTAATAACAAGATCTTCATTAGATAATAAATGCCCTCTGTAGATAGGTAATTTATCTTTTTCTAATAACTGGTAATACTCTTCAAGAGTTTTGACATTTTGAGCAAAACTATACCAACTGTCACTTATTGCAGAAACACCCAATCCAATCATCAATTGGGTTTTAGAGGAACTATATCCCATAAAGTTTCTATGCAATGTTTTGTTCTCAAAAGAACGGTAGAGACTGTCTTTTTTTAGGGCAAAATGATCCATACCAATTTCATGGTATTCATTTTTGGATAGTAGTTTTTTCCCTATTTCGTAAAGTATTCTTTTTTCATCATCTTTAGGAATGTCTTCATCATTAAAGCCTCGTTGTCCATTTCCTTTTATCCAAGGTACATGGGCATAACTATAAAATGCTAAACGATCCGGTTGTAGAGAGTTCGTTTTTTCTATAGTATCTACAACATCTTCAATTTTTTGAAAAGGTAATCCAAAAATAATATCATGCCCCACAGAAGTATATCCAATTTCTTTTGCCCAAAAAGTAACTTTGGCTACATTGTGAAATGGTTGAATTCTATGAATGGCTTTTTGAACCTTTTCAGAATAATCCTGAACACCAAAACTCACTCTTCTAAAACCTAACTCATACAGTTTTTGTAAATGTGCATGGGTGGTATTATTGGGATGACCTTCAAAACTAAATTCGTAACCCTTTGCTTTTTCTGCATGATCAAAAATACCATTAATAAGATATTCTAAATTTTGGACAGAGAAAAATGTAGGTGTCCCTCCACCTAAATGGATTTCTTTAATTTTTGGTTTCTCTCCAAGAATATCACAATAAAGAGCCCATTCTTTTAAAATAGCTTCTATATATGGGTTTTCTACAGTGTGATTTTTTGTAATGCGTTTGTTACACCCACAAAAGGTGCATAAACTTTCACAAAAGGGGAGGTGTATATAAAGACTAATACCTTCTTTGGTGTTGCTTTCAAGAAAAGACTTTTTGAGGGTCTCTATCCAAATTTGATTTGTAAATCCAGACTCATCCCAATAAGGTACAGTTGGATAACTAGTGTATCTTGGACCAGGGACATTATATTTTTGAATCAGTGAGTTTTTCATATGAAGATAATATTAGTTTTTATCAGAACACGGTATCGTCATTACTTTATTGCAGTTTATGTATAGGAATCATGGCGATTACATAAATTGAATATTTTATCCTGACAAAATTAGTGTGACTTTTTAGGAATTAAAATGATATTTATCATATTAGAAAAATACTTATAATAAGAAAAGAGACCCATATTACACTGCCCCGAATTGTGTCTCACATTTTAGGTGCAGTCTATATAGAGTCTCTCTTTAATTATGCTTGGTATGATTCAGCCGAATAGTTGTAGAGAATATTATTTTGAAATACAATCGTCAATTATTTTTACCCATTTTTTGGCTAATTGATGGTCTTCATACAAACAAATTGGATCTAAAAATTGGTTGTCTATATTGTAGATTGGAATTAATTCCTTTTTTTGATCTTTTGTATACAGGAATTCTAATTCTAACTTGAGAATTGTACTCGAATTGGCGCTAGTAGTTGGGATTATTTTGCAGGAATGAATCTTGTTTAGATCAATAAAATTAACGATATCTTTTTTATAACTAAAATCAATAAAGAGTAAACCTTTCTTTTTGAGATCAATCGATATTATCTTTTTATTTTGAGATTCAGTTACTTCAAAATTGTAAAGATTGTTTTGACTGTATTGTTTTTTTATTGCTTTAATTTTTGATTTATTGACACTATTAGAGCGTAATATGAATGTTAGCGGTATAGCGATTAGAATAGTTATTATAATGCCAATTATTGTTACAGATGTGTCCATTTGTATTATTTTTTAGTTGATTTTAAAACATGTTTGGTTGAACTGAGTCCAATTTGAACCAGTCTTTTAATTTTTAAAGCGGAATAGTTGTTTTAAATCACCAAAAATAATGGAAAGGGAAAAGTAAGATGGAAACCTTAATACATCGATTGATGTCCTGGTTTAAGTAGGTATTATGGAAATTATATTTTTTGAAACCAGGAATTGTAATCAAAAAAGGAGTTACCCATTTTATAATGGGACTATCTACACTTTTGTGATTTATTATGAGTGTTGAACCATGTCTTGGTACAATAAAGGCAGAAGAATGAATGCCTTTGGCAGTAATGGTAGAATTGTTCTCTTCGGGTTTAGTTTGCTCGCTATTACTTTTATTTGCAGTAATGGCAAATGTAAAAAGAAACAGAAGCCCACTAAAAATGATTATTTTTCGAATCCAATTCATTTTGCGAATTTAATACATATCTGCCATTGCGTATTATTTTATATAATAAATGAAAGTTAAAATTTAAGTTTGAGCAAATTCAAAAAAAACCTCGAGAATGTAAGTACTCGAGGTTTTGTTTCAGTTTTTTTGAATCTATTCTTGATTCATATTTCTTAATTGTTTTAGTTTTTCTTTCCAAACATCAAGGCTTTCTTTATGGATAGCGATGTTTTTTCGAACTTCTAAAACTATTGAATTTTCTTTTTTTGCATTTTTTGTATTAGTAAAAAATTGAATGTTATTCTCTAATTGGAATATCTCATTTTGTACTTCTTCAATTTTACGCATTATGAAAATCTTCTCATTGTCTAGTTTTCTAGTGTCATTGCTTTCAGATAAATGATCTATTCTGTTAGAGAAACGCATCATTTCAGTATCTTTTTTGCTTAAGCTTAATTTTTCAAATAAAGCATCTAGAATTTTATTGAATTTTCCTTCGATATGTCTTCTTGGGAAAGGAACTTTACCAAAGCCTTTCCAAGTTTCTATATGTGATTTGATGGCATCCAGATCTGTTTTGTGATCTCCAGTCAATTGAAACTCTCTTAACGTTTCTAAATAGGCTTTCTTTTTATCAAAAGCTTCTACTTCTTCAGCGTTTTCTTCATTTTTTTGCTCTTTTAATTTGTCAAAATAATGATTGCAGGCTTCTCTAAATTCGTTCCAGATTTTATCAGAATATTTTCTTGGTACATGACCTATTTGTTTCCACTCTTCCTGAATTTGCTTCATGATAGGAGTAGTTGCAGTAAAATCTGTACTTTCTTGTAATTCTTTCGCTTTGTTTACAAGCGCTATTTTTTTATTTAGATTCTCGTTTTGGTCTTTTTTAATGTCTTTATAAAATGAATTTTTAAAAGTATTAAAATTTCTAACCGCAGTTTTAAATGCTGACCAAGTATCCTCATTTACATCCGATGGCACTTTTCCAGCAGAGAAAAATGCTGTACGTAATGCTTCAACTTTTTCTATTTGGGCCAACCATTGTGAATGTGAGTTTACTTTTTCGGTAGCTAAAACTTCAATTGCAGCAATAATTTCTTTTTTCTTGTTTAAATTTTCAAGTTCAGTTCCTCTTTGTTTTTCAAACAACAATTCACGCTTATCATGCATTTTTTTTGTTAGTTCACTAAACTGGTTCCAAATTGCATCACGATGTTCTCTTGAAACAGGTCCAATTTCTTCTTTCCAGATTCGGTGTAAATCTTGTAATTCTCTAAATGCTTTATTGATATCTGCTTCGTTTGTCAATTCTTCTACACGAGCAATAATTTTTTGTTTTTGCTCTAAATTGTGTTTGAAATCTATGTCTCTAGCTTCTCTGTCAAGATGCAAGTAGTCATAAAAGTTTTCGACATGAAAATGGAAATTATTCCAAACGTGATTGTATTTGTCTTTAGGAATAGAACCCGCATTTTTCCATCGATCTCTTAATTCATTAAAATGTTTTAAGGTGTCTTTGATGTTCGCCTGTGGGTTGATTAATTCTTTCAATTCTTCAACAATAGCCAATCGTACCTCTAAGTTAGATTTTAAATTGGTTTGTAAACTCTTAAAGTGAGTATTCTTGTTGTCTTTATAAATAGTATAGTATTGATCAAATTTCGTTTTTAGAGGAGAATGGTATTGGAACTCTTCATTTGGATCTTGATTTTCCTGATTGAATTCTTCTTTTTTCTCTTCTATAAGGTGGTTGTATTTTGCTAAAAATGCTTTGCGAATCTCCTCTACATGCTCTTTTACTGACATTACTTTTTCGTTTGTAATCAAATTTTTCAATTCATCTACAAGCTTCTCCATTGGTAATGCTTCATAGTCGAGCATAGGTATGTCATGACGTTCTTTTAACGTTTCATCTTCACTTTCTTCAGCATTTGAGTCAGAAATGGCGTCAATAACGTTCTGATTTTCGTTTGTCTCAGTTTCATTTGAAAGTACTGTTTCAGAAATAGGATTTACTGTATTTTCTTCTGCTACAGCATCACTGATTTCATTTTCACCAATAATAGGTGTTTCTGATTGAACTGTTTCTTTCAATTCATTGACTGCTTTTCCGTCTGTCTCATTTTCGTGAAGAGACAGGTTATCATTCTTTTCTTCTAACATTTTTAAAATGTATAAGGTTTCTAATTATTTAATGCGAAAGATAGTAAAGGTGTAGCAAAATACAAAATAAAACTTTTGTTTATAATGTATTTAATGTGAAAATTCTTTCTTTAATGGTTTAATTTGATTTCTTGATATTTTTTGCACTAAATATGCCAAGTTTTTTGAGAAAAAGATGAGATAAATATTAAGAAAAATGGATAACTATCATGATAGTGAGTAAAATACGTTTTTTAGTAAACAAAAAGTCCTCAAATGGATAATTCTATTTGAGGACTTTTGTGTTTTTTAAGTGATCTTAATGTTTGTTCCAAATTTTCCAAGCTTTCTCTGCTTGAAAAATTAGCATATCTAAACCATTTTTTATTTGTGCTCCTTGGGCTTTTGCTTTTTTAAGGAATTGCGTTTCTGCTGGATTGTAAATCAAGTCATAAGCAATGTGTTTGTCCGTAAAAAAATCGTATGGGATAAGTGGAAATAAATCGATATTTGGGCTGGTTCCCACAGGTGTGCAGTTGATTATGATCTGATAATTATCAAATGTAGTGGCATTAATTCGAGAGTAGTCAATACAATTTTCTTTCGCTTCGCGTGAGACAAATGTATAGGCTATTTTTAACTGATCAAGTGCAAATGCAACTCCTTTTGAAGCACCTCCTGTTCCTAAAATCAAAGCTTTTTTGTGGTGTGGCTGTAATAATGGCTCTAGTGATTTTTTGAAGCCATAATAGTCTGTATTGTAGCCTTTTAGTTTTCCTTTTTTTGTAAACTTTATAGTATTTACAGCTCCAATTTGAGATGCGTTTTTTGATAACTTATCTAGAAAAGGAATGATTGTTTCTTTGTAAGGAATAGTAACGTTTAAGCCATTAAGGTCAGTATTGTTCTTTCTTAATTCTGTAAAAAAGTCAATATTAGGAATATCAAAATTCTCATAAGAACAATTCGAAAAATACTCATTGTTGAATTTTTCTGTAAAATATCCTTTTGAAAAGGAATAACTGATATTACGGCCTAATAGGCCAAAACGTTTTCTTGTTACTTCAATCATTACTGCTTTTTATGTTTGTCGATATAATTTTGTACTGTTTTTTTTGTCCAAACAACAGGGAATAAATTTTCAATTAGTTTGTGATTATCGAAATTCAAACGCAAGGCATTGCTTAAATGAAATTTTCCTTTGGTGTCGTCGGATAGCATGAAATACAAACCGGCCAAACGGTATTCTATTTCGTTTTCTTCCGGGAAGTATTCGGATGCTTGTAATAAAGTTTGTATGGCACTTTCAAATTCGCCTAAAAACTGAAGAATGTCAATCCAAAATAACCATGTATCTAGTTGGTAATCTCCAAATTCTACCGCTTTACGATAACCAAATTCTGCTTCCTCAAAGAAATTCATCTGTTTGTTTATGGTTGCAAAACGTTTCCAATACAAACGGTTTTGATTGTCTATTGCCAGTGCTTTGTTGACATAAAATAAAGCTTTTTGAAAGTTCTTTTGACGTACGTAAAAATCAGTTATGGCGATCCAGCCTTTGTCTAAAAGTGGGTCCTCATGAACGGTTCTGTTAAAGTATTTTAAAGCGAGAACTTTGTTGCCTAATTTCTCATAGCATTTACCTATTCTAAGTAAAGCGTATGACGTAGCATCGTCCAATTCGATTGTTCTGTTGTAACTTTCGATGGCAAGTTCGTATTTTTTTAAGCGCTCCAGTGTTTTTGCTTTTTCCATAAAAGCGCCAAGAAACTCATCATCGATTAATGTGGCGTAATCAAAGGCGCGAATAGCATTTTCGTATTCTTTTACGCCATAATACAAACGTCCCAGTTGATGCCAAGCGATTTCGCTATATGGGTTTTTGTCAATGTATTTATTTAGATAAATTATTGCTTCTTGGTTTTGATCTAAAAATTCAAAACAATATACCACATTGTATAATGCTGATTGATCCTCGAAATCTTCTTCCAGGCATTTGATAAAGCTGTCTTTTGCCAGTTCAAGATTATCCATAAAAAGATATTCCATTCCAATCAAGTTATAGACATCAGCATAATCATCGGTATAGTTTAATGCTATTTTTAGCATTTCAACCGCTTTTTCATGTTGATCTCTCTTGGAGCAGATATTTGCCTTTTGGATATAGATTTCTTCGTTAGTAGGCTCTATGGCATAAAGCTCATTCAATAGCTTTTCGGCTATTTCTAGTTTGTCTTCATAGATTAACATCTCCACTTGGACTAGTTTTAGTCCGGTTGATTTAGGGTGTTGATCCAGAGCTAGTTTTAGGGCTTTTTTTGCCAAAGCTGTCTTACCCATGTCGAGATAGTGAAGGATGATTTCTTCAAATTCTTCGGAGTCAAAAAAGAGTACTTTGTTGGTTTTCAACATAGACTCAAATTTGGATAGGGATAAGTTATAGTCTTCTTCTTCGTTGCTTAACTGCATGCTGTCTGTTTTTAAATTATCCTAAAATAAAAATAGGAAATCGTATTGTTGTTGTGAGGAAGAATTATATTTATTGTGAACAATTTAATTAACAAAAAAATGGAATGATTATTTAAGAAATAGTATGTTTTTTTTAATCTAAAATGATCTTTTTGTTATTGGATGCCCTAGCCCTGATAGCAGTGAAAATCCTTTATAGGCTCGTTCTTAAAACGAGACTGTAAAGATTGTAACGGATAGCAGGAAATAGCTCCTTAAAAAAAAGATTATACTATTTATTTAAAATCTCATTCATTACTTCGAGAATTATAGCGCACCCTTCTCTAATTTCCTCTTCAGAAATGGTAAGGGGTGGTGTAATTCGGATAGCGCATCCCTCAAAGAGTAACCAAAATAAAATGAGACCTTTGTCTTGACATTTTAGGATTACTTCATTTGTGATCTCCGCACTTGCTGTCATTGTAGCAAGCATTAATCCTTTGCCTCTAATTTCTTGTATCAAAGGGTGTACCAAAAGTGATCTGAAAAGATTTTCTTTTTCTAAAGTGTCCGGCATTAAGCTGGTTTCGGTTAATTCTTTCAAAGTTGCCAAACAAGCTGACGCAATGACAGGGTGTCCTCCAAAAGTGGTTATATGCCCTAATTTTGGGTTTTCGCTCAATAAATCCATCATGGCTGTTGATGCGGTAAATGCTCCTACGGGCATTCCGCTCCCCATTCCTTTTCCCATTACGACTATGTCTGGGACAACATCGTAGTTTTGAAAACCAAAAAGAGTACCGGTTCTTCCAAAACCCGGTTGGATTTCATCGAGGATCATTATTGCGCCTACTTCTGTACAACGTGCTCTTACTTTTTTAAGAAAATCATTGTGGGGTTCGATAAATCCTGCTCCTCCTTGAATTGTTTCGAGAATGATTCCGGCTGTTTTGGTAGTTATCTTTTGTAAATCGGCTTCGTTATTGAAGGTTATAAAATCGACATCCGGAATTAAAGGACGAAACACTTGCTTGCGTTCTTCAAATCCCATTACGCTCATGGATCCCATGGTATTGCCGTGATAAGCATTGTGACACGAAATTAGCTGACTTCTTCCAGTGGTTCTTCGGGCTAGTTTTAAGGCACCTTCTATAGCCTCGGTTCCAGAATTGACCAAATAGGTTTTGTCAAGAGGAGCGGGCAGGAGAGAAGCCATAAGTTTGCAGTATTCAACTGCTGGGCTTTGGGAATATTCGCCATATACCATTACATGCGAATACTTGTCTAATTGATCCTTAATAGCATCATTTACCCTTTTGTTTTGATGTCCAAGTGTGCAAGCCGAAACACCCGCCACAAAATCTAAATATTTTTTGTTATTGGTATCGAAAATATATGAGCCTATAGCATGAGAAACCTCCATACCTAATGGGTAAGGTGAGGTTTGTGCTTGGTATTTTATGAAATCAGGATTCACTTTTTTTAGTTTAAAGGTTTAAGAGCTTGAAAGTGTTTACAGTAAATTGTAAACTGTTACTTTTTCGTTCCTTTCTTTTTGTCATAATTCAATGTTTCCTTTCGGATTTTCATCGGAGTATCTTTTTTCGCCTTGTCTTTTGCAGTTGAATTAGCAACTTTGAGTTCCTCTTCATCTTCTTCTTTTGTGAAAATATCGTCTTTAGATTTTATTCTTTCGTCACCACGCCAATTAAGTCCCCGAAGTTTTCTTGCGTTTTCAGGTAAATCAGCTTCTGGAAAGATATCTCCATCTACTTGCTTGAAAAAAGTAATGGTCTCGATTTTGTTTTTATCAAAAAGGATATTAATCTTGCTACTGACATTTTTATTGATTCCGATGAGTTCTTTGGCGTCATTTCGCATGTAATAAATCACTTCGGTGTTTTTTACAATATCTACATCGTGGAGTTTCCCATCCTGAAATTTACCAAATAAGTTTTGACCTTTTGTTTGGTTAAATCCAGTTCCAATGGTGTCTTTCGAGACGAGAAAAGTGTTGTTGAGTACTTTGAGGGAATCTAATTTTTTAGTTGCATTATCACCTATAAGGTGTATCACATCTCCAGTGATTTGGTTCTCGCCATTCCAAAGTATCGGGTTGCCTATCAGTTTTGTTAATGCTGTTTTGGAACGGGAATGTATTGAATCACATTTTCCGCTCATATCCGTTTTATAAAATCGTACATTATTGTAAGCACGTATGATTCGGTCGCCTTCTTTACCGGTAACCATTAGTTTTTTGCCATGAATATATACCGAGTCATTCTCTACGAAATTTACCGCCACGGCTCTTTTGGTGACAAACATAGAGTCTTTCTTTTTGTATAATTCGGCATAATGACCTTTTACAATTCCGCGGTTAATAGAATCGGTGATTTTTACATTTCGTGTGGCTGATGCAAATTCGCGATTCCGATCATAATAAAGACTATCCCCTTTTATGACTCTGTCATCATATTTTATGTATGATTTGTTAAGAAAATGGGCTTGATTCTTTTTGGTGTCATAAAATCCTTTTTCGGTATAGATATAATTGGCTTTACTGGTAATTGTTGATGGTCCAAAAAGATAGGAATGACCTGAATTACTGTAGTAATCCAAATGATTAGACTTTATTTCGTAAGTTTTATTAGTAAGGGTAACGGCGGTTAAGAACTGGAATTTTTTTTGCGCTACATAATACCTGCCGGATTTGCTTTTTAAGGTATTGTCTTTGTTGATAATAGTTCCTGGGCTATTATAAAAAACTTCTTGGGAGTTTCGGTCAAAATTGATTGTATCAGTAGCCAAAGTGGCATCTGGTGAACTCATAACCGCATTTCCAGTTGCAAATGCTTTCTTTAATTGTCCGCTGTATTCGGCATAATTACTGTTTAGATACAAAGTGTCTCCCTGTACCAATTGCACATTTCCAAAAGCTTTTAGATAATTTTCTTTCTGAAAAAAATAGGCTTTATTACAAGTAAGAAGTACACCGTCATGGCTTATGCGCACGTTACCGGTTAGTAAAACAGCATCAGGTATTTTGAGTTGGTCGACATCACTAAAGTCAGAATTCTCGACAAGTATTTTTTTTGGAGCTTGAGCCAAAACAATGTGGGCGCAAAGCAACACTAATGTATATGTAATGAAATTTAAAGATTTCTTCAATGGATTTTAATTTTTTGTAAATTTATGAAAAAGGAGTCAAACGGTATATATATTAGGATTTATTTATAATTAGAATTGATTTTCAAAATTTGAAAGAGATTTGTTTTTTAAGTTATAAACATTAGCTCGAACTATCTCGTTGTAGTGTCGTTTTTGCTTATAAATCAGGCTTGAATGAATTGTTTTTTCTAAACTGCTTTTCAAAAAAAGTTTAAATTTATGGATTGATAATTCAAACTGATTCAATTATCAAGTATATTTTTAATAAATTAATAATGATAAAGAAAATAAACTTTGTGACAGGAATAAGTCTACTACTTATGGTTGTAGCCTGTAAAACTAAAGATGTAAAAACGTACGCTGAAAAGAAAGATATTGTTTCTGGAAAAAAGGAAGTAGTATATCAAGTCTTTACTCGATTGTTTGGAAACAAGAATACCACCAATAAACCTTGGGGAACCATTGAAGAAAATGGGGTGGGGAAGTTTAATGATTTTACAGCAAAAGCATTGCATGAAATTAAAGATTTAGGAGTTACTTATGTTTGGTATACTGGCGTTCCTCATCATGCTGTAATACGAGATTATACAGCGATAGGAGTTTCTAATGATGACCCTGAAGTGGTAAAAGGAAGAGCGGGTTCTCCCTATGCGGTAAAAGATTATTACAATGTAAATCCAGATTTGGCTGTAAATCCGGAAAAGCGTTTAGAAGAGTTTGAAGCACTTATAAAAAGGACACATGAAGCCAATTTGAAGGTTATTATAGATATTGTTCCTAATCATATTGCCCGTAAGTACGAAGGGAAAAACAATCCTAAAGGGGTGAGGGATTTTGGTGCAGATGATGATGTTACTGTAGAGTACAAAAGAGATAATAATTTTTATTACATCCCTAACACTCCTTTTCAATTGCCTGATGGAGATAAACCATTAAATGGAGAAAGTAATCCTCTTATTGATGGTAAATTTGATGAAAATCCTGCTAAATGGACTGGTAATGGATCTCGATTAGCAAAACCTGACAAAAATGATTGGTACGAAACGGTCAAGGTAAACTATGGAATTCGCCCTGATGGTTCGAAAGATTTTCCGGAATTGCCAATGGGGTATGATAAATTGTCAAACAAAGAACATTATGCTTTTTGGAAAGACAAAAATGTACCTAGTTCTTGGGTTAAATTCAGAGATATAGCTTTGTATTGGACAGCCAAAGGTGTTGATGGTTTTCGATATGATATGGCTGAAATGGTTCCTTATGAGTTTTGGAGCTATATGAACTCTGCCATAAAAAATGCAAACCCTGATGCTTTCTTAATGGCAGAAGTGTACAATCCGAAAGAATATCGTAATTATATTCATTTGGGTAAAATGGATTATCTGTATGATAAAGTAGAGACTTATGATAAACTGAAAGCTGTTATTCAAGGTAAAACATCGCCGGATGGGCTTTCTTATATTCAGAAAGGTTTGGCAGATATTGATGTTCATATGTTGAAATTTTTAGATAATCACGATGAACAACGATTGGCGAGTCCAGAATTTGCAGGTTCATCGGAAAAAGGAAAACCAATGATGGTGGTATCTACCATGATAACTTCGGCTCCTATTATGGTTTATTTTGGTCAGGAAGTAGGGGAGGCTGGAAATGAAAACGGTGGATTTGGTACACATTCCAGAACATCTATTTTTGATTACGTAGGAGTGCCAAATCATCAAAGATGGATGAATGATGGTGCATTTGATGGAGGAAAATTATCGCAAAGTGAAAAAGACTTGCGTGATTTTTATAAAAGATTGTTGAATTTCTCTAAGAATAGTTCAGCAGTAATGGGGCAATTTCAAGATCTTCAAGAAGTAAATCGTCAAGCAGAACTCGGATATGACCCTAATCATGTTTATTCTTTTGTTCGTTGGTCTGATACTCAGAAACTAATTGTGATTACTAATTTTTCATCAGAATTGACAAATAGTTTTGAATTGAAAATACCTGTCGATATTATTGCTAAATGGAATCTAAAAGACGGAAGTTATACTATAAAAGATCAATTGTATGAAAAGAGCGCAATACAATTGAGAGTGGTAAACGGTGAAGGCAAAGCCACAATCTCAATAGCTCCTTTAGAATCTTTTATCTATCAATTGTAATCTTTATTGATTATAGATTATATAAAAAAAAGCTGATACTTAACGGTATCAGCTTTTTTTGTGTTGTTTATTTCTTAAAAGTAGCTTTGTAATTTTCGTTTACTTTTTCCCAACTTATTATATTGAAAAAATCATCAATATATTTTTTCTTTTTGTATTGGTAATCCATGAAATAAGCATGTTCCCAAAGATCAATTCCTAAGATTGGTGTTCCGTGAAATCCAACAACAGGAGCATATGTCATTAATGGATTGTCTTGGTCTTGAGTTGTTGATAATTGCAGTACACCTGTTTTATCAACTACCAGCCAAACCCAACCGGAGCCAAATTGTTTGTTTGCAGCGTCTTTAAATGTATTTTTGAAATTAGAAAACGAACCAAAATCTTTATTAATCTTTGAGGCTAATGTGTCTATTGGTTCTCCACCCGATTTTGGCGCTATGGTTCTAAAGTACAAGCTATGGTTGTAATATCCACCTGCATTATTACGTAACGCAAGGTCATTGATGTCTAATTTGGCAAGAATGTCTTCAATGCTGAGATTTTCTTTATCAGTTCCTGCTACCGTTTTGTTTAGACTGTTGGTGTAATATAAATAATTTTTATAATGTGACTCCATTGTCAAAGCAGATAATTCAGGAGATAACGCATCATACCCAAAAGAAAGTTTTTCTAATTGAAAAGAACCTTCGTTAGCTTTTACATCATTTGGATTTCCTAATGTTATTTTTTCCTTTACAGTTGGTAACGGAACTTCAACAACTTCTGTCATTTTTTTTTCATTACAAGAAATGAAAACAGAGGCGAAAAGTAAACTAGATAATAGAAAAATGTTTTTTTTCATGGGAATATTACAATTACTTTAATAAAGAATGTATTAATTCAATGTACTGTTCTTTGGCTTCATCTTGTGTAAGATGGCTAATTTGGATCCAGGCATTTGTCTTAAAAGCATTTCTTAAGTCTGAATTCTCTGAAATACTGAACTTGGTTCTGTCAAATGTAGCATGTTTATAAAAGGCATAAAGGCGTAACTGGACGTCTTGAGGTAATGATGCCTGCGTCATATTCAAAGCTATTTCAACGGCTTCTTGAAATTTTTTATCTAAATCTTTTTCAATCATTAAGGTTTTATTGCAATTATTGTTTTTCCTCCGATTGCTTTTTGGTTTAGTTCTACATTGATTGGTGTTCCTAAAGGTAAAAATACATCTACTCTTGAACCAAATTTAATAAAACCTGCGTCGGTACCTTGTACAACTTGCATTCCTTCTTGTGCATAATTTACGATACGTTTGGCCAAAGCTCCAGCAATTTGACGGTATAATATTGCTCCAAAAGTTTTGTTTTCAACTACAATTGTAGTTCTTTCATTTTCTTCACTGGCTTTTGGGTGCCAAGCTACTAAAAACTTACCAGGATGATATTTACTGAATTTTACAATTCCGCTTATGGCATAACGGGTAACATGTACATTTATAGGAGACATGAATATAGATACTTGTATTCTTTTGTCTTTGAAATATTCTCCTTCATAAACTTCTTCAATCACAACAACTTTACCATCTACTGGGGCAATGATATGATTTTCGTTTATTTCTACAGTTCTTTTTGGGTTTCTGAAAAATTGTAAAATGGTAATCAATAGTAATAAAGTTACTATTTCAATCGTCATTTTGATCCATTCTGTTTGAATGAAATGATCTGCCACTAAAAAAACGACAGCTGTAAAAACAGTGCCTAATAAAATACTTTGAGTTCCTTCTTTATGAAACATAATTTAAAATTTGATAAAATAAAAATATTATTGGTGCTACAAAGATAACACTATCTAGTCGATCTAGGATACCTCCATGACCAGGCATTATCTTTCCGCTGTCTTTTTTTCCTGCTATTCGTTTGAACTTTGATTCAATTAAATCGCCTATTGTTCCGAAAACGCCAACAATAAAGGCTATTATGAACCATATGTACATGTTTTTCTCTGGAATTTCAAGGAAATATTTTGAAATAAAATAACTTGAAATTATTGCGAAGATTATTCCTCCAATGAAACCTTCAATTGTTTTTTTAGGTGAAATTCTTTCAAATAATTTATGTTTCCCTATTGATTTCCCTACCAAAAAGGCAAAAGTATCATTAGTCCAAATTAAGATAAATATGCTAATCAGGATATTTGGATTGTAGCCTTTTATACCAAAAGGTATTTTTGTTATGATAACAAAAGGAAGGATAATATACCCGATTAAATAAGCAAACTTTGAAAAAGAATCTATTCTTTGAATTTTGTTATCGTATAAAAACACTATACACTTTAATGAGACAATTAGAGTTAAGAAAAGAACAGCTAAGTCGAAAGTGTTATTGTAACGCAAAATAAAAAAAATATCATCTGCCTTTGTTGCAATGGCTATTTTGTAAAAAAACAAATAGACCAAGTTTGCAATTACAATTGGTATAATTTTATTAATGCTTAATAAATTGCAAAATTCAATAACTGAAATAAGCAGAAAGACTCCAAATAGAATGAAAAAACTTTCTATTGAGTATACTATAGAGGCTATTAATAATATGATGTAAATAGCTCCAGATATAGACCTTTTTAGTGTTTCATTCATTTTAAAGATCTTCTAGTAGCAATAAGTAAAGATTTTTGGCAGAACTTCCATATTGTGTAAAATCTTCTTCTTTTGCTTTCTCGAAATATTTTATTGTAGTAATATTGGTAGGGTATTCTGTTAAGTATTTTTTTCGGATAGCGCTAAGGCCATCGCTTTTACCTTCAACTATCTGGCTGGTATTTGCCAAAATGATAATATTTGATGGTAATTCATTTGGTTTTTTTTGTTTGATTTGATTGGATGAAAATAATATGGATCCTTCCTCGGCTACCAAATTTTCACAAGTTGATAATAGAAATTGTGGATTTTGGGATATACCGTAAGTAAGTTTGTTTTCGTCTAGTAAACTATATAGTTTTGGTTCGTAACATAAGGCTTCACACTCAAACCAATCGTTTTCTTCCAGTATGTTTTCAAATTGTTCTTTTACTTCATTTAGATTTTCACAATATAGAAATTTACCTCCGTTTCTTTTAAAATTATAGATAAATTGCTCATCTATAGGAGAGTTAATGTCTGGAGTTGGTTTGTTACTATTGTGTCCTTTTCCCTCATCGGAAGCAGGATTATTAGTGCCAAAAAATTTACTAAAAAGACTCATATATTGTTAATCTACGTTTTGTATTTGCTGAAAACGTTCAAAGATAAAAAAATCTTAATTCAAAACAGGGTTTTGAATTAAGATTTTGAATTTTTATGTTATTTGGAAGAATTATGAAACTACTTCACCTAGGTTTTTGTCAAATGTTCTTTTGCCAAAAATAGCTTCTAAATCATCTTTAAAAATGACTTCTTTGTCAATTAAAATAGAAGCAAGTTGTTCTAGTTTGTCTTTGTTTTCTTCTAATATTGTAATTGCTCTTTGATATTGGCTTTCGATAAGATCAGAGATTTCTTTGTCAATTATCTTCGCAGTATCTTCTGAGTATGGTTTAGAAAAACTGTATTCGCTTTGTCCGGTTGAATCGTAATAAGTAACATTACCTATTTTTTCATTCAAGCCATATACAGTTACCATAGCACGAGCTTGTTTAGTTACTTTTTCTAAATCACTTAGTGCTCCTGTAGATATTCTGTCAAATGTTACTTTCTCAGCAGCTCTACCACCCATTGTAGCACACATTTCATCTAGCATTTGATCTGTGCGAACAATTAATCTTTCTTCTGGTAAATACCATGCAGCACCAAGACTTTGTCCGCGAGGAACTATGGTTACTTTAATTAATGGAGCAGCGTGTTCCAGCATCCAGCTTACTGTTGCGTGTCCAGCTTCATGAATAGCAATAGCTCTTTTTTCTTCTGGAGTAACAATTTTGTTTTTCTTTTCAAGACCTCCAACAATTCTGTCTACTGCATCTAAAAAGTCTTGTTTGTCAACAGCGTCTTTATTGTTTCTAGCGGCAATTAAAGCGGCTTCATTACAAACATTGGCAATATCAGCTCCAGAAAAACCAGGAGTTTGTTTGGCTAAAAATTCGATATCTAATCCTTCAATTTTTTTCAAAGGAGCAAGGTGTACTTTGAAAATTTCGGCTCTTTCGCGAATGTCTGGTAAGTCAACAAATATTTGTCTGTCAAAACGTCCAGCACGCATTAAGGCTTTATCAAGTACATCAGCTCTATTGGTTGCTGCCAGAACGATTACATTAGAGTTAGTACCAAAACCATCCATCTCAGTAAGAAGTTGGTTTAATGTATTTTCTCTTTCGTCATTTCCGCCAGACATATTGCTTTTACCTCTAGCTCTACCTACAGCATCAATTTCATCAATAAAAATAATGGCTGGAGATTTTTCTTTAGCTTGTTTGAATAAATCACGTACACGTGATGCACCAACACCGACAAACATTTCAACAAAATCCGAACCTGATAATGAAAAGAATGGTACTTGGGCTTCACCAGCCACTGCTTTGGCTAATAATGTTTTTCCGGTTCCAGGAGGTCCTACAAGTAAAGCTCCTTTAGGTATTTTTCCTCCTAAATTGGTGTATTTTTCAGGGTTTTTTAAGAATTCTACAATTTCTTGTATTTCTTCTTTTGCGCCTTCTAAACCAGCAACATCTTTAAACGTTGTTTTAATGTCGTTTTTCTCATCAAAAAGTTTGGCTTTAGATTTTCCGATATTGAAAATCTGGCCACCACCGCCAGCTCCACCGCCAGACATTTTTCGCATGATAAAAATCCATACTCCAATAATGATAATGATTGGTAATAGGCTAACAAAAATGTCGGTCCAATTGCTTTTTGGTAAAAAACTAAAATCTTTTAGTTTACCTTCGGCAACGGCTTTTTCTAATTTGGTCTGGAATATTTGATCATTCCCAATATCAAAAGAATAATGAGGACCTTTGTTAGGTCTGTCTAATACGTCTTTTGCTACTTTTTTATGTGCAGGATCTTTTAAGGCTTCAGCATTCAAAAATACTTCGGCTTCAGTCTTGTTGTATACAATTACTTTTTCTATTTGACCTTTTTCTAAGTATGAATTAAACTTGGAGGAGGTTAATTGTGAAGGTTCCTGAAAATTAGACCCACCAGTAATAAAACTTATAAATAAGAAAATTAATAGAATTGCTGTATAAATTAACCAAGGACTTACTTTAAATTTATTCGGATTTGGATTATTATCTTTAGCCATTAGAAGTTTGTTTCTTTAGTATTTGTTTTCGATTTTAGTGATTTTTGCATCTCCCCAAAGACTTTCGATGTTGTAATATTCGCGAATGTGTTTTTGAAATACATGCACTACAATATGAACATAATCCATTAGGACCCATTCCGCAACATCTGAACCTTCTACGTGCCAAGGTTTGTCTTTTAAATCTTTGGAAACTGTTTTTTGGATTGAGTTTACAATAGCATTTACTTGAGTATTTGAGTTACCATTGCATATTACGAAATAGTCACAAACCGCAGTGTCTATTTCTCTTAAGTCTAGAATGTCGATATCGCTTCCTTTTACTTCTTCAATCCCTTTAATGATATTCGCTAACAAAGCGTCATTATTTATAGTCTTTTTCGTCATTTATTTTTTTATATAAGTTTGTAAAGTTACCATTTTTTGTGATTATTTTTGAACCTTAACATAATATTAAATTATGTTTTACAAAAAAAGATATATGAAGCTAATCAAACTCGATGCCATAGATTCTACAAATGAGTTTCTGAAAGGATTATCAAACAAACAAGAGGTGCAAAATTTTACTGTAGTTACTGCTGAAAGTCAGTTCAAGGGGAAGGGGCAAATGGGTGCTAAATGGGGTTCTGAGTCTGGTAAGAATCTAATAATGAGTGTTTTGGTTTCTGGTTTTTTATCAGGTATTGAAGAGGTTTTTAATTTGAATGTAGTCGTTTCATTAGCTGTTATTCAAGTTTTAGAATCTTATGGTATTCCTGAATTAAGTATAAAATGGCCTAACGACATTATGTCAGCCAATAAGAAAATTGGTGGCATATTGATTGAAAATAGCATAAAAGGTGACGGTACCATTACGTCTGTGGTGGGTTTGGGTTTAAATATTAATCAAACTCAATTTGAAAATTTGCCGAGAGCTTCGTCTTTGGCGGTTATTTGTAATACAAATTTTGATAAAGAGGAAATCCTTTTGAAGATTATAGCCAAATTGGAAGAGATGATTTTGTTTTATAAAGAAAATGCTCTTTCTATTTGGAATAACTATTCTGGTAAACTGTTCAGGATAGGAATTCCAACTGCTTTTACTGATGCCAATGAACAAAAGTTTATGGGGATTATTACTGGTGTTTCTTCAATCGGGATGTTGCAAATTCAGTTAGAAGACGATAGAATTTGCGAATACAATCTTAAGGAAGTTCAGATGTTGTATTAATAGAATCAAATGAAAGTTTATGGCATTTAAGTTCAATAAAAAAGCCTTTTAGTAAATCTAAAAGGCTTTTGTTTTTTTGTTGAGTAAAGTTTTATAGCTTTGACATATTACCAGCCAAAGTCTCAATGAATTTACTGATTGGTCCTTTTACCATCATTGCCATCATGGCATTGAATTCGCCATCAAAATTCAATTTTACAGCACTTGAGCTATCTGAAACTGAATCAATATTAGCTACTAATGTAAATGGAAGTTTATCGCTAGCAGCACCCAAAACGATTTTGTTTGGAGCTACTTTCTCTTTCATTTTTAATTTTATTTCAGGCATTCCTTTTAATCCAAAAATAAAAGCATCTTCACCTATTACTTCAAATTTTGCAATGTTATCAGGCATTAATTTTTCGAAATTTTTTACATCACCCAATAAATCGAATAATTCTTGACTTGATTTTTCAACCGTAACTTTTGGACTTTCTAAGTTCATAATGATATTTAATGTTTGTTATTTTATTTATTTAAATCCAAAAATCTAAATTGGTCAACTTCAAATTTAGATGCTCCAAGTAGATGGACTTACGTTCCATTCTCTCAAAGTTTGTTCTTCATTTTCGGTAATGTATTTTTTGGCTACGGCTAGATTTAATAAGTTTTGGTAATTACTTAAAGTATATAAATCTATTTTGGCATTTTTGAAGTTCTCATCAGCAACATCAAAACCATAAGTAAATATGGCAGCCATTCCTTTTATGTTTGCTCCAGCTGCTTTCAAGCCTTCTACGGCTTGTAAACTACTGTTTCCAGTACTAATTAAATCTTCTATAATTACAACGTTTTGTCCTTTTTGTAAGAAGCCTTCTACTTGATTCTGACGACCATGTTTTTTTGGCTCTGGACGTACATAAACAAAAGGCAATCCTAAACTCTCGGCAACTAGCATACCAATTCCAATTGCTCCAGTGGCTACACCGGCAATTACATCTGGCTTACCAAATTGTTTCTCAATGTGTTTAGAAAATTCATCTCGAACATAATTTCTTATGGCTGGAAATGAAAGGATTAGACGATTATCGCAGTATATAGGCGATTTCCATCCAGAAGCCCATGTAAAAGGATTTCCTGGATTCAATTTAATTGCATTTATTTGCAAAAGCAATTCGGCTGTTTTTTCGGCAGTATCTTTATTAAAAATCATAATACAAATGTATAAAGTTTTTGTTAACGACAAACCACTTTTTTTGACAAATCAAATCTCTAAAGAGACTGATTTTCAATTATTTTTACTTGAAAGCATTGATATTAAGCAGGTTATAATAAAAATGTTTCAAAATAAAATTCAAAAAGCCTATCTCTATCATCCGGATGAAAGCGTTATTATGAAAACATTAAAAGCGAAAATTCCTGTTAATAAAGCTGGTGGAGGCTTGGTTTTTAATAAAAAAGGTGAGGTTTTATTTATTTTTAGGAACGGAAAATGGGATTTGCCTAAAGGTGGTATTGAAAAGGGAGAATTGATTGAGACTACTGCAATGCGTGAAGTAGAGGAAGAGACTGGAGTTGGAGGGTTAAAGATTGTGAAAAAACTTCAAAAAACATATCATGTTTTTAAACGTAACGGAAACTATAAATTAAAAGTTACCCATTGGTTTGAAATGCAGTCTTCTTTTGAAGGAATTCCTCAAGGACAATTAGATGAAGGTATCGAAAAAGTTGCCTGGCTTAAACCAAGTGAAATTCCAATGGCTTTGCAAAATTCATACGAAAATATTAAGCTTTTATTTGAAGAAGAAAAATTAACCTAATAGTTTGATTCTTAATTGAGCAATCGATAAACAGGGTATTGCAAATGGGCTTTTTCATAATACTTAGAATGCTTATACACCCAGTCTAATTGAGCCTCACTATTTTTTGCAAATGCTGGATCACTATTGACTTTGGTGGCTAATTCTGTTTTTAGATTAGGATTTTCTTTTAAAATTTGAGCTGCCAAGTCTTCAAAAACATATTCTGAATATCCTTCTTTTTGTTGTAAAATAGTGTCAAAAAAGTTCCAATTGAAGAAAGAGTCTACTGCTTCGGGCTCTAAGGTTTCTAATAAATATTTTACTGCTTTTTGTTCAGTAGGAAATACATAATCGCCTTTGGCAAAGGCTATTTTTTGAATAGTTGCTGTCAGCTTTGTGTTTCTATGCGGATAATGTCCTTCATAAGCTTGGCTTGAAGTTTTATAGTCGGCAATTTTATAGCTTTGTATTTCTATAATAGTATCATTTTTTAATTGGGTGTATTTACAATTATTGTTTTTCAATAAATCAATAACATTCCAATATCCTTTTGGGATAATGTATGCCTTAGGAATGGTAACTTCTTTTACTGATTTGTATTCTTTGATGTAAGGTATATTTTTTTTGTAAGGTTTTGTTCTGTCATAGAATAATCGTTGTCCAGTTGTAACTTCACTTTTTTTATAGGAAGCCTCAAATCCTGAAAACAAGAAAGTAGTAGTTTTAGAGCTGTCTATTTTCCATTCGATTGGATATTGTTTTTTGGGTTTGTATTGTTCTTCGTTTTTAGCTCTTAATTCTTTTAGTTTTTTGTAATTCGAATCCATAAAATCGATGGTAGTTACCATGTATTCATAGGTGGCTTTTACGCGATCTGCATATTTTTTTAGCATATGTGTTTCGACCACAAAGCCAATGGTGTTAAATAGTGATGTGTAACCAGTGGTGTATCTTGGAGTATCTGAAAATTGTACAAAACCATTGTCTGGAGTTTCGGTAAATGCATTGACATAAGGTGTTGTAGGGAAGTTTTTTTGTTCTAAATCTTTTACAATAAACGGCATCATTTCAGTATTCATATAATCTCCTAAAATGGTTCCCAATTTATTGTGCTGAGTCATAATGTAGGTGAGTTTGTATTGATAATCAGATCCATTACTCACATGGTTATCTATAAAAACGTCCGGGTTTATTTTTTGAAATATTGAGACAAAACTTTTGGTATTTCGGGTGTCTGATTTGATCATATCCCGATTCAAATCATAATTTCTGGCATTTCCTCGAAAACCATATTCTTCTGGACCTTCCTGATTAACTCTTGATGTTGAATTTCTATTCAAAGCCCCTCCAATATTGTAAATTGGGATAGTTACGATTACGGTGTTTTTTGGGATTTTAATTTTGCCTAGAGCTAAATCTCGAAATAATTGCATGGTTGCATCTATTCCGTCTGGTTCACCTGCATGTATGCCATTATTGACAAGTAATACCGCTTTGTTTTTTTGGATAGCCCCAAAATCGAATTTTTTCTCTGGGTTAAAAGTGATCATGTATAAGGATTCACCGCTATCTGTGGCTCCCATTTTCTCCATTTTGATGGTTGGGAAATCATGTGCCAAAAGTGTATAATATGACATGGTTTCTTGGTAATTAGCCGATTGATTTCCATTTCCTTTTTCGAAAAAAGTATCGTATTTATTTTTATTTTGGGCAAAAAGCGAAACCGTAATCAATAGAAAATAAAAGTGTATTAGTTTCATAAGGCTAATTTTAATGTATGGGTTTCAAATGTAATTAATTTTGGATTAAATTTTTAAGTAGGTACTAAGATTCTAAGTGACTAAGTTTTAAGTAGACAATTTTAAAAAGAGTAGAATAATTATCTTGAAAATAAAGAGTTAATATGCAGGTGTTTATATAAAGGAAGTGAATTTTTTCTTCTTTAGCTGAGAATCTTTGGGACTTAGTTGCTTAGTACCTGAATTAGAGTGTAGGATAGTTATAGTAATTTTAAATTTACTTTTTACTGACTTCTAAAAAATGAATATTGAACACTTTTTTTAAGCTACCTTTGCAAAATGAATAAAAAACACCATTCCAACAATATACTTTTGAATTTAGGTATCGAAAGCCTAAACGAAATGCAAGTAGTCGCCCAAGATGCTATCTTGAATGATAATAATGTTTTATTGCTTTCTCCAACAGGATCCGGAAAAACATTAGCATTCTTACTGCCTATTTTAGAAATGTTACAACCCGAAATCTTATCGGTTCAATGTTTAATTTTGGTTCCATCACGCGAACTGGGATTACAAATTGAGCAAGTTTGGAAAAAAATGGGTACAGATTATAAGGTAAATGTGTGCTATGGCGGGCATTCTATCGATACTGAAATTAAGAATTTGAGTAATCCTCCAGCTGTTTTAATAGGAACTCCAGGAAGAATTGCAGATCATATAGATAGAGGAACTTTTAGATTAGATAAAATTCAAACCCTAATTCTTGATGAATTTGATAAATCATTGCAATTGGGTTTTCATGAGCAAATGTCTTTTATCATTGGTAAATTGACCAAACTCAATAAACGTATTCTGGTTTCAGCCACTTCTGATATTGAGATTCCAAAATATACCAGAGTTGTTAATCCTACAGTTTTGGATTTTATTCCAACCGAAGAAGAACAAGAAAGTAATTTGACTACCAAGATGGTAGTATCG
Organism: Flavobacterium aestivum; assembly: GCF_026870175.2. Lineage (NCBI taxonomy): Bacteria > Pseudomonadati > Bacteroidota > Flavobacteriia > Flavobacteriales > Flavobacteriaceae > Flavobacterium > Flavobacterium aestivum. The sequence continues at coordinate 3,985,647 of NZ_CP113977.2, read as the reverse complement.
AAAGAGAAAGATAAACTGGGAAGTTTATTCAACCTGATTTGTTCTTTAAAATCCCAATCGGCTATTATTTTCTGTAATCATAGAGATGCTGCAGAGCGCATCAGTGATACCTTAAATGAAAAAGGTATTTATGCAACGTATTATCATGGCGGTATGGATCAAGATGAGCGTGAACGCTCGCTAATTCAATTTCGTAATGGAAGTATGAGTTATTTAATCACAACGGATCTTGCAGCACGTGGACTTGATATTCCCGAAATGAAACATGTAATTCATTATCATTTGCCTTTGAAGGAAGATGAATTCACCCACAGAAATGGTCGTACAGCTCGTATGTTAGCATCTGGAACGGCTTATGTTATTGCTCACGAAAGTGAGAAAAAAATGGAATATCTGGATTACGGAATGGAAGTGTTTAATGTAGAAAATACGACTTCATTGCCAAAGCCACCCGAGTTTCAGACCATTTATATTAGTGGTGGAAAGAAAAATAAATTGAATAAAATTGATATTGTAGGTTTCTTTTCTCAAAAAGGAAAATTAGAAAAAGGCGATCTGGGATTAATAGAAGTAAAAGATTTTATCTCATTTGCAGCTGTAAAATTCAGTAAGGTCAAAGGTTTGCTTCATGCCATAAAAGATGAAAAAATGAAAGGAAAGAAGTTTAAAATTGAAGTGGCTAGAAAGGTGATTAAGAAGGAGGAAGAGTAGTTTGCAGTTTGCAGTTTGCAGATTTCAGAAAACAGACTTCAGAATTATAAAAACAAAAACGTCTTGAGAAATCAAGACGTTTTTGTTTTTATGCAAACTGCAAACCGTGTTATTATTGTGGTATGCTAATTTAGTTTACAAACAAAATAGTTAATTTAATGTTGATAAATAATTGTCGTAAAAAGAGAGTTGTTTTTTATTATTAGTATGTTTGCCCCAAATACTTACCTACAAAGTATATCATTAAACCTCAAATTAATTATGAAAAAAATTATTGCGATTGCGATTATGTTTATTAGTTCTGTTGGCTTTAGCCAAATTAAAGTTGTTGAAACTGTACCTGTTGAGAAATTAGGAAGAGTAAATAATAATTTTTATGTTCAAAAAATTGGAGATGAGTTTACCTTTTTCTATACAACTGTTCAAAGCGAGGATGAAGAGCCATCTTTAAAGGCTTTTACATTCAAGAATATTGATAATGCTTATCAAAGCCTTTACGGTATTATATCAAACGGATTTAATGCAAACCCTTTGAATGATGTAAAATTAGAATTGCCTAATAATTTTGTTTGGTTGCATTATATTCCCAATTCAGATAAAAAGACAACTGTACAATTTATGGTTTCTAATAAAGCTGCTAATTCAACTAATGTTTCTGAGCCTTTATCAAGAGAGCAAGTTGAAAAATTATTTCAAAAAAGTTAATAAGCTTGATTTTAAAACAAAAAAGTCCCGATTTAATCGGGACTTTTTTGTTTTAAATAAGTTGAGAATTATATTTTCTTAACGTATTGTGTAATAATTACGATTTGTTGTCCATCTACTTTTCCTTCAATGTATTCTGCATTTTCGTGGTCTAATCGGATGTTGCGTACAGATGTTCCTTGTTTGGCAACCATACTGGATCCTTTTACTTTTAGATCTTTGATTAATACAACTGAGTCTCCATGTGACAAAATAACTCCGTTAACATCACGGTGTATGATTTTGTTTTCATCATCTTCACCTTCTCCTGTGGCTTGTGCCCATTCAAGAGTGTCTTCGTCCAAATACATTTGTTCCAACAATTCTTGAGGCCAACCATTTTTGCGTAAACGGCTTAACATTCTCCAAGCAACAACTTGTACCGGAATGTGTTCGCTCCACATACTGTCATTCAAACATCTCCAGTGGTTTAGGTCTTCATGTCCTGGGTTTTCGATTTGATCGATACAAGTAGGACAAGCAAAGATACTTTCGTCTAATCCTCCTTTTTTGGTAGGAAGTACTTGGTATTCTTTTAGGTTTTCGGTGGCAGCACATAGTTCACATTGTGAACCGCTGCGTTTATTTAATTCTCTTTCGAAGCTCATTATAATTTGTGTATTTTTTAGGTTGCAAAATTACGCTTAAATGGTAGGTTTTACAAGTTTATGTTTTGGGTTATTGGGTATTGAGTTTTATTGTTTGTTTTGATTATCTTCATCTGCGGAATCAAAAAGAGAGGAGCGAAGATTATTGATAATCTTACTTATCCAGTTTTACTCTTACTGCTTCTGGAACAAGCATTTGGTATTCACCATGATTTCGGATTACGTCTCTTACAATACTTGAACTGATGTATGAAGTTCGTGCTGCGGTCAATAAAAACACAGTTTCTATTTTAGATAATCGTCTGTTGGTGTGTGCAATGGCTTTTTCGAATTCAAAATCGGCAGGGTTACGTAGGCCTCTTAGAATAAAATCGGCCTTAATTCGGTGGCATAAGTCGATAGTTAGCCCTTCGTAAGTGATAACTGTAACTTTGGGTTCGTCTTTGAAAGTTTCTTCGATGAATTTTTTTCTTTCATCAAGTGTAAACATGTATTTCTTTTCGGCGTTGACTCCAATAGCAATTACAATTTCATCAAACAATGGAATGGCTCTTTTGATGATGTCTTCGTGTCCTAAAGTGATAGGATCAAAAGATCCAGGGAATATGGCTTTTTTCATATATGATATTTTTTTATCGGAATAGGGTATCGCCATTTTTATTACTAATTTTTGATTAGGAATCATGGTGATTTTATTTTTAAAGTTTATTGATTTGATTTTCAATTCTTTTGTCAGGGATGATCCAGATCAATGCTACAAAAATATACAGGATTCCTGAGATTATGGGCGATACAAATGCAAGCGGAATAGCCGAGGTATAGCAGACCATAGATAATTTTCCTTTATTGTCTTTTTTTACCGCATGATGTAAAACTGATTCCTTGCCTTCCAGCTTTATAATTTTATTTTGTAGTAATATGTATGAAACACCACACATTAATAAAATGAAACCATAACAGGCAATGGGAATTGTTGCAAATGAATGTTCTCCCATCCAACTTGTGGCAAACGGAATTAAGGATAGCCAAAACAATAACATAGTGTTATACCACAGTACCGAACCATCTATTTTTTTGACCACTTGAAACATGTGGTGGTGGTTGTTCCAATAAATTCCCACATATATAAAACTCAAAACATAACTCAAACAAACAGGAATCAGAGGAATTAAACTCTCGAAAGTTGGTTGTTCCGGAGCTTTGATCTCCAGAACCATGATCGTGATAATTATGGCCATGACACCATCGCTAAAGGCTTCGATTCTGCTTTTGTTCATTTCTTTTGAGATTTTAAGATTCTAAGTGTCTGAGATACTAAGTTGCTTAGAAATTTAGTATCTCAGAATCTCAGCAACTTAATTAAGGGCTAACTCAATAGCATTGGTGAATAGATCTTCTAATGAAATTCCGGCAGCTCTGGCTTGTTGCGGGATTAAACTTTCGGTAGTAAGACCCGGAATAGTATTCATTTCAAGCATGTGTGGTTCTCCGTCTACAATAATGAATTCGCTTCTGGAGAATCCTTTCATTTTAAGTACTTCGTAGGCGCGTTTTGCAATTTCTCCTATTTTTTGGGTCATTTCATCCGAAATTCTTGCCGGTGTGATTTCTTGAGATTTACCTTGGTATTTGGCTTCATAATCAAAGAAATCATTCTCAGATACGATTTCGGTTATAGGTAATACCGTGATGGTTCCTTTGTAATTGATTACTCCAACAGAAACTTCGGTACCATCAAGGAAACTTTCTATGATGATTTCGTTGTCTTCTTTGTAGGCTACTTCTATGGCGATTGGCAATTCAGAAGCGGTTTTTACTTTTGAAATTCCAAAGCTAGATCCGGCTTTGTTTGGTTTTACGAAACAAGGTAAACCTAATTTTTTTACAATTTCATCTGTATTGATGATATCTCCTTTGTTTAGGTAATAGGAAGTGGCAGTTTTTATTCCGTATGGTTTTAATACCGATAATAAATCACGTTTGTTGAAGGTTAATGCGGATTGATAATAATCGCAGGAAGTTTGCGGAATGTTTAATAACTCGAAATAGGCTTGCATTAATCCATCTTCACCCGGTGTTCCGTGAATGGCATTGAAAACGCAGTCAAAACTAATTTTTTCACCGTTTACCTGTACCGAAAAATCATTCTTGTCAATTGGGAATTCAGTATCATTTGCATCTACATACACCCATTTTTCTTTAAAGATATGGATGCGAAAGGCTTTGTATTTAGTTTTGTCAAGAAACTGGTAAACTACGTTTCCGCTAATCAATGATATTTTGTATTCACTTGAATAGCCGCCCATGATGATGGCAATGTTTTTCATAATTTTTTGTTTTAAAGTATTCTGAATTCTATTGGGTATTTTATTTTGTTTTTGGTGCCTAACAGGTTTTCTTTAAGCTGTTTATTTTATATAATGTGATATCGAAGTCTGTGTTTGTAATTTAATCTTGTTATGAAAATGAATTCCCTAGCCCTAATGGAAGCGGTTTCCTTTTGTGAAAAAAAACTAATTTTTATTAGTAGAAAAGAGCGACCAAAGGAAGCTCCTTTTATGCTTTAGAAAAATGTTTTTTTGAGCAAAAGATACAAGCGTACAGCAGGAATAGCTCCTTCCTTGTGTGATACTCGGAAGGACAAATACTATTAAACAAAATTATCATTTTTTTTGAAACGAAAAGCTTTATCTTTGCGGGAAATAAAAATATTTATGAGCTTAAAAAAATATCTTACGAGTCGTGTATTTTTTGGACAAGTAGCCCTTGCGCTTGTTATTATTGCAGTTTTAGGTTATTTATTCATGCATTGGTTGACATTTACGACAGACCATGGACATGAAATTGCTGTTCCTGATTTGAGAAAATTGACTGAGGAGCAAGTAGAAGAAAAGTTGGATGAATTGGATTTGGATTACGAGCTTTTGGATAGTGTGGATTTTAGAGGAGATTATCCAAAATTTAGTGTTGTAGAACAAGATCCTATGCCTGGAACAAAGGTAAAAGTAGGTAGAAAAGTATATATTAAGATAAATTCATCTGGATTTTCGTCTGTGCGAATTCCGGATTTAATTGATAAAACATATCGTGAGGCAGTGCCAACGCTTAAGGCTTTGGGACTAGAAGAAGGAACGATTACGTATGTTCCTAATTTAGGAAAAGACATGGTCTTGGAAATGCGTTATAAAGGAAGAAATTTAAAAGTAGGAGACAGAGTCCTAAAAGCATCCAAAATTGATTTGGTTTTAGGTGATGGAAAAGAGAGTTATCAGGAAGAAGAAGAAGTAGTGGACAGTACAGCTGCCCCTGCACAAGAAACACCAACAAATGAACAATAATAGTGAACCATTAGAATTAGACGAAGAATTATTTGAACATTTTAGATTTGAAGTTCCTAAAGGACAGGCTTCTTTACGAATTGACAAATATTTAATGAGTCTGATTCAAAACGCCACAAGAAATAAAATACAGAACGCTGCTACGGGAGGGAATATTTTTGTGAATGATGTGCCCGTAAAATCAAATTACAAAGTTAAAGCTTTTGATGTGGTGCAAGTGATGTTGTCGCATCCGCCTTTTGAAAATAGAGTAGACCCAGAGGATATTCCGCTGGATATAGTATATGAGGATGATGCTCTTTTGCTCATCAACAAGCCTGCTGGATTAGTGGTACATCCCGGTCATGGGAATTATACTGGGACTTTGGTGAATGCATTGGCATTTCATTTTGAGAGTTTGCCTATGAACAGTAGCGAACGTCCAGGTTTGGTACATAGGATTGATAAAGATACTTCAGGCTTATTGGTTATTGCCAAAACCGAGGCTGCTATGACCCATTTAGCCAAACAATTTGAAGCAAAAACATCTGAAAGAGAATATATTGCTTTAGTTTGGGGGAATGTTGCACAAGATGAAGGAACTATTGAAGGGAACTTAGCCAGACACTTAAAAGATCGTATGCAAATGGCTGTTTTTGCAGATCCAGAAATAGGGAAACCAGCAATTACACATTATAAAGTTCTGGAGCGTTTTGGATATGTAACTTTGATTTCATGCCGATTGGAAACAGGAAGAACCCACCAGATTCGTGCCCACATGAAGCATATTGGTCATCCGCTTTTTAATGATGAGCGTTATGGTGGTCACTTGATTTTGAAAGGAACAACCTTTACCAAATACAAACAGTTTATCGAGAACTGTTTCAAAGCTTTGCCACGTCAGGCGCTGCATGCTAAAACACTAGGTTTTGTTCATCCTACTACTGGAGAAATGATGCGTTTTGATACTGAATTGCCTCAGGATTTTCAGGATTGTATCGAGAAATGGAGAGGATATTCTAAATCTCATCATGCTGAAGAAGACTAGAAATAAAATAAAAAAGCCCCAATTTGGGGCTTTTTTTATTTTCTTAACCATCCTAGGATTCGATCATTATCAATTTTCCAATTTCCAATTTCCTTTTTAAGTAAATAGGTTTCTCTGGATTTGCCAAATGGACCTGGATTTTGCTGAATGATTTCTATTTCATTATCTGTTACTTTTGATATAATGGCTACGTGCCCGAATCTATTAAAAATGGTTCCTGATAATACGATTAGATCTTCAACTTTGGGTTTTGATTTACTTGGATTATGGTATTGAATTAAATCTCGTTTTTGATTTTTTGCGCCATCTGAAAGTTCATCATCGTAAAAGTCTTTTGCATGCCCATAACTATCAGGCATCTTGTGATGGAAACGCTCATAATAATAGCGTTTTACAAATTCGACACATTGATATTTAAGCCCAAGGTTGTAATTGTCTTTTGTAAGCGTACGCTCAGAAACATTGTCGACACCGCCATTATAATATACCTTGACCCCGTTTAGACTATCGAGAGGCTGACCGATAGTATAAGCTGTATTAAAGTTGAATTTTTTGAAAGCCCAAATGCCAGAAAAACAGAAAGCAATGCATATTATTATAATGTAATAAGATCGTTTAATTTTCATTTTGTCTTTAGATTTATTTCATTGGGAAATTAGCTTCGAAAGTTTTGAATCGGTTGTCTAAATCTTGGACTAATTGTTTTTTGACCTTAGCATCTTGGATAAAACTATAATCGATACTGTTATAAACGAATTGTTTGATATCTGTATATGAAATGGTTTTATATCTTTTGGCCAATAGAACGTACTGTTCTGTCATGTTCGTTCGTAATATTCCGGCATCATCTGTACTAATGACAATTGGTACTCCAAATTCTTTGTATAACGTAATAGGATGACGGTTTTCTTTTATTTTTAAAATAAACTCATTACTGGCAAGATTTATTTCGACCGGAATGTTATTCTTAGCCATATATCGCATCAAATCATAGCTTTTTTCTTCGTAAGCCATATCAACTCCATGACCAATTCTATTGGCACCAGCGGTATAAACGGCTGCGTTGATATGCCAGGTCAACTCTTCTGGTTGAACCAATCCCAGTGTAAGTTCACCGGCATGCAAAGTGTATTTTACTTTTGGAAAACGGCTATGGCAATATTTGAACATAACCATGTGTAACCAATAATCTTTCATGGAGGTTTCACCATCTTCGGGAGAAACGATATTCACTCCTGCCATTAGCGGACTGTTATCAGCCGATATAAAAGCGACTACCAGATTCTTGAATAAATCTACTGGTTCCATGAAGCGCAAAACATAATTCTGGTAACGCATCGTGAATTGTTTATCATCCATTTTAAGGTCTTTGTGCATTTTGGCAACAAAGTTGGAGTTAAAATCATTGGCGTATTTTTTTGCTTCTTTTTGAATGAAAACCCCATACAAAGAGTCCAAAGATTGCATAACGGCTTTTTCGTTTTTACTTGCCGCCATTTGTCTCAATCGGGTATTGTATTTGGCTAAGTCATTTGTTTCTATCGCACAAGGAATTGTAGATAGTTGTGTTTCAATATAACTTACATTTTCCTTAATGGCTCTATTTTTTAACTCCAATAAACCAGCTTCAAAGTTGTTTTTTATGGCGGGTTCAAACTTCATAAAAGATTCAAAAAACAATTTATCCGATGGGTAATCGACATTGTTATAGTCTTTGACAGACCATTTTTGCATTATTTTTTGTTTGTAAGCGTCTAATTCTCCGTTGTTTTTCAAGGTCGAAAATAATACCCAGTCACCAGCAGTTTGTTTTTCTTTACTAACTGTCATGGTTTGAGTGTTGAGGTAGTAATCTTCGGCAATGGCGTGAGCTAATAAAGGTTCGGAATAAATAGAACCGGAATAGTGGTGGTGTAAATCACCTCCTTTGGGCATTTGAGCAAAAAAAGCGGTTAGTTCAGCTTCGTTATTTCTAATTTTTTCAAAATACTGATCAGCTGATTGGGAATATCCTACTTGGAATAAAATGTAGGAAAGGAATGTGAAAAATATCTTCATTGTATAAATTTCATTCAAATATAGTAGAATTTAAAATGAAATAAAAATTGGAAAATTTAATTTTTTTTCACCTACCACTAATTAGGCGGGTTTTAACAAATTGTTTAGAAAAATTAACACCGACCAAAAGTGCGATAGCGAACAGGTGAAGTAATTTAAATAAAGTTGATTACTTTGATGAATAGTATGTAAATAAATACTACACGTAAGTAAAATCTTTTGAAAATCTGCGTGCTAAAAAATTTTCACGCAGATTTATCAGATTTAGTAATGATATGGCACAATTTTGAACTTAATACCATACAAATTTCTTTAAATGACGCCGAGAATTAGGAGCAAAGCAAAAAGAATTAGCATTATAGCTACTAAGGTTTGAAGGTTTTTGATAGTTACTTTTTTAAGTAATTTATTGCCAACAAATGCTCCTATAAAAGCAGATAATGTTGCTGAAGTCAGCAAGAGATAATCAAATTGGTTATGGTGAATTATTATTTCCTTTGAGTAAATAAAAAGTCTGGAAATATCAATTAGACAGGCAATTATAACTCCTGTGGCAATATACGATTGTGGAGAAAGATTTGCTCGAATCAAAAATGCGGCTCTCAATGCACCCTGATTTCCGGAAAGTCCTCCAAAAAAGCCACTTAACATTCCGCCAAGAGGCAAATATTTTTGATCAAACTGTAATTTGCTTAAACTTGGAGTTATTTCGAAAAGGGAAAAAAACAGCAATACGATACCAATAATCAATTTTATAGGCATAATCTCGAAAGTACTGTTTCCTATTTTATATTCCAGTATTGTCTGCATATCGTTTAATAATGATAGGAGGTAAGCACCAAGAAATGCAAATAGAATGGCGGGAATCCCGAAACGCAATACGATATTTAGATTAGCATTTTTGCCTAACAGAATCAATTTGAAAAGGTTGTTGAGAAAGTGAACAATTGCTGTGAGTATTATTGCTATTTCTATGGGAAAGAATAATCCAAACACGGGTACAAGGAGTGTGCCCAAGCCAAATCCTGAGAATAATGTCAATCCAGAACCGATCAAGGCAGCTAGGCAAATTATTATATATTCCATTTTGTTTTAGATAAAAGTTTCGTTGCCTTTTTCGGAGTAATCCAAATCAACATGGAAAGTTTCTTTTAAATTCCAAAGAGCCGCAAATGAAATTACAGATAATAAAGATCCAACAATCATTCCTGATTTAAGAATGTCACCTTCGAGGAGATGGTCACGGAAAAAGCTATAGGTCAAAATAATTAGCGGGAGCGAACCTCTAACAAAATTTGGGACAGTAGTTGTTACTGTAGCTCTGATGTTTGTTCCAAATTGCTCAGCAGCAATGGTTACAAATAAAACCCAATAGCCCACTGAAAAGCCCATAATAAAGCAAAGTATGTAAAAGGTTGAAGCAGAAATCCCGAATGCATTCAGGTAAACAAAAACCATTATTAGATTGAAAATCAAAAACAAACACATGATTTTTTTTCGGCTTTTAAGCCATTGACTAAATAATCCGCTGGCGATATCTCCAAAAACCAAACCGGAGTAGCAAAAGGCAATTGCTTTTCCAGCAGCTATAGTTTCGGCTTGTTGTACGCCTAAAGCTTTAGCAAATTCGGGAGCAAAAGTAATTAGAACCCCTACTAAAAACCAAAGCGGAATCCCAATAAGAATGCATTGCAGGTATTTTGAAAATCGTTTTGAGTTGGTAAACAAAGACAAAAAATCGCCTTTCTTTTCGTCACTTTGTTGCACTTGCTTGAACATACTTGATTCTGTGATACTGATTCTTAGAAACAACAACAAAACCCCAAGAATTCCTCCTGCATAATAGCACAAGCGCCAATCTTGAAAAAATTGATACACTAAATAGGCAGCAACCGCTCCAGATACTCCAACCGAAGCGACTATCATGGTTCCGTAGCCTCGTTTTTCTTTGGGTAAACTTTCGGTTACCAGCGTAATTCCTGCGCCCAATTCTCCTGCCAGCCCAATTCCGGCAATCAATCGCCAAAAGGCATACCCATTTACGGAGGTTACCATTCCGTTAGCAATATTGGCAACCGAATACAATATTATAGAACCAAATAAAACGGATATTCTTCCTTTCTTATCTCCTAAAACTCCCCAAAGAATTCCGCCAAAAAGCATTCCGAACATTTGCATACTGATAAGAAACTCTCCTTGATTCCTAACAGCATCGCCTGTTATTCCAAGGTCTTTGAGGCTATCCGTACGAACAATCCCAAAAAGGAGTAAATCATAGATATCTACAAAATAGCCAAGGGCGGCTACAATCACGGCTGCATTGAGAATGTTTTTAGAATTTTTTGTTATGGGATCGGCAATAGAATTCATTAGGCTTTGGTCTTTTTGGTTTTAATAATTGGTTAGTTAGTAGTGCAATTCTAAAAATAGGTGGTTTTATTTATAAAGAATAGCCAAATATAATCGACAGCTATTTGTTGTGCAAATTTTCGTTCTTTGTTTAAAAGGTAAAAAAATGGTACACTTTATATTATTCAATAGTTAAGATTTTAACATCTGTAAAACAGTTTGGATATAATTTAGTGTGTTCGAGCACATTTTTATTGTTTTTTCTTGTTTGGTAATAATTTAATCCATAGTTTCGTGATATCATTACACTTAGAGTGTAAATATAGAAGCGCTAGATTGAGCTTTTTTACTTTATTAAAAAGGTAAAAAAAGAGATTATGAATCGTTTTTTAGATGCTGATTTTTATAGTTGTCGATATGATTTTCTATAAAAAATCATTCGAATAGACGAGAATTTTATAAAAGCAGGATTTGACCCAACGAGGTTGTTGTAGTATAATTTATTAAAGCAAACAATAAAGAGATGAAAAGCAAATTAGAATTAAAAAGGGATATCAGCTACAAAACAGCTGGACAGTTTGAAGAAACCCGTTTTGAAAAAATACACAATGTAATTTTTAAGAATTCAGCAGAAGCTTCCATTGTTGTGGCTCATGAAATTGCAGATTTAATCCGTTCCAAACAAGCCAAAAGCAAGACTTGTGTTCTGGGACTGGCAACAGGCTCATCTCCTATAAAAGTATACCAGGAATTGGTTCGTATGCATAAAGAAGAAGGATTAAGTTTTGCCAATGTTGTAACTTTTAACTTAGATGAGTACTACCCAATGCCAAAGGAAAGTAACCAAAGTTACCATTACTTTATGCACCAACATCTTTTTAATCATGTAGATATAAAACCTGAAAATGTCAATATCCCAGATGGAACAGTAGCCATTGAGGATTTGAATCAGTTTTGTGTTGACTATGAGTTGAAGATAAAAAGTGCAGGAGGGCTTGATTTTCAATTACTGGGAATTGGGCGTACAGGACATGTAGGATTCAACGAGCCAGGTTCACACATCAATTCAGGAACCCGCATCATTACTTTGGACCATATAACAAGAGTAGATGCTTCGGGAGATTTTAATGGAATCGGAAACGTTCCCAAAAAAGCCGTAACCATGGGAGTTTCTACAATCCTTAGATCCAAAAGAATAGTATTGATGGCATGGGGACAAAATAAAGCATCAATAATAAAACGAACAATCCAAGGCGAGATTAGTTCTGAGGTACCAGCGACCTTTTTGCAGAATCATAAGAATACCACTTTTGTATTAGATGAAGGTGCTGCCTCAGAATTAACACGTTTGGAAACACCATGGCTGGTTGGCGAATGTATCTGGACAGAGCAACTTAAAAACAAAGCGATAGTTTGGTTATGCCAACATAGCAACAAATCGATTCTTAAATTAACCGATAGAGATTACAACAACAATGGTATGTCAGACCTTTTGGCTGCTGGTGGAAGCTCATCCTATGATTTGAACATCAATATGTTCAACGTTTTGCAACACACCATAACAGGATGGCCAGGAGGGAAGCCCAATACGGATGACACCAATAGACCGGAACGTTCTACGCCAGCAAAGAAAAGAGTAATACTTTTTAGTCCGCATCCGGATGATGACGTAATTTCTATGGGAGGAACATTTGCTAAATTAATAAAACAAGGGCATGATGTACATGTGGTGTATCAAACCTCTGGAAATATTGCTGTTACTGATGATGAAGCACTAAAATTTGCGGAAGTATGTAATGATTTTGTGGGAGAAAATCAGTCTGGAATTAATTTCCAATCGGTTATTGATACCCTGAATGCCAAAACTCAAGGAGAAATGGACTCTTTGGAAGTTCGCAAATTGAAAGGCTTAATCAGAAGAAGAGAATCCTATGCCGCAGTTAGGTATATCGGGCTAAAAGATGAAAACGTACATTTCCTGGACTTACCGTTTTACGAAACCGGATTAATACAAAAGAATCCATTGGGGGCGGAAGACATTGCCATTGTAAAAGACATCATTGCACAAATAAAACCACATCAGGTATTCGCAGCAGGTGATCTAGCCGATCCACACGGAACGCATGAAGTGTGTCTGAATGCCATTTTTGCGGCAATGGGGGAATTAAAATCAGAATCCTACATGAATGATTGTTGGTTGTGGTTGTACAGAGGGGCTTGGCACGAATGGGATGTACATGATATAGACATGGCTGTTCCGCTGAGCCCAGACGAAGTTTTAACAAAAAGACAAGCCATTTTGTGTCACCAATCGCAAAAAGACCGAGTGATGTTTCAAGGAAATGATGCCAGAGAGTTTTGGGTTCGAGCCGAAGATCGTAACAAAAATACTGCAAGAATATATGATGATTTAGGTCTTGCAGAATATGAAGCTATCGAAGCTTTTAAACGTTTTGATTATTAAAAAATACGTTTTTCTATATAAAAAACCAATCGTATAATGCTACACGATTGGTTTTCTTTTTTTGAATTGGATTAATGTAACTGAAATATTTTTTAACTGATTTCAAGTTTCATTAATAAATCTGTTTGTGGGTCATCACCTAAAAGAAACAAATGCTTATCGAAAGTGATAAAACCATTTTTGGTATAAAACCCAATGGCATTATAATTTTTTTCCCAAACTCCCAACCAAATAGAATTGACAGCCATTTGTCGTGCAACTTTTATGGCTTCGTCAAGTAATAATTGCCCTATTCTTTTTCCGTGAAATTCCTTTAGTACATATATGCGTTGAATTTCTAAGGCATTTTCATTTGCGTTTTCCGTTTGTGCATCGCCAAAATTAAGTTTTAAATAACCAACGGTTTCAGAGTCTAAAGTAGCAAGGTAAAATAGAGAATTGGGATTGTCTATTTCTAGTGATAATTGTTTGGCGTTGAAGTTTAGAAGAACATATTCCTCCATATTTTCGGGAGTATTTACGTCTGAAAATGTTTCGATGAAAGTTTGTTTACTAATGTCTTGAATGGTTTCCAGATTGGATAAGGATGCTTTTCTAATTTCAATTTTGGGCATAGTATAAGTTTCTAAGAGGCTAAGATACTAACTTTCTAAGACACTAAGTTTCTAAGTAGATACTTAAAAGACTAAATAAATTATCTTCTAAAAAAACTTAGAATCTTAGAGGCTTAGTATCTTAGTGCCTTATTTTACAGTTTCCGCTTCTTTCATTGAGGGTTTTATGTTTTGGTTCACCCTGAATAAATTATTTGGATCATATTTATTCTTAATCGTTACCAAACGGTCATAATTATCTCCATAAGTAGCTTTTACACGATCTTCGCCTTCATCCATCATGAAATTTACATAGGCGCCACCAGCAGAATAGGGGTGGAGTGCTTCCCAATAGTCTTTTGTCCACTTGGTTATTATATCTTTATTAGACGGATCGGGATCAATACCCACAATTACCATTGCCCAGGTAGCATCGCGGTAATTCCATGCAGTAGCTTCGTTGCTTATTCGCGAAGCTGCGCCGTTTATAGGATACATGTGCATGGTAGAGAGTGGTGTAGGCATAGCTTCGGCAAATGTAATATGTTTGGCAATGGCTTCATCGCTCAACTCATTTACAAAATCGGCACGCCAATACCATTGCAAACCGGTTGGCAATAATCCGTCAAAGAGACTTTGAAGAACCGGAAGCGGTATTGGACCTACAAAGTCAAGAGCAGGTGTTTTGAAGGCACGAATGGGTTTGAATGCCTCTTCTCCATCTTCTAAGGAACCTGTGTAGGACCAAACGACTCCGCACATTTTTTTTAGGTGAAGATGCTCTGGAAAAGGAGCTACAGGAGGAACGGTAAGAAAAGCAAAAAATCCGTTGAGGTCGTCTGGTGCATCTTTAATAAGTTCGCGATACCATTTCATTACGGCTTCACTTTCGCTTAATTCATATAGCATTGGGCCGCCATAAATCATTGCAATAGGATGGAGATTAAAAGTAAAGGAAGTTACCACCCCAAAGTTACCGCCACCGCCTTTTAAAGCCCAAAATAAATCCTGATTCTGATTAGCGTTTGCAGTTATAAAACTACCGTCGGCTAGCACTATATCGGCAGATAATAAGTTGTCGATGCTCAAACCACACTTGCGGGAGAGATAACCCAGTCCTCCGCCAAGAGTCAATCCGCCAGCACCAGTTGTAGAAATAATTCCGCCTGGTACCGCCATCCCGAATGCGTGGGTAGCATGGTCAATATCTCCCCAAACACAACCTGCGCCTACCATAACCGTTTTTGCTTGTGGGTCAACGCGAGTGTATTTTATGAGTGAGAGATCAATCACTAATCCGTCATCACAAATTCCTAAACCACCGGCATTGTGGCCGCCGCTACGAATGGAGAGAAGTAGTTTGTTTTCTCTCGCAAAATTAACTGATTGAATCACATCTGCCACATCTGCGCAACGCACAATCATGCGAGGACGTTTGCTAATCATGGCGTTGTACACTTTTCGGGCATCCTCATAACCTTGATCTTGCGGCTCTATTAGCTCGCCTCTTAAGGTAGCCCTGAAATCCTGAATAGAAGTTTCATTAAGCATAATATGTTTTTTAGAAAGTTATATTATTGCAGGTTAAAACTTGAAATGAGGCAAAGAAAAAACGATAATTCTTTTTTTTGAAATTGGACCATAAATTTACGCAAATAAATTTAGAAATTGTAAGTGATGGAGGTTTAAATTTTTATTGAAAATCAGTGTTTTAAAGTGTATTTGTTCGTTTTTTTTATAATGTTTGTTTTTAATGAAAGTGTATTACAAATCAGCAAAAATCTGCTAAATCTGTGTGGGAATTTTTTA